>NZ_ATZA01000040.1 GCF_000427965.1 Olivibacter sitiensis DSM 17696 | reverse complement strand
TATCTTTCTTGGGAAATGCTTTGTAATAAATGTTCGACAAACTATCCCAGGGAAGCAGATGAGCTAACTTAACCCAACGGTTTTCTGGGTTAAGATGACGATCAAAAGGAGACTCAAATCCCTCAATAATGAGCTGATTCGGACTGCTATAAATAGGGCTAGGTGCACGCCTTTTTGATGCTTTTTTCATAAATCCTTGCACTTGACAACCTAAAAATAACTATAATTCATTGGTTAACAAAACGAATAGAGTTTTTCAGCAGACCCTAAATACTTGAAAAACCATCAACCTACCTGCCGGTAGGCAGGGAAGTTAAGGGGATTAAGCTGTTTTCTTAATGGAGCTTCATTCCTTAATGGTTAGAAAAATAGAACCATTGAGAAGTTAAGGATATTAAGGTTTTTTTCTTAATGTCCCTTAAATCCCTTAATGGTTTAAATTTTTTGAGAAAACCATTAAGAAGTTAAGGATATTAAGGTTCTTTTCTTAATGGAACTTCATTCCTTAATGGTTAGAAAAATAGAACCATTAATAAGTTAAGGATATTAAGGTTCTTTTCTTAATGGAACTTCATTCCTTAATGGTTAGAAAAATAGAACCATTAAGAAGTTAAGGGTATTAAGGTTGTTTTCTTAATGGAACTTCATTCCTTAATGGTTAGAAAAATAGAACCATTGAGAAGTTAAGGGTATTAAGGTTGTTTTCTTAATGGAACTTAGTTCCTTAATAGTTTAAAACTCACAAAATAAACAATACAATTATGGCAAGTATCAAAAGCAAAATTTTTCAAAAACTCCTTCGCTTGACGAATACGAAAGGAAGTTGGGAGAAAGAAATGCTTTCTGGTCAGATCGACCTGAAAAGTTACAGACCCGAACCGCCTAAATGGTTACGTTATAGACTGCATGTTGAAACCGAACGAGCGAACGGACGGAATGTATATACGTTGTCGCCCAAGAAAGATGCAAGCGATACCATTGTGCTGTTTTTGCACGGCGGCGGATATATCCATCCTGCGGCATTGCAGCACTGGCAGTTTGTTCGCGACCTGATCATCAAGAGCAAGTGCACCGTTATTTTTCCCGATTATCCATTGGCGCCGGCGTTTACATATAAAGATTCTTTCACCATGATCGAGCCACTATACAAAGATCTGCTCGCCAAACACGGAGCAGAAAATCTCATTGTTATGGGTGACTCGGCTGGTGGGGGCTTTTCATTGGCACTGTCTCAGAAAATGAAAAACGAAGGCATCGAGCCACCTGCACAGACCATCTTGCTGTCTCCATGGCTGGATGTCAGCACGTCCAATCCGGATATGAAAGCCATTGATCCGAAAGATGCGTTTTTAGGTATACAGGGTTTGCAAATGGCAGGAAGGGCCTATGCTGGCGATACAGATGTCAGCAATTACTTGCTCAGCCCGATTCACGGCCCGCTTAAAGACTTTGGAAAAATTAGCGTTTTCATCGGCACGCATGATATTTTTGTGGCAGATGCCCGGAAATTCAGATCCTTATGCGAATCACAAGGCGTGGACATCAACTATTATGAGTATGAGGAAATGCCACACGTTTTTATGATCCTTGGTTTCCCAGAATCCAGGAAGGCCATTGCTGAAATTATCCGTTTAATTATCAATAGAGCAAAATAGCTTAACTATAGATTCAATGACATACAATATCTATAAAATCCATAACTACCGTATAAAAAGAAAGGTCCTTGGCCGGGGAGACCAAGAACCTTTACTAACCAATTATAAACCTAAATTATGATGATACAAAGATAGTGTTTCAACTACACTAATCCAAATATTTTTACATAAATTTTTAATTTTTATTGTCAAATTTTTGTCACCACCGTATTTTTATTACCAATAGCCAATATTTTATTACTTTTTGTTAGGAAAAAGACACTCGATACCAGCCAACCGAGCCAAAACAGATAAACTCCTGAACGGAACTTTTCCTTAAGCAATTTATGAGAGAGCGTATTTTGGAAATCATGGTAGGTAATGACCAATCCCATAATTCCCAATGCTAAGAAAAGAAACATCCATCCCTTATTCCTTTTTCCACTATTGCTTGTCAATAACCATTGGATTAAAATAAGCAATAGCTGGATGGCAAATAAAATAATTGCTACTTTCCACCATGATTTTAACACTGCATACTCTTTGTACGCGATATTGATACCCATTTTGCCTACCCAAGACATACTCGATATGAGCAGTCCAGCTACAGCGGCAACGATTGCCTGAAAAATAATTAGATAACGCATTTATATTCTTATTTTTTCATCGATCTACTTCTCCCAATACTATATCAATTGAGCCTAAAATGGCAATCAAATCGGCAATAGGAGTATTCTTACCAATTTCAGGAAGTACTGAAAGATTATGGAAGCTAGGAGCTCGGCATTTGACACGTCTTGGAATATCGTTTTTGCCATCGGTTACGAAATAAAAACCTAATTCTCCCTTGGGATTTTCCGCTCTCACATAATAATCTTGGGGCTTGGGATTCACTTTTTTTGGAACCAGTGCCCGTGGATCGAAATCGGGTGTCCGTTTGAACTCCTTCTGGAGTCTTTCCAAGCATTGTTCAATAATCTTTACAGATTCCTTCACCTCATCTATCCTCACTTTATACCTATCCCAACAATCGCCCACGGATCCCATGGCACCCGTACCTATCGGGATCTCAAAATCCAGTTCGGGATAGACGGAGTAATTGTCCACTCGGCGCAGGTCCCATTTCAGCCCAGAAGCGCGTAACATGGGGCCAGAGCATCCATAGTCTATGGCCGTGCTCAGCGGAAGAGCGCCCACATTGGCGGTACGAGAGATAAAAATCTGGTTATTGGTAAGTAAGTCGTCAAGTTCGACCAGCTTAGGTTTGAAATAGCGTACGAATTCAGTGCAACGTTCCTCAAATCCCACAGGTAGATCATAAAATAACCCGCCAATCCAGATATAATTGTAAAGCATACGAGAACCTGATGCCCACTCCAGCATATTCATAACATGCTCTCGGTCCCTAAAACACCATAAAAACGGGGTAGTGGCTCCTATGTCGATACCATAAGTCCCAACTGCAATCAGGTGCGATGCTATACGATTTAACTCGCACACCAACACCCTGATGTACTCTATTCGCTTGGGTATATTGTTTTCTATGCCCAACATCCGTTCCACTCCCATAACATAGGCATGGCTATTGTTCATTGAAGCGAGGTAGTCCAACCTATCGGTGAACGGTATGACCTTGCCATAACTCATGGATTCGGCGTGTTTCTCAAAGCAACGGTGCAGATAGCCCAAGTGGGGTACGATTTCCTTTACGATTTCGCCATCAGTAATCAATTCCAACCGAAGCACGCCGTGCGTAGAAGGGTGCTGCGGTCCCAGATTGATAACCATCTCGCCGTCCTTTAAATCTTGCATACGTTGCTGATACTTGTCTACAGCCTCTTGCGTACGGCCGACGGGAATCGTGTTTATGGTTTCGCTCATCTTGTCGGGTTTATAGCTATACCATGGTAAGTTTCGGCATCCTTATAATCCTTGCGCAGAGGATAGCCATCCCAATCGTCTGGCAGCAGAATACGCCTGAGATCTGGATGCCCTTCGAAAAATATCCCCATTAGGTCATAAGCTTCGCGCTCATGCCATTCAGCCGTTTTCCAAACCGAATTTACACTGGGTACAAGGGGCAAGGTAGTCTGATCATCGCGGTTTGCAGGCACGTTCACCTTAAGGCAGAGCTGTTCTTTCTTGGGAATAGAACTAAGGTGATAAACGACTCCGAAACCTTCATTGCCCAGATCCACGGCACTGATACAGGATAAGAAATCAAACCACGTATCAGGATTTTTCTTGAGTGCCGCGCATACTGCCACCAGGTAGTCCATGTGGATGATAAGGGTTGGTTGCAGACCAGTCAGCTCCTCACCGAGGATAGCCTGCTCGCCACAAGTCTGCGAGATGATACTTTTTATATGCGTTAAATCTATCATTAAGTCAAGATAAAAAAGTCAAGGAGCCAAACGAACAATCTCCCAATTATTGTCTACCAATTCATATCGAATACGATCGTGCAGCCTATTGGGGCGTCCCTGCCAAAATTCAACCCTAAAAGGCCTTACCAAATAGCCACCCCAATGCGGTGGTTTGGGGACTTCATTGCCCTCATATTCCGTTTCAAGTTCCTTAATTCTTTTCTGAAGATATTCTCTATTCGGTATTTCCTTGCTTTGTGGCGATGCCCATGCTCCCAGCTGACTTCCAATAGGCCTGGAATGAAAATAGGCCGTAGATTCTTGAACAGATAGCTTTTCGACTTGTCCTAGCACGCGGACCTGCCGCTCCAATTGAGACCAAAAAAACACCAGGGCTACGAATGGATTTTTGGCCATTTCTTCACCTTTTTCGCTCACATAGTTGGTATAAAAACTGAATCCTTCCTCGGAGGCATGTTTCAACAGTACGATGCGCGCATTGGGAATTCCCTTGCTATCTGCCGTAGCTAGTGTCATAGCATTTACTTCGGGCACTTTTGCCAGCAACGCTTCCTTAAACCATATGTCAAACTGCTCGAGAGGATTGGCCTTAACGCTACTTTCATGCAGCTCAGCTTGCTTATATTCCTCCCGAATGTCTTCGAGGTGCAAATCCATGATAATATTTCCTATTCGTTGCAAACATAAAAAATTGAAATATAAAAATCGGCAATCGGTGTCGGTTTATATATAGGGTGTGAGATAATTATGACTTTTATTGAAATTTGGAAAGTACGACAACAATATGTATGTTTAATTGGTTTTTGACAAGGAGAGACTAGAATAAAATTTATCATCATGGGAATACACAATCAATTTGTTCCGCAGGTAGGCAGTATTTTACTTTCCGAACCCTTTATGCTCGATCCCAATTTTACGCGCTCAGTCATCTTGCTTTGCGAACACAATGACGATGGTACCATCGGTTTGATCATCAATCAACCTAGCAATCTATCACTCAACGATGTTATGGTAGGCATGGATGAAGCACATTTCCCATTATTCATTGGTGGACCCGTTGCCCAAAACTCCATTCAATTCGTACATCGTGCCTATGACAAATTAAACAGTGGAATACAGATAGGGGAGGACCTATATTGGGGAGGTAATTTTGAGGCCTTGAAATTACTCATTGATGAACAAGCCATAAAAGAGCATGAAATTAAATTTTTCATAGGTTATTCCGGCTGGCAAAAAGGGCAATTGGAAAAAGAGCTTAAGGAAAATGCCTGGATAGTAGGCAATAGCTATAATCCAGGCATGGTATATGAAAATGATAGCGAAGATCTTTGGAAGCAGGCGGTCATTAGCCTTGGCCCGAGATACGCACACATCGCCAGTTTTCCACAAAACCCCAATTGGAATTGATGAAAACCGCCACGAGCTAACGCATCGTAAAGCAGCATCAATTTCGCTTTAATCCATATTTCTCTATCTTGCTATAGAGATGGCTTCGTTGTATATCTATATCATCGGCTGTCTTAGAGACATTCCAAGCATTGTGTTCCAACTTATATTTGATATATTCCCTTTCTGCAAAATCCTTGTAATCCTGAAAAGATTTAAACTGATCGAAATTATATGTTTCTGCATTATTTGCCGCCCTTCCGTTTGCTTCTTCTTCCGCGTCACTTTCGTAAAGTTTGCCTTGCGAGGTGACAGCAGTTTGCTGTGAGTGAACGGCAGGAGAGGAGGGGTTGGCAAAAGCAACTACATCCTTATCGGTAATCACCTTGTCCGTTAGAATGATCAAACGTTCTACCATATTGCGCAATTCCCGGATATTGCCTGTCCAAGGGAGACTTTGCAACGCTAGTATCGCTTCAGGTGTAAATTGTTTTACCGGCATACCATAATCGCCGCAAATCTCATCGCAAAAATGATTTGCAATAATCGCAATGTCGTCCTTGCGTTCGCTCAATGGCGGTACATGTATGAGTATCACACTTAGGCGATGGTATAGGTCCATCCGAAAATTGCCGTCTTCAATCTCTTTTAGGAGATCCTTGTTGGTAGCCGCGATAACACGCACGTTTACCTCAATCTCCTTATCGCCTCCTACGCGCGTAATCTTGTTTTCTTGAAGAGCACGCAATACCTTGGCTTGGGCAGAAAGGCTCATGTCGCCTATTTCATCGAGGAACAACGTTCCCTTGTCTGCTTGTTCGAACTTACCGATACGTTGCTTTACGGCGGAGGTAAACGACCCCTTTTCATGTCCAAATAACTCACTCTCAATCAATTCGCTGGGAATGGCTGCACAATTGACCTCTATTAAAGGGGCATCCGCCCGGTGGGATTTTTCATGAAGCCATCTTGCGACCAGTTCCTTTCCGCTTCCGTTGGCCCCGGTTATCAATACCCGAGCCTCTGTAGGCGCTACGCGCTCTATGGTTTCCTTGATCCTATTGATGGCATCAGAATGGCCGAGGATGTCTCTAGTTTTGCTTACACGTCGCTTCAGCACCTTGGTTTCGCTGACTAGCGATCCTCTTTCCAAGGCATTGCGTACCGTTATGAGCAATCGATTAAGATCGGGTGGTTTACTGATAAAATCGTAGGCCCCTTTTTTGCTGGCCTCCACCGCTGTTTCAATCGTTCCATGTCCAGAAATCATGATAAAGGGTAGGTCAGGCTTTATCTTAAGGGCTTCTGTCAGCACCTCCATGCCATCCATACGACTCATTTTAATGTCGCATAGCACCAAATCAATTGCCTCTTTCTTGATGACATCCAGACCCTCTATACCATTGTCGACATCAACAATCTGATAATCTTCGTATTCTAAAATCTCCCTCAACGTGCTACGAATGGCACGTTCATCATCAATGATTAATATTTTTGTCATAATTTCGATAGCCTCGATACCTTCAATATGGATTCCGCCAAATTGATTGAAAAAAATGTAAAAAAGAGTAAGCCTATAAGCCGGGTTCTGTCTCCCAATTGTGCATTGGGATTTCTATCATTTATCTAGCCCCGACATTGCTGTCGGGATCAAACGACCTACCCATTCTGGCTATGACCGCCAGAGACGGTCATTTGGGACGAGCCACCCCATCCAGAACCTATTTGGTCTTTCAACTCCCGGGGTTTACCGCAATGCATGTCGCCATACAAGGCCGTGAGCTCTTACCTCACGTTTTCACCCTTTCCCCGATTGCTCGAGGTGGTTTGTTTTCTGTGGCACTTTCCGTACCCCGACCTACGCCGAGATCCTTCCCGTTAGGAAGCGAGATGCTCTATGTTGCCCGGACTTTCCTCTCTTCCGATAAATCGAAACAGCGATAGAACGGCTTACTCGGTCGCAAATATACGATTACTACCGCGATAAGTCAATTACAAATCCGACAGGCTAAAACAAGTTTATAAGCCTTTATCTTTTCGTCAACCCCGCAATATGCGTCAAGCGTAATCATCGCTTGTTAGTCAATAGTTAATCACCTTTATTGCAAGCCGCTAAACTATTGGTTACCTCTTCTGTTTTGATCCATCCCAATTCATTGCCGAATGAATTGCCGATATAGGTCATGATATAGGCAATATCCTGATCGGTCAAATCCTTATTTGGAGGCATTTCCGAGTCATAGATCTTCCCGAGTACCTCAATGGTTTCATTGCTTCCAAATTTTATCATGCAAGCTACCTTGTTCAGGTTACCTGCCAAATAAATCGTATCCGAAAGAGGCGGATATAACTGTCCTAAGCCTTCGCCATTGCTTCCATGGCAGTTTTGACATCTTTGCGCATATAGTTTTTGCCCATTGGTATAGTATTGTGCCTTTCTGATAGCTTCTTCTCCCTGGCAGGCGTAAAGTACAGCAACGATGGCGAGCAAAGTGCCTAGTACAGTCAATGATCTATTGCTCATGGTATTCTGCCAGTAATATGTCCATATCGCTCAGCAATTTACTTACTTGATCTGCATCAGTGCCATCATAAGCGCCACGTATGCGGGCCTGCTTATCCACTAGGATGAACCAACCTTGATGCTCAAAACCACCTGGAGCATTGGGATCTTCCTTGGCAAAGACCATATAACTGTCGGCCATCTTATAGATATCTGCCTGCGGCCCCCAGGCAAATTCCCATTGATTGCCTTCTATGCCCAACTTATCCGCGTATTTCTTCAATACGGAAGGTCTGTCATATTTTGGATTGATGGTATGAGATAGGATCTTCACTTCTTCGTTGCCCCTGTATTTGTCAAGTACCTGTAGCAGGTTTCTGCTCATAATGGGACATATGCTGGGACATGTAGTGAAAAAGAAATCAGTTACGTAAATGGAATTGGAGAAATCGGATTGATTAATCTCGGTACTGTCCTGATTCAGGAACGAAAAGGCAGGAATCGTTTGATATAGCGTATCTATTAGCTCATTGCCATTCACTATTTTTGAGACTGCTTCTCGTTTTCCCAAAATAGGCAGCTTTTCCGAATTCCCGTTCTGCTTGCAGGCGGCTGTTGCCATCATTAGTGCTGAAAGAAGATAAAACCACTTTGAATTATTTATTATATATTTCATTTTAAATAATTTACAATTATTATCTTAATGGATTGGCAAGCAATAGCGAGTCGACGTTTTTAAAGGCTACTTTCATTTTTTCCAGCTTTCCCTTTTCAGCCTCTAAGTAATCCTTTGCCTCTTGAGCCGTCTTTTCAGATTGATCGGGCTCAAAGTTGGCCATCCATTCGTTCATACTGTCCGTAGCACTTTCCAAGGCACTTTTTATAGCCAATAGCTTAGTCCGCTTGGCAGTGGTATCCAATGTCGGATTGGCTAACTTTTGTGCCGGTAATTGGTCCAGTACGGAATCCAAAGCCATATTGTAACGTACAAATACTCCCACCCTGGGCATAATGCTGTCATGATCAGCCATGATGTCCTTCAGCAATTCATCCTGTTCGCTTGCACCATGCTGCTGACATGCCCCTAGCGCTAGTAAAGAAAGCCCTACAAAAAGATATATGCAATATTTCATGAAGATTGTTTTGGGCAAACTTAGACAAATTGATAGGGATATGCAATTTATCCCTTTTCCGAGCTTATACCGCTTCGGGCATGGCCGAGTAATATTCGCCCTTTTCGGACATACTGACCTTGATCAATCCTGCTAATATAAGGTCTACCAATATCTTTTGTGTTTTCCTTCTCGATAGCTTCATATGCTTACAGAGATCCAATAACAGGACCTTTTCCTGCGTCTGAATGTACTCCAACATGTTCTTTTCCTTTTCGGAATAGGAAATGAAAACGCCATCTGGCAACGACGATCGTTTCAGGACGTCTACCACTACCTTGCCCGCAAGCTGGCTTCTATCCTTGATACGGATATATACCCACCATTTTTTTTGCTCGTCTAAGGCAAAATGCGGCTTGGTGTCACTTTCGGAAACCTCGGCGATAAGCACAACCTTATCGTCGACAAACGCTTCTTCAAAACGGATATCAACTATCGGCTTGCAATACAAAGTTGCAGCCTTGTTCAGTGTATAGCGTTCTTCTTCTTCATTCTTCACACCTCTAATCGTACCATCGTCGGCAATACCCACGAGCAGCCTGCCTCCCTTGTTATTGGCAAAAGCAACTAGCGTTTTGGCAATTTTCACCTCACTACTTATCTTGTTCTTGAAATCGAGTCGTTCACCTTCTCCTTGAAGAATTAAATGCTTGATATTCACCTTAGACTTTGTTTAAGTGATTACAATTCAAATTTGGGGTGCAAAAAAACAAACAGATTAGTACGAAATGCTTTGACGTTCACCTTGATATAACAGATTGCGAACATAGACTTCGTTCTGCACCTCAGCACAAAGTAAGCCATTTTTATCGAAAATACTAATAGGAAGTTTTTTTGTGAATTTCCCCTGATGATCCAACGCTTGCTGTACTTCACCGATCAGCTCTGGTGAAATGGTAATAGTGTAGTGGAGATAATGCCTACCTGGCTTCAGGTAATTAATTTCAGCGCTTTTGAGCCAAACCCTTGTCTTATAACCTTTTTTTCTAAATATCTGATCGAACAGCAACGCATAGAAAGGATCAGATGCTGCGAAAATGGTGCCGCCGAAAATGGAACCGTTATAGTTCTTGTTCCATAGGCTATGGTTTATTTTTACATCTACCCCAAGGAAATCCTTATGGACTTTCTTGGTCCATATTCGTTGGAAGAAAAGTGGGGGATATAAGCGCATTACCCATTTCAGACTGTTTTCAGATAAATTCATAACGGCAAATTTATTATGCAAGCATAATACAAAGCTAGGGCTATTTAATCAAAATCACAACATCTAGGCTACTGTGCAGACTTAAAACCATCGCAATAACATTAAAGTAAATCAACAATCTCTGTGTTAAATGATGTTAAACAGAGGCAAACCAATTATTAAATAGCTATTTTAGAAAGCTCATAGACATTTCAAAGTGAAAAAACTGGCTATGTCCATTCGTGTCATTTCTATAGTAATAGTATTTTTAATTCATCTCACTAAGGAAGGCCTGGGACAACCCAACAGGCTTATAAAGGGCATGGTGTCCGACCGAGAAACGAATATCCCGCTGAATAGCATATTTATTAAGCATATAAATAGGGATACCATCTTTCAAAGCGATAGACAAGGGCTCTTTCATCTGGAGGCACGGAAAGGAGATCGGCTTGTTTTTTTATCACCTAGGCACTTGACGGATACCCTGACGGTAAATGAATCCACCTATTATCAGGTAAAATTGAAAACAATGAGTATTGTGCTCCCGGAAGTATTCATTACGTCAAGACGCAATACATCGCCTCAACAGAAATTGGAAGAGAATCGAAGGGAATACAAGGATATCTATTCGAAAGGAGACACTAAGAACATGTTTACGGTAGGTGTAGGTTTTGCATTAGATATAACCAAATTGTATAACGCACTGGGAAAGTCAGGAAGAGATGCCAGACGGCTTCAAAGAACATTGCAAAAGGATTTTGAGGCCGATATGGTGGAACAACGCTTCAATCGCGCCTTGGTATCAAACATCACAAAACTGGAAGGAAAGGATTTGGATTTGTTCATGATAAACTATCTTCCAGACTACGATTGGATAAACTCATCATCCGATTATGATATTATCGTTTATATACGAGCCAAATGGGAAGAATTTAAAGGCAGGAATAAATAAAAGGCAATTGCTTTTTCCTTTCGAATTATTTTTATTTTAGCCCAATTTTTCATGAACATGTCACAAGAAACTAAATCTGATTCTAGCAAAAAGGGCGTTTGGCTGTTGGTACTCATTGCATCGCTAGGATATTTCGTAGATATATACGATTTGGTCATATTTTCCATTGTACGCATCAATAGCTTCAGGGATATCGGTATCCCCGCAGAGGATATGCGCACCGATGGCGAGTATGTGCTGAATATGCAAATGGCCGGACTGCTATTGGGTGGCATCATCTGGGGCATCATAGGAGACAGGTATGGCCGTATCAAGGTACTTTTTGGGTCGATATTGCTATACTCCTTGGCCAACATGGCCAATGGACTCGTACAGGAAATCCATCAATATGCCTGGATTCGTTTCATTGCCGGAATAGGATTGGCAGGCGAACTTGGTGCCGGCATTACCTTGGTGAGCGAAAGTATGGACAAAGGGAAGAGGGGTTATGGTACCATGCTCATTGCAGGGATCGGCGTGTTGGGTGCTATTGTCGCTTTCTATGTAGCAGAACATTTCAATTGGCGCAACGCTTATTTCGTAGGGGGCGGTATGGGCATACTATTGCTACTGATGCGCCTAGGAGCATTTGAATCGCATTTGTTTAAGCAAGGGGAGGAACAGTCCAAATGGAGCAAGGGCAATATACTTATGTTATTCAATAACAAAGAGCGTTTCCTACGTTACCTGTACTGCATGCTCATTGGTCTGCCCATCTGGTTTGTGGTTGGGATCTTTATCACCCAAGCGCCAGAGTTTGGCCATGCATTGGGTTCACCGACCACCCTGAGCGCAGGTGAGGGTATTATGTTTGCCTATATAGGTATCTCTCTGGGCGATATCTTTGCCGGACTCTTTGCTCAAATGACGCGCTCGCGAAAAAAGGCCGTCCTATTGTTTCAGATACTCATTCTGATAAGTTCATTTCTTTACCTTACCTCTACTGGCATTACGCAAGCCCAATTCAAGTGGCTGGCCTTTTTCATGGGGCTGTCCGTTGGCTATTGGGCTACTTTCGTTACCATATCATCCGAGCAGTTTGGCACCAATCTAAGGGCAACAGTAGCTACCACCGCTCCCAATTTTGTGAGAGCGGCATTGATACCCAGCACCTTTCTGTTTGAGTTCTTGGTAGGAAAATGGGGTATCATCCATGCTGGTATGGGCGTTGTGGTATTATTGTCGCTTATCGCCATATTCGCACTGTCGCGCTTGGAAGAGACTTTCGACAAGGATTTGAACTATTGGGAAGAGTAGTTGAATATGTCTTCTCTGGGTAATTCCTGCTTTTCGGCGATTAAGTCCGTTCCTCATTGCTGTTCTCATCGTCTTTGTCATACGAAGTAGGAACGCAGTCAGTTTCGTTCTCAATAGATTTTATATTTCTGCTCGCAAATGGACTATCAAACGATTGTGTGTCGAATGGGACTTTCAGCTTTAGTCCTATTGCCTTATATTTGCAGGATGACAACAAAGGAAGCAATTGCTTCGGCATACCGAACCATACAAGATGAGATATGCCAAGCTCTTGAAAGCGCCGATGGGGGAGCCAAATTTGAGGAAGAGCTATGGGATAGGGAAGGAGGCGGTGGAGGCCGTACCAGAATTATCCAGCAGGGAAACGTGATAGAAAAAGGAGGGGTGAACTTTTCGGCCGTACACGGGCAGCTGCCAGAGAATATCAAGAAGGCATTTCAGGTAAGTGATGATCAGTTTTTCGCTACTGGCGTTTCCATTGTGATACACCCCCTAAATCCGTGGATGCCCATTATCCACATGAATATCCGTTACTTCGAGCTGAACGAGCAAACCCGATGGTTTGGTGGTGGCATCGACCTAACGCCACATTACATCATTGCCGAAGATGCCAAATATTTCCATGGCGAGTTAAAAAAAGTTTGCGATGCGGCAAGCCCCAAATTCTATCCTTGGTTCAAGAAGTGGGCAGACGACTATTTCTACATCAAGCATCGGCACGAAACAAGGGGGATAGGAGGCGTGTTCTACGACAAGCTGACTCCGAAGAACACAGACCTGAGCTATGAGGAATTATTTGATTTCAGTGTTCATCTGGGCAAAAGTTTTGCACCTATCTATACCGAATTGATGTTCAGAAACCGAGGTAAATCCTATGACGATTCGCATAAACAGTGGCAATCTGTGAGGAGGAGCAGGTATGTGGAGTTTAATTTAGTATACGATTCTGGTACCAAATTCGGGCTGGAAACCAATGGCAGGATAGAATCAATACTCATGAGTATGCCTCCACAGGCCAACTGGATATACAATTATAAACCACTTGTCGGTTCATTGGAGGAAAAAACACAGAGCCAGCTGCTGAAGGAGAGAGATTGGCTCGTGTATTAAGCACATTAATGTGCGCAACATCAATAAAAAATTGTTAATTTCGCCTGCGCAATCTAGGAATGGATTGCCAGTTGATTAAATTTAATTATGGCTGACGAAACAGAAAACGACGATAACCTAATACCGGCAAACGACCGGATCATCCCCATCAGTATTGAAGAAGAAATGAAATCGGCTTACATAGATTACTCTATGTCTGTCATTGTTTCTCGTGCCCTTCCCGATGTGAGGGATGGACTTAAACCTGTACACAGGAGGGTGCTCTACGGCATGTTGGACTTAGGTGTCACAAGCAATAAGCCCTACAAGAAATCGGCCCGTATCGTGGGGGACGTTTTAGGTAAGTACCACCCACATGGCGACTCATCCGTATACGATACGATGGTACGATTGGCACAAGAATGGAGCCTGAGATATCCTTTGGTAGATGGCCAGGGAAACTTTGGTTCCGTAGACGGCGACAGCCCTGCGGCTATGCGTTATACGGAAGCAAGGCTTAAAAAGATAGCCGAAGAGATGCTGGCTGATATCAACAAAGACACCATTGATTACCAGCTCAACTTTGACGATACGCTGGAAGAGCCGAGTGTATTGCCCACGAAAATCCCCAATCTATTGGTTAACGGTGCATCGGGTATTGCCGTGGGTATGGCCACCAATATGGCCCCGCACAACCTAAGCGAGGTAGTGGACGGTACTATTGCCTATATAGACAATAGGGAAATAGAAATTTCGGAGTTGATGAAGCACATAAAGGCTCCTGATTTCCCAACAGGAGGCCTGATATATGGATACGCAGGTGTCCAAGAAGCTTTTGAGACAGGTAGAGGTAGAGTGATGATGAGGGCAAAGGCCGAAATTGAAACCGTCAAAAATGATCGGGAAGTCATCATCGTCAGCGAAATTCCTTATCAAGTCAATAAGGCCGATATGATCAAGCGCACGGCAGACTTGGTCAACGAAAAGAAAATTGAAGGCATTTCGGCCATTCGCGATGAGTCCGACAGGCAAGGAATGCGCATTGTATATGAAATAAAGCGAGATGCCAATGCCTCCGTCGTGCTGAACAATTTATTCAAGTACACGGCTCTACAAACCTCATTTAGTATCAATAACATAGCCCTGGTTTCAGGTAGGCCCATGTTGTTGAACCTAAAGGATATGATCCACCATTTCGTGGAGCATAGGCATGAGGTGGTCATTCGCCGTACCAAATTTGAACTTGCAGAAGCCGAGAAACGTGCGCATATTCTGGAAGGTTTGCTCATTGCCTTGGATCATCTTGATGAAGTAATACAGCTTATCCGCGCCTCCGACACGCCAGAGGATGCACGTACTGGCTTGATGGAACGCTTTGGTCTCAGTGATATTCAGGCAAGAGCCATCTTGGACATGACACTGAGGAGACTCACGGGACTCGAACGTGATAAGATCAAGGAAGAATATGCCGAATTGATGAAAACCATCGAGCATTTGAAGGCTATACTGGCCGATGAGGGCTTGCGCATGCAGATCATTAAGGATGAGCTGCTCGAAATAAAAGAAAAGTATGGTGACGAGCGACGCTCGCATATAGTACACTCGGCTGAAGATATGCGTATGGAAGACTTCATCGACGATGAGGAGATTGTCATCACCATCTCGCATGAAGGCTATGTAAAACGTACACCACTTACCGAATACCGCATTCAAGCCCGTGGAGGTAAGGGATCGCTCGGATCAAGCACGAAAGACGAGGACTTCACCGAACACATCATTACAGCATCAGCCCACAACTATATGTTGTTCTTCACCGAAGCTGGCCGCTGTTTCTGGTTGCGTGCCTTTGAAATCCCGGAAGGAAGCAGAACGTCACGTGGAAGGGCTATCCAAAATATAGTCAATATTCCCAAGGAAGAAAAGATTAAGGCCTACATCAAGGTTATCAACTTGAAAGACCAAGAATACTTGGAAAATAATTTCATCATCATGTGTACCAAAAAGGGTACCATTAAGAAAACATCGCTGGAAGCCTACTCTAGGCCAAGGGCAAACGGTATAAACGCCATCAATATCAATGAGGGTGATCATTTGCTTCAGGCTTGCTTGACCGATGGTAAAAGCGAAATTGTGATGGCATTGAAATCAGGTCGCGCAATACGTTTCAACGAATCTACGGTAAGACCAATGGGCAGAACAGCCACTGGAGTGAGAGGTGTGACCCTAGCAGGGGAAGAGGATGAGGTAGTAGGAATGATTAGCGTAAATAGTCCCGAGACCACGGTATTGGTAGTCTCGGAAAACGGTTATGGAAAACGAACCGATATAGACGATTACCGCATAACCAATAGGGGAGGAAAAGGGGTCAAGACCTTAAACGTTACGGAAAAAACGGGCACGCTGGTAGCCATTAACGATGTGACTGACAATGACGATCTCATGATCATCAACAAATCGGGAATAGTAATCCGTATAGCGGTCAGCCAACTTCGTGTCATGGGAAGGGCCACGCAAGGGGTACGGCTCATCAATTTGAAAAACGGAGACTCCATTGCGTCGGTTACTAAGGTAGCTCACGATGAGGATGAGGAAGAAAATGTACAAAATGATGCAGTCATTGCTCATCCAACTGACGAAGTACAGAATACAAGTGACACTGACGGAAAACCCGAGGACCCGAATGGCGACGCTGAAAGTTCAGAAGACAAGGAATAAAGCCGTTTGAAGGAAGTTTTTCGAATAACGTGGGATCAACGGTTATAAACAAACCATGATTGGAATGAGTTTTGCTCTTATTTTCAATCATGGTTTTAAAAAAAAATAGATTTTCAATAACTTTAGGGCATTTTGTTATGGAGAATCCGCCAGTTGTTAAATCAAAGAAAAGTTTGGTTTGTTAGTTAAATCAAAATGAAAAAAATAAGGTTCATCTTAGTTTGTTCCCTATCGCTGATTGCGGCAAGTACTTTCGGCCAGTCAAACCTGAAAGAAGGCAACAATAACTTTGCACTTTTCAGCAGCAGTGGTGACATCAAATACCTGATCGAAGCAAGAAAGTTTGCAGATTTGGCCTTTAAAGAGCGTAGAGACTCTTTAAATTATAATAACAACTTGCTCCGTGCCTTGGTGTATAGTACCTTGGCTTACGTAGATTCAAACCGAACTCAGAAATATGAGAAAGACCCAATAAATGAAGGTCTATATATGCTGAACAGGCTGCGCGATGATAACCTGAACCATGAAAACCAACCAAAAATAGCTTATGCCTACAACAAATTGGCTGGCGCTTATCTGATGCAGGCTAATAGGGAATTGAAGAACAACAAGTTCAATGAGGCATTAAAAAGTTTTAAAATGGTCGATAGTCTTAGCAAAGGAGAGATCAACGTAAAGCACAATATCGCGGTACTGAATGAGAAAACGAACGACAATCAAAATGCCATTCGCTCGTACCAGGCATTCTTAAGGAGTAAAAATACCTCCAAACCCGAATATATTCTAACACTAGCTAACCTGTACATAAATGCCTCTGATTTAAATGCAGCTAAAAACACGTTGTTGACGGGATTGGACTATTTTCCAGACAATAAGGACATCCTTTTTGACCTGATGAATTTATATGCCTCGACGGGCAATTATGAATCGATTATCCCATTGATACCCAATGCCATGTCTAAAGATCCAAAAAATTTGAATCTCAATTATTTAGCTGGATTTAGCTATGAAATGGTAGGCAACAAGACGGAAGCAGAAAAGTACTATAAAAACGCCATAGAAATCAAGCCTACGGACTATAGTAGCAATTATGAGCTTGGACTTCTTTATCTGAAGGATTTCGTTGCCGATACCGACAATTTAGAAAAGCAATATAAGGCACAGGAATATCTTCTAAAGGCTAATGAAATTGACCCAAATGCGATCAACGCATTGAAATCGCTTTCTGTATTATTTGCCAAGGCTGGCAATTACGAACAGTTGGACAGGGTGAATAATCAATTGAATCAAATCACATCAAATTAGTAGAAAATTATGAAAATCAAATCTTTTTTATTTGCTGCGTTGGTGATGGGAACATCCCTATCCTTTGCCCAAAAAGGTGAATTGAACAAAGCAAAGTCAAGTTACGAAAAATATTCTACGCTATCAGGTGGTGCGTTTACCAACCTTCCCGATATAGCGACGAAAGAAATGGCCAATGCCAAGGCTTCAATAGATAAAGCCAAGGCACACGAGAAAACTTCTTCATTGCCTGAAACTTGGATATTGGCATCCGTTCTAGGTGCGGAGGAAACGCTCATCAACGAACAATCCGGAAATCAAGACGCGGCTGAAGCTTCATATAAAGAAGCTGACGAAGCGCTTAGCAAATCCAATGAATTGGAAGGGAAAGTTCCTGATGATATAGCCCCCTTAAAAGAACGTTCCGAACTTCTGTTGGCCTATTACTTGCAAAATAAAGGCGTAAAAGAGTTCCAAGAAGGAAAATATGCAGAGGCACAAGCTTCCTGGGATAAAGCACTGTCATATGATTTTGACAACGACGAAGTGAAAAATTCCCTATACTATTTTGGAGGCCTTGCTGCCCAGGCAAATAAGGACTACGACAAATCGATAGAAAACTTCCAAAAGTTAATCCCTGGGGATAATTCCGATGCTTACATAGGCTTATCCGACACATATTGGGCAAAAGGCGATACCGTACAGTCCATTAAGGTAATGGATGAAGCAGCTTCAAAATTCCCAGATAGCAGCAAAATTGTTCAAGCTAGGATCATCAAATACCTCAACGTGGGAAAAGGAAATGAGGTTATATCAGAACTTGAGGAGCAAGTGAAAGCCGATCCAAGCAATTCAGACTATCCCTTTTTCCTTGGAATCGCTTACGAATCGGCCGGCGATAAGGAAAAGGCATTGGAGTCTTACAAGAAAGGAATTGAGGCTGCACCTGAAGACGTTAGAAACTATGGCAATGCAGCTGTAATTATTCTAAATCAAACCAATGACAAGATTGCCAAAGCGAGCAGCATAAAAACCCAAGACGAATACGACAAAGCGGTAGCTGAAGCAGTGGCAGAAGCCGATAAGGCATTGCCATACTTGGAGAAAGCATTGCAATTGGAACCAAATTCTGAGATGAACCTACGCAACATGCGTGCCTACTACCAATTGAAAGGCGAAGATGCCAAGGCAGAAGAATTGACGCAAAAGATCAATAACTTGTAATAGTAGGGGACAACGTGCCCATTTACTGAAAAGCAGAAACAAAAGGGAATCTCAAAACGATTCCCTTTTGCTTTTTATATAATCCCCTCTTTTAGCAAATCGTGTAAGTGAATAATGCCAAAATAGGAGGCATTTTGGTCGAGCACTATTAACTGCGTAATATTATTTGCTTTCATCATATCCAGGGCATGGACAGCGAGTTCCCCTTTTTGGATTGTCTTGGGCTGTTTGCCCATTATATCACCCGCTTTTAATTGTAAGAAATCACTGCTTTTTTCCAGCATGCGCCTAATATCCCCATCCGTTATAATGCCTACCACCTGGCTTCCGTTCATCACAGCAACTGCTCCCAATCTATTCTTTGTAATAGAAACAAGAACTTCTCTAATGTCAGTATCTATTTGAACGTTGGGTTTCTCGTTCTGGAAAGCCAAATCTTCCACCTTTAGGTACAACCTTTTCCCTAACGCTCCACCGGGATGGTATTTTGCAAAATCCTGGTTGGTAAACTGTCGACATTCCAACAGACAGATTGCCAGGGCATCTCCAAGAGCCAATTGGGCCGTAGTAGAGGTAGTAGGCGCGAGATTCAAAGGACAAGCTTCCTTTTCTACAAAGGCATCCAAAATAAAATCGGCATTCTTGCTCAGGTAAGACTCTCTATTGCCTACCAATGCTATTAGTTTGGAGCCTGTATGCTTTAAAAGTGGCACCAATACCTTGATTTCCGGTGTATTGCCACTCTTTGAGATCGCGATGACAATGTCATGCGGCTGTACAATGCCCAAATCGCCATGTATGGCGTCAGCAGCATGCATGAATACCGCCGGCGTACCCGTTGAGTTCATGGTTGCCACGATTTTTTGCGCAACGATGGCGCTCTTGCCGATTCCCGTTATGATCACCCTTCCTTCAATGGATATAATCGCTTCGACCGCATTGGAAAAATCATCGTTGATGAAAGTAGCCAGCTGTGCTATCGCTGCCGATTCTAAACGGAGAACATTAATTGCAATTTTTTCTATGTCGCTTTTCGTTTTCAAGGATAATATGTATATTAGTGTAGAAATTAAGGCAAAAATATATTATTTTTAAACAATGCTACCTAAGCCTTAGGTTTTAATTTTTTCCGAAAGGACAATGAATATAGAAAAAACATTATTCGATAACCTACAGAACTTTTTTGGTTTTGATACATTTAAGGGTGAACAAGAGGCGATTATAACCAATATTCTGCAGAAGAAGGATACTTTTGTAATAATGCCTACTGGCGGTGGAAAATCTATCTGCTATCAACTACCTGCGCTAATGAGCGAGGGTACAGCCATCGTGATTTCCCCCTTAATTGCCCTCATGAAAAACCAAGTTGATCAACTGAGGGCCTTTGGCGGCTCCGATAGTATAGCCCATTTTTTAAATTCATCACTCAATAAAAGTGAAATAACCAAGGTAAAGCAAGATGTTATAGACAAAAAAACCAAATTGCTTTACGTAGCACCCGAGTCTCTGGCCAAGACGGAGAACATGGAATTCTTGAAATTGATCAAAGTTTCATTTGTCGCCGTAGATGAGGCTCATTGTATTTCTGAGTGGGGGCACGATTTTCGTCCGGAATACAGAAAAATACGCCAAGTAATAAACGGTATCGGGGACAACATCCCCATTATTGCCCTGACGGCAACAGCTACCCCCAAGGTACAGTCGGATATTCGTAAGAATCTCCATATGAATAATGCCACACTTTTCAAATCGTCATTCAATAGGCCCAACCTCTATTACGAAGTAAGGCCCAAATTGAACGTCGTAAAGGAAATAGTGCGCTTTATCAAGAAAAATACCGGCAAATCTGGCATTATCTATTGCCTTAGCCGAAAGAAGGTGGAGGAGATTGCCGAGGTGCTCAATATCAATGGCATTAGGTCGCTTCCTTATCATGCTGGACTAGACGCCAAGACAAGGGCGGAGACACAAGACAAGTTTCTCATGGAAGAGGTAGAGGTGATCGTTGCTACCATAGCCTTCGGTATGGGGATCGACAAGCCAGATGTACGATACGTGATCCATCACGATATCCCGAAAAGTATGGAAGGCTACTATCAGGAGACTGGAAGGGCCGGAAGAGATGGGGGAGAGGGTATTTGCGTTGCTTTCTATTCAGAAAAGGATATTGAAAAGCTGACTAAATTCATGAAGGATAAACCTGTATCCGAAAGGGAAATAGGCACGCAGATACTAAAAGAAGTAATAGATTATTCCGAATCGTCCGTATGCAGACGAAAGCAGATTTTACATTATTTCGGTGAGGATTTTGATGAAGCTGGCTGCAATTATATGTGTGATAACTGCAATAGCCAACGTCAACAATTTGATGCAGAAGAATCTTTACTTAACGTACTTAAGTTTATTCAGGAGCAAGGTGAAAAATTTGATGACAATCACATTATCAATGTGATGATTGGTCAAAACAACCAGTTTGTATCATCTTATAATCACGACAAGCATCCTTTTTATGGTTCTGGTAAAGACAAGGGCATTATTTACTGGAAATCGCTTTTGAGACAGGCAGTACTTAACAATTACCTTTCCAAGGATGTGGACAATTATGGCTTGCTCAAAATGACCAAAACGGGTTTATCATTTCTGGAAAACCCCTATACCGTCAAGTTTTACCTAAACAACCCGATGGCAAAAACGGACGATTCAGTAGATGAAAATCCCGCCCAAGCACCTGGAACGATAGATTCGCAGCTTTTGCTCATGCTAAAGGATCTACGCAAAAAAATTGCCAAAACAAAGGGTTTACCACCTTTCGTAATATTTCAGGATCCTTCCTTGGAAGAGATGTGTATCCATTATCCCGTCACAATGGACGAACTGAAGCAAATACATGGAGTGGGGGCTGGAAAAGCACTCAAGTTTGGCTCTCAGTTTATTAATCTGATTAAAAACTACGTTGAAGAGAACGATATTGACAGACCCGTGGATTTGGTAATAAAGGGAACTGCCAATAAATCGGCGCTAAAGGTCTCCATTATTCAAAATATCGACAGGAAAATAGGTTTAGAGGATATAGCCAATGCAAAAGGCTTGAGCTATGAAGATATCATCAAGGAAGTGGAATCCATAGTCAATTCGGGCACCAAATTGAATCTGAGCTATTACATAGACGAATTGATTGATGAAGAACGCCAAGATGAAGTGTTTGATTATTTTAGGGCTGCTGAAATAGATTCCATTGATGCGGCGCTTAAGGACCTTGGTACCGAGGATTATACCTTTGAAGAGATTCAATTAATGCGCATCAAATTCATGTCCGAACTAGGAAATTAACAACAATCTAAAATGCATATAGATCAATTGCCCGGCATTGGCCATGCTGGGTCCACGCAATTTTTCCTCATGGCGGGGCCATGTGCGATAGAAGGAGAAGAAATAGCGCTCAGGATCGCTGAAAAAATAAAAATTATTACGGATAAATTGAATATTCCGTATATTTTCAAAGGGTCTTTCCGTAAAGCAAACCGTTCCAAACTGGACAGCTTCACTGGAATTGGAGACGAGAAAGCCTTAAAAATACTAGAGAAAGTTGGAAGGGAATTCGACGTTCCAACCGTAACCGATATACATGAAAGTGCCGATGCACAGATGGCGGCAGCCTACGTAGACGTTCTTCAGATTCCGGCATTTCTATGCCGGCAGACAGATCTGTTGATTGCGGCTGCTCAAACGGGAAAGGCCGTCAATATAAAAAAAGGTCAATTTTTATCTGGACAATCCATGAAGTTCGCCGTAGATAAAGTACTTGGCTCCAGCAATTCATTGGTTATGTTGACCGATCGTGGCAATACTTTTGGTTACCAAGATTTGATAGTCGATTTCCGCAATATCCCAGAAATGAAACAATTTGGTGTTCCCGTCATAATGGATTGTACACATTCACTGCAGCAGCCCAATCAAAGCTCGGGCGTCACAGGAGGAAAACCCGCTTTAATAGAAACCATTGCAAAAGCTGCCATCGCTACGGGCGCGGACGGTTTGTTTATAGAGACACATCCAGATCCGACAAATGCCAAATCTGATGGCGCTAATATGCTGCACCTAGATTTGCTGGAAACGCTGCTGGTGAAACTTACCCGAATTCGAGAGGCGATTTTGTAATGGCGGAACTGGCTCATTTCAGAAACCCATAATATATCTTATAATTTATATTATGAAAAATCAAAAACATATCGTATATTTGAACGTAATTGCAGTAGCAAATATATAAAAAATGTTTAATTATGTTGTACATTATTGAAGATTATAAAAAGCTTTTGAAAAATATAAATTTCTTCATCAAGCAATCGGGTTACAAGGTTGAGTTCTTGGCTCAAAAACTGGACATGCCTAGAATGACATTCTATCACAAAAGAAAGAATGCTGGATTTACCGTGGAAGAAATGGAAAAGCTTTTTGATATAATCAACGTCGAGCATATTGAGGACAAAGCTTTTTTTGAACTGATGCAAACTTCCAAGAGGGAAAGCACGTTGATAGCTAGGGACAAAGAGAAAAACCTCTACAACTAACCAATGCAGGTAATCTATTACAGTTCATACGTAAAGGACATAAAGAAGCTAACGCCCAACTTTAAGAAAATAGCACAAGGAATCGAAAATGAATTGCTAGCTGTCGAAAGCGAGGAGCAATTGCGTGCTCACCCAAAGATTACGGATATGGTTGGACATGCGGGCACGTACAGGTATAAGCAAGGCGATTGGAGACTGGGATTTTTTGTGGAAGAAATTGAGGGAGAACGCATAATTGCTTTAGCAAGGTTTTTGCACCGTAAGGATATTTACAGGAACTTCCCGTAACTAGGGGTAAAGATTATGAATAAAAGGCCGATGTGCAATGTGCATCGGCCTTTTTGTGCGGAAATTTTCTTACAGCGGGGGGGTGTGGGGGGGTGACAAAATTGTGGTTTTGTCATCATTTTTGTCGCTTGCAAAAGCGACAAATGTCGCAATCGGAATTTCTGAACGGAATTTTACCTATTTCCGTTCGGAATTTTCGGAATTCCGAAAATTCCGAACGGTGCTAACCGTCATCATCGGTGTCGAGTATGGCCTCGATTTTTTCTAGCAAGGGCTCGTATTTTGTGGCTGGATGGATGTAGCCCTTTTCTTCCTCAAAGCGGTTCCGTAGGCTGTAAATCTGTTCTTCAACGGCCGAATGCAAAAGGAATAGTTCGTTACGGGTAAACATATCAATATTTCTTTAAAATTAAACAATTTAATTAAATTGATATTTTGAAATCTCGTGCTCCAGGAGCGTGAGGGTGAACTGGCCGAAAATACGGAAATAGTCGAGGTTGCACGTGTGCAGAGAATACACGTAACATTCGTACCTTTTATTGAAATAGCACTGGGTGACGGATGCACGGATGGACTGGCTAAGGCCGGTAAAATGGGCTTCGATGCGCACGTTTTCCCCGACCTTGAATTTTGGTTGCGAGGCAGGGGAGAGGCTTGCCAAATCCTTTTGAATTTTCGTAAACTCCGCAATTTCAAGCTGCTTGTTTTTGCGGGAAAATTTCCAGTTGTAGGCCATGATTTTAAGTTTTAAAATACTGATTTTCAATTGTTTATTTTATTAAAAATACTAATAATTTTGGATTTTTGCAAGTGTTTTTTTGTTTTTTTTGGGCGCATGCGAGATGCGCCCTTACAGTGGGCGCACACATAGGTACGCCCTGACCGACTGTGGCAGCAGACGACCGTCACCGCCGTTGGTGGTTGTGGCAGCGGTGACCGACTGGCGCTTGCCGCTGGGAAGCGACACCCTAAAGGCAAACGTGATAATTCTGAAAGCCCCGCTGCACCTGCGTGCGCGGAGCGACGCAAGCCGCAAACGAGCGTGGGGAAAGCTTATCAAAAAGCCGTGCTGCCGCAGGCCGTGCGCCCTGACCGACCGGAGGGAGATGCGCACACGGTGCGGCGGGTTGCTGGCGGGGTCTTTTGCGGCGGAGCGTAGCGGAGCAAGGCAAAGACCGTGACAGCGGCAAGCGGGAGCAAAATGCCGAGCTGCCGCAGGCCAGCGCCTGACCGACCGGAGGGAGATGCGCACAAATGGGCGAAGCCAGCCGCTGGGATGGCTCAAGGCCTGCATAAGCCCGAGCGATGGCCTTTCGGGAGCGGAGGCCGAATAGATGCCAAGCCCAACTTAACATAATGTGATTATAACAACTGGCGGGGATGCGTTGATAGTTGCAGGATAGGGTAGGAGCACCGACGTTGATAGTTGCAGACCAGTTTTATAATAGCACATTATGTTTAAGGATGGGATGTGGTTCGCGTTCATAGCTGCTTAGCACGGTTGAAAGGCCGTTTGACAGGTTACGCATCCCGTCAGGGTGCGAAGTACGCCAATGGCCCACGCCAATAGCTACACCGCCCGAACTGATTGCCCCTGCTTTGTGGGGGTATGAAGTGAGGGCGATTTGAGCGTTGGGACGATGGCAAGGCCTTGCAGAAATGGAGCGTAGCGGAATGGATGACAGGCTTTGCCATGTGCGAGTGCCGCCAATGGCATTTTTTGCGAAGCGGGGAAAGGGGCAAAAATGCTATTGGCGGCACATGGCCATCAGCCCGACCCGTAGGGGTGCGCCCAAATCAGAAAAAATCAAGATAAATGCTGTCGTACCCACGTGGTTTGACCTCAAAATCGGTTGAGATTTCCTTGCCGTCGGGCGTTGTGGCCACTATTTTGTAATTACCCGCTTTGAGCCTTAGCAGGGCGAATTTTTCTTGGTCGCAATCGAATCGGCGGCGTGTGATAAACGTGGCAGGGACGTTTGGGACGTTGGGGGGTTGGTAGATGGAAATATCTAAATGACAGACGTTTGTGTGTACTTGGAAGTCGTGTAGTTTTTCGGGGTCGAAGTTGCTTTTCTCGCAAGCGAGAAAGAGCATGGCGGTGATGGGGATGATTGTTTTTTTCATGATGGTGCTTATAAATGGGCGACCGCAAGTGTCGCCCGTACTTATTGGATTATCAAAAAAGTGATTTGGCCTGTGTAGTGTGTCGGGTTTGGTACCGTTGGCTTTGAGAGCTGGGCGAGTTTTTCTTTTTGCTTGAGCAATTGGGTGTTTGATTTTGGTCTGTAGCTGTCTAGCTGTTTTGCGAGGTTGATGATTTGGTTGCGCAAGTGGTCTTCTTGGTAGGGATTTTTTGCGTTTTTGAGGTTTTGTTGCAGGTTTTGGAGTTCTGTTTTCATGTTCTCATATTTTTTATTTTCCTGTTGTATTTGGTTTTCCTCTATTTCTATTTCCCGCTGTAGTCGCAAAATTTCGAGCTGGTTCGGCCTTGTGGCCTGTTTGTCGGTTTCCTGAAAGATGATGCCATATTGGTTCTGAAAACTGAAATAGGTGTTTGCGGAGGGCTTGCCGTCTATGATGGCCGTGGCGTTTTCGCTGGCGAAAATGACGGCATTGGTGATGAAATGGCCATTCAAGATGGAGTTTAAACTATCGATTTTAATATTTTCGAAATTGACGATTTGCGTTTCTTTAGGGATTTGGGTTTTGCTGACCTTGAAGTCGTGAATGGTGATGCCATCCACGTCCGTGGCGAGGCTGATAAAAGTGCCGTCCTGATAAAGGACGGCGTTTTTGTCGCTGGCGGTTACGACAATGGCGGTGCCTTGGTTGCGCTCCTGAAAGTGGCTATAATCATATTCGAGTTGGATAAAATTTTGGTTGTTCCTGAACTCTGCGGCTACGTGCTTGAGGTCGCTGAAAGCGTTGTTTAGCTGCATCCAAAAGCCGTTTGCGAACAAGTCCTGAAAGGTGAAGAGCATGAGGGTGAAAACGAAAAAGGCGATTCCCTCTGCCTTGATGTCGGTTGCCTTGAAACGGTACTCGGGCTTGGCTGGGATGACGCAAGGATTTTTGATGAACGGATAGAAAAATGGGATGCCCTGGATTGTCACCATGTCGAGTATGAAATGGGAAAGGACAGAAAAAAAGAAAATAAGGGTGGCTGATGGCAGATGGATGAAATAGCGGTTTGCAAGGTGAAAGGCGAGCGTGGAGGCGAGCAAAAACAGTAGCGAGTGCGTGATGGTGCGATGGCTGTATTTCTTGGCTATCATGCGAGCGATGGGATAGCAGAGCTTGCCGATGATGGAGCGTGTGTGGTCGATGTCTGGCAGTAGCGAAGCTACGGCCGTAATGACTAGATAGGCGGGTGCTTGGAAAACATTAACATTCCAAAGCGAGGCGCAAATGCCTGTGAAAACTAGTCCGCCAGCGAGGTGATTTGGTGTTGTCATGTTGATTTTGTTTTTAAGCGGGCGACCGCAAGGGCGCGCCCGTACGTATGCGATTGATGGGCGCATGCAAGCCCTTACAGGACGGGCGCATGCAAGATGCGCCCCTACAGGTTTTTACGTTTGAGGCCACGGAATATTGGCCGTGATATAATCAATAGTATCATACCGATGGCACCGATGAGGCGCAAGTTTGGGTTTTCCAGGTCCCGTGCGAGGTAGCGCATGGCGGTCATGATGGCTATGAGCAATACGAGGGCAAATGACATGTCTATTTCCTGCAATGCACCTACGTGGCGGTGCTTTAGCACGGCTTCGTTGGTGAGGAACGGCTCTGCCCTGTACCGCTCTATCATTTCTGTTATGGCACGAGGGTTTCCGCCAGTCTGGTCATAGATATGGTTTCGGAACAGTTCGGGGTTTTCGACTTCCATGCCCGTGGCGTGGTGGTGTATGAGGCGCATGGCGTTTTCCCTGTCCAGGGGTTTTAGCTTCATGACCTCGAAGTTCCAAAGAAAGGCGGTATCGCTGGCCTTGATTTCTCGGGCGGAGGTGACGATGACGAATGTATCTTTGAGCCTGTCGAGGACTTTTTTGCCGCTGGGGGTGATGCGTGTGATGTCATCAATCATTAAGACGTATTCCTTTGGCTCTACGGCTTGTTTT
Organism: Olivibacter sitiensis DSM 17696; assembly: GCF_000427965.1. Taxonomy (GTDB): domain Bacteria; phylum Bacteroidota; class Bacteroidia; order Sphingobacteriales; family Sphingobacteriaceae; genus Olivibacter; species Olivibacter sitiensis. Next base: position 30,188 of record NZ_ATZA01000040.1, on the reverse strand, counting down.
ATGAGTTCGCAAAGGTTGAGGGCTGTTTCCCTTTGGACTTTGGTTGCTATCTGGTCTTTGCTGAATTCTTTCCAAATGAGCGCTAGGACGGCGTTTTTGTCGTTCTCGTGGAGGAGCAAAAGGATGTTGGCCAGTGAGCCCTTGAAGTTTTCGGTGTCATCTATCTTGAGCATTTTCTTTTGGGTCTGTATTTGTTTTAGGAGATGTGATTTGCCCAGCCCCGTGGGTGCAATAACGATGGTGTTGATGTTCTTGGATACGTTTTCGTTGAGTTGGCGGATTTCGGCATTGCGTCCGAAAGTGGCGCTTTCACGCGCAAAATCTAGGTTGATGATTTTGCGGGCTGGGGTTCGGATTTTGTCGAGTAATCTTTGCAGCCAGTTTCTTTTTCCGCTGGTAACGAGATTGACACGCTCTTTTAGCTTGTCGGTAGGGATGGATGCGTATATCAAGGTGGTATCGTAACTGGAATGGCCTAGCATGGTCTTGATTTCTTCCAACTTGGTTCCCTCGTTGAGGTGGTGGGTGGCGAATGTATGCCGCAAGGCGTGTGGGTGCAGCTGGGGAATGCCAAGGGCAATTTTTTTGGTTGCGAGTATGCGCCACACCCGTTTGCGGCCGATGTGTCCATCGGCGGAATGCGATGGGAATAGAAAGGCATCGGGCTGCGTGGTCTTGAGCGTGGGGAGGTAGTTTGCTATGGCCTGGTACAACCTATCGGACATGGGTACGGTGCGTATGGTTGTTTTGTCTCTTTTCTTGAGTGAGTGGACATTGATGATATTGTGCTTGAAGTCGAAGTTTTGCAGCCGTAGGCTGCATGCTTCTGATACACGAAGGCCTGCATCGAGCATGAGCAGTATGAGGCATTTTTGCTTGTAGTTCTTTGCTGAACGGAGGAGCAAATCGGCTTCAGATTTGGAGAGGTAGTGAATTTCGGGCATAATCTTGTGCTTTTATGGGCGCATGCGGGATGCGCCCTTACCTGATGGGCGCACACGTAGGTGCGCCCGTACTTTTGTCATTTTAAAATCATAAAGTTTGTTTTAAGGGCATATGGCAAGATTGGGCGTCCGCAAGGGTTCGCCCGTACGCTGTAAAAAGTCAAAAACTTCGAAATCATCTTACCTAAGTTACCTAAGCGTTTTAAAGTGTTCATAATCAAATAATTAAAATTAAAAATTCATCTTACCTAAAGTTACCTGAACTTACCTAAGTTACCTAAGAATGATTCTAAATAAGGTTATCTTACCTAAGGTTAACAAATTGAAAATCAATTTGTTGCGAAGCCATTTTGGCGGTTTTAGGTAAGATAGGTAACTTGATTTGGTTCATCTTACCTAAAGTTACCTAGCTTATTATCAACCTGTTAAGTGGCTTTAGGTAAGATAGGTAACTTGTTTTTTATTTTTCTGTTCAAATGAAAACGGGATAGGGGCGCACTCAAGGTGCGGCCCTACCAAACGGGCAAAACGTGGCACTGTGACAGGGTAAGATATAGGCCGTCTGCAATGATGACGATGGGCTGGCATTGTGCGCCATGGTCGACCGCAAGGGTCGCCCCTACGTCTATTTCGGTGACTTCACGGCCATGCTGGTCTATTATCTTTTCTATGCGCCTGTAGCGGATGATATCGTATGGCAATGTGCTGGTGATGTACATGTTGATTTTGATTTTCATGGCACTAGTTCTTTGATGTTGATGGATTTTATCATTTCGGCGGTTTCTTGGTTTGATAGCCTGTAGTATTCGGTGTAGTAGGCTGCTTTGTGCTGAATGGCTTTTTTGAGGTTGTCTGCTGAACTGGCCAGTATGTCCAGTACGGCCACGGCGGGCATGCCGCCTTGCATTGTTGTGGTGATGTGGTAGTAACCGCCCTGGGCGGTGACCTCGATGGTGATGGTGAAGTTTTCTTTCATGGTACTAAAAGATTTGAGGGTGTGACAATGGGGACTTTTGGGGCGTATGCGATACGCCCGTGCTGCCTGATATGGGGTAGAGCTCGGAGACGATGCAGAAATAGCCGTAGACTTGTTTTTCCTTGTGCTTGATGCGCTCGTAGCCCAGGGCGGAGAGTGCCTTGCCTATCTGTATCTTGTTGAGGTTGATGCCCAGCGGTTGCAGGTGCAGCATAATCTCTGTACTGGTAAGGAAATCGGCTTGCGGATTGGTCTCGATAGTGGGCTTGAAATACTTGTTTATGAGTTCCTGCTCTGTTGAGAGTATTTGGTATTGCTGGTTGCGGCGTTCGTTGTCTGCGATGTCGGAAAGGGACATTTCGCAATCAAATCCGTTTTGCGCAAGGTGCAGGGCTTGCGCCCAAACCTTGTCTATGTTGATGTCGGTCTTGTAGGCCCAATTGATGCCCGTTATCTCGAAGCATAGCCAGCGGACGCTTCCCGTTTCGTCCGCTAGAAATGTGTCCATATTGGTGCTGCCGATGAAGCTGCATACCCTTGGCAGGATGGTGTTTTTCCTGTCGTATGGCAAGCGTTCGTTTACGGTTGTCTTGGAGAAATAGGATTTGAGGGAGTTGATTTCTTTCCGAGAAAGCACGGCCAGCTCGTCGAGGTTTATTAGGAAATTCTTGCATAAGAGTACACGTGCGTCCTTGTCGTTGCTGATGTCCTCTGCTATGTAGTCTGCGAGGGTGGGCGGGCAAAGAAAGCGGCAAAACGTGGACTTGCCGCTGTTCTGTCCCTTGTGAACGAGTACGAAAGCTTGCTTATTGAAATAGTCTGGAATGAGGGCACACTTGACGGTGCGCACGAGCCATTTCTTGAAATGGTAGGCAAAGGTGATGGGGTCTTTGGCCTGTACGTAGTAGGCGAGTTTTTCTATAATCTCGATGCCGTCCCATTTGGGCAGGTGCGCAAAGTAGTCCTGAATGGGATTGTACTCGGGTACGAAATCGGATTTGAGAATGGCCAACAGGTTGTTGATGGAGACCTTGACGTTGTTCTTTTGCAGCTCGATGAAAAGCGAATTTTCGTTGAGCGGCTGCCATGCGGTGGAGCCTTTGCGGCAATATTCGATAGCGAGTGCGATATTGTTGTAACGGAACTTGTAGCGTTTTGATAGGTACGATTCGGTGACGTGGAAGATGGTTTGCGTTTCGGGCGCAAAATCTTGCGCCCCTGCGAGGGATTCTTCTACGAGTTCCCTGAAATTTTCCTTGGTGTGGGCCTGGAAATAATCGGCGATGTCGTTAATCTGATTGCCCGCAAGATGGATTTGCAATAGGTTGTACTCTGCTGCAATCTTGGATTGGGCTTCCTTGCCAGGGGCGTCGTTGTCGTAGCAGATAATTAGATGGTCTGTCTTTTGTCGCAATTGCGCTATTTGCGCTTCTGTGACGAAGTGGTTTTCTGAACGGAAGGAAACGGCTGGAAAGCCGTTTGCGTTCAATATAAGGCAATCTTTTTTGCCCGCTGCAATGATGATAAACTCGTGCTTGTCTGCCAGCAGCATGTGCAGGCCGAAAATATCGGCAGGGGAGAGGTTGTTGTAGAAAAACTTCTTTGCTTTCTTTTCGGGCTGGTTTGGAATGTAAATTTCTGCGTTTCCGTTGACCTCGTAGATAAATCCGAGTACGTTCTTGAACAGCTTTATCTTGGTGATTTCTTGTTTTTTGCTATTCCAGTACTCGAATTTGTCCAACGGCTTAACGTTGAAATATTCCAGGACGTCCTCTGTGACGTTCCAGTTTCCTTGCATCCAGTAGGCGTAATGTTCGTTGGTCCAGGCTTTGGCCGTGTAGCTGAAATGCTTGTGGGTACTGATTCCAAATTCCTGTGCTATAGCTTCGAGTACCTTGTGGAATTCGGTCTTGCAGTCTATTCCCTTTAGGTCTGCCACGAACTGCCAAACGTCTCCTTGCTTTCCCGTGCTGAAACACTTGAATGTGTTGTTTTGGTAGAGCCTGAAGGATGGATTGCTGTCGGATGAAAAGGGGCTGGAAATGTTTCCCTTTGGCAAATGTGTGATTTGCAGAAATTTGAAAAATATTTCTCTTTCGGAGACTGAATTTAAAACTGTACTTTTGTCCATGTCTTTAGAATGTGAGGTTTGTAAAGATTTTAATTAAGCCCTGAAACTCTTCGGGGCTTTTTGTTTTTGTGGCCATAGCCGATAATTTGTTGATGATGGCGGTGCGTTCGGCCTGTAGGTTGTTTTTTCTTTCTTCATAAGATTTTTTGTACGTGAGCCATTCCTTGAGCGTGGACTGGTTGTTTTGGTATTTTCCTTGCTCGATGTCGTGTATTTGGTTTTCGTAGGTTTCGAAGTTTTTAATGGCGATTTTGAGTTTGTCTGCATCGGCAAATAGTTGGTCTATCTGGATTTCCAGCTGTTGGATTTCTTTGTCGAGTTCTGATTGCATCTGGAACTTTAGGCGCTCTAGCTCGATTTGGTTGCGCTGCTTTGTTTGGCGGTAGCTGGCGATGGACTGCAGGCTGAACGAAAGCCCGAAACCCGTGCGTGTGGAATATGTGGGCGATGGGATTTTTGCGAGCCAGTCGGATTTTCGGGATTGTACAAGATAATTGTACAAAGTATCTAATTGTCGAGTACGGAATTTGATATAGTTGTTGAGAATGATTTTTGTATCTTGCGCACTAACTTTAGTAAAAAATATTGTACAAATGGAAAAGGCGAAAAATGCGCATACGAAACGCATATAAAATATCCTAGGGTATTTTGTGTTATAATTTATATTATGTTAAGTTGAAATTTCCTAGCCACTCCCTACTTTAAATGATATTCACAAACCATATAATTCATGAGATCTATTGCAGAGCTGCCACATCCAGACTTTAAGATTTCCATTTTCTCCATGAATCAAAAGTTCATTGTCAAAATTGAACAAGGTACATTAGAGCAAGTATACAAAATAGCGGAAATTGATTTACTAGATGGTATAAACGATCTGTTCCAATTATTGGACGAAGAATTCCTAAATAGCGTAAATAAACGATTCAGTGAAATGCGTGTAGACTTTAAAAGCGCTTATCAACGAAATGAATTGTAGCTGTATTATTTGTTTATAAAAAACTACACAATATCTTTATTTACAGATTATTAAATTTTAAAACAAAATAATATTCTGTCTAGTACGGCTTAATTAATGATATCACAGTTATACATATGAACGAATACGTAAGCAAATCAATTATAAATAATTGATTTTTAAATTATTAAAAATACAAACAAAATTATATTTGGGCATCATTTAGCAGTTTTTTAGCCAATACAGCTACTCCAATGCTAGCCAAATCGTTTATCAGCCGGAAATCGTTATGTCCTTTCGCTATTTCGTCTGCATTTGGATCTATCAGGTATTTGGGTATTCCTTCAGGTACATAATCCAACAGGCTTGCCGCCGGATATACCTGTAAGGATGTTCCCACGACAATGAAAATATCTGCAGTTTGGCATAGCTGTAAGGCAGGTATCATCATAGGTACCTGCTCTCCGAACCAAACTACGTGAGGGCGCAATTGTGAGCCCTTGCTACAGGTCTCCCCCATCGAGATTTCGGAGCCTGCTATATCATACGTCAAATTTGGATCGACACTCGATTGCGCTTTTGTGATGAGTCCGTGCAGATGAAGGATGTTTTTGGATCCAGCCCTTTCATGAAGGTCGTCTATATTTTGTGTAATGATACGCACATCGTAAGCATCTTCTAGTTCGACCAGCGCTTGATGTGCCGCATTCGGCATGGCAGCCAATACATCTTTTCGTCTTATATTGTAAAACCGTTGTACCAATTCAGGATTCCTCTGCCATGCTCCAGGCGTAGCAACGTCCTCCACATGATAGCCCTCCCATAAGCCATCGGCTCCACGGAAAGTTTGCAATCCGCTCTCAGCGGATATCCCCGCTCCTGTCAATACAACAATCTTTTTCGAACGTCCGGTTTGCATATGCCTTACTTGTTATCGTCAATTACTTGGATAGATTCCCTATACAATTCCAAGGGCTTATCCAATAAGATGGCTATTACGGTCATACTGTTGTCCAGTCTATCCTTAGGAATATCGATGTACACCAATCCCGGAACATTGCTCCAGTACAGTTTATTATACAAGCCATAGTCTATCATACTGCCCTCTCCCACTATTCGCACGCGTTGCACGGTATTCTTCAGACCTTTCAGAGCTATTGGGCCCGTTGGCATGCCTTCCACAAAAAGAAACAAGGTCATTTTATCTGCCGAAAGAGCACTATAGCCATTGTAATGTCCCTTCGGCAAGGCCCTCCCTGTTTTGTACAATGCCTCGGCATGTTTTTTTATCCATTCAAAAAAACGGCTATTTTCACTTATGCCCGAGATCTGGCTTATGTTAAAATCAAGCCCATCGATGGTCAATCCAGATTGATCCAACAAGTTGTTACCGCCGTTAAGTCGGTAAATGAGCTCATCTATCTGCAGGTTCGCACGTTCTTCACTAGCAATGCTTTCAATTGGTTCGTCAGGCCACTGCCCCATAGCATCTGCCGCAACCGTGCGTGCCGCTTCTTCCAGTTGCAGGGCCACTACCGTTACATCTTCGTCTTCATCATGTTCTGGCAATTCCAATAATAGCCTGCCACCTTCTTGTTTAAATGCTATTGGCCTGTTGGATTCAGAAACGACGTATGCCTCCAGAACCCTGGAAGCCAGCCCGCGAATAGCCATATTTTTCACACCGTGTTTCTCCCAATACAGGTATAAGGTTTTGCCGTCTTTGCTCAGTGCATTCCTACCATTAAAATCGAGTCCCTCCAAACCTGCCCTCGTACCATAGATAGCATGTTGGTGTTTCTTAGTCCATTTTCCTATTGCCTTGAGAACATCCACCTGTTCCTGGGGAATGCTACCATCTGCCTTAGGTCCTATATCCAACAGCAAGTTTCCCCCCATAGCGATACAGTCGACCAATGTCCTGATCAACATATTGGCTGACTTATATTTCCTGTCAAAAGGCTGATAGCCCCACGAGTCGTTTATGGTATAACAAAGTTCCCAATAGGATGCTTGAGGTCTTACTATAGGTACACCCTGCTCGGGAGTATCATAGTCTCCGTAACTCCCCAATCTAGAATTAATCACAATATCCGGATTTTCTTCCCTTAAGATGGATGCAATGACAGGAGCACGCCATTCTGCGTCACTATGCTCCCAATCACCATCAAACCACATGAGATCCGGGTGGTAGGCTGCACCGAGTTCTCGAAGCTGTTGTTGTTGATAGCGAATAAACCTGTTCCATCGAGTGGCATCGTCTTTTAGCTCGTATCTCTTGCGATATCTGGTGAAAACATCATAATCTGGATGACTCCAGTCCGGCAATGAATAATAAATCCCCACTTTGAGTTCCTTTTCTCTCAAGGCCTTTACAAAGGGGCTCAGCAAATCACTTTTCGCAGCAGCATCTTTCACTGCAGTAATGGCCCTAGGTGCACTGCTAGGCCAAAGAGACACACCGTCATGGTGTTTGCTGGTAATGACACTGTACTTTGCTCCGCTAGCTTCAATTAAGGCAGCCCACTGCGTGGCGTCATAAGCTGAGGCTGTGAAACCGTTCAGTTGGGACATGTAGTTTTCGTGATTGATATAGTTGTTATAAAATGACCAAGATTCCGATATACCCCTGACCGAATATATCCCCCAGTGCACGAAAACACCAAATTTAGCATCTCGAAACCATTCCATTTTTCTTTCTTCGTGTATCATTCCAGCTTTATTGTCCTGTGCCCTTACAGTTGGCAAGAACAAGAAGCAAAACAAACAACACAGTACATAAAACTTCATAGCATTGGAAACACACATTAAAGTACGCATAGGCATCAAGTTATTTTCATTTGTAGAGGTAAAATCTATCTGGGCCTGTCCTCAAAAAACAGCTCATGCAAGCTTCATCACCATTAAAAAAACAAACCGAGTGTAACGAGCTCATTTATACCATTGAATACTTGCACTCGTAAATAAATAATTATTCGGATGAAAATAAGAAAAATATTTCGTTTTTTGCGTTACACAATTGTGCAAAATAATGGTTAATGAAAATATCGATAGCTTTGATTAACTATTTTCTGCATGCATTGTTTTTATCTCAATTAACTGGTAAATACATCTCCTATGGTTAACAAGAAATATCCATTTTATATCAAGCTGGCATGCGTGTTGGTCAGCATCATTTCCTTGGGCTATCTCGCTATTTTAGGGAGGACAATTTTGGCTCCATTCATTTTTGCTTTTTTGTGCTCAATGGTATTGTTGCCCCTTTCAAATTTCCTGGAGCGCAAATGTAAAATTCCTCGTGCTTTCTCCTCCTTTTTATCCTTGATTACATTGGTGGTCTGCATTGTGCTGATTGGTTACGCCATAGGCAGCCAAATGACCAATCTCTCTGAAGATTGGCCCGCTTTTAAGGATCAGGTCATCTATTCCAGCAGGCACTTGCAAGAATGGATTTCAAACACCTTTCATGTCACCAATCAAGCACAAATAGAGTATTTGACAGATGCGGCAAGCAAATCCATTAATACGGGAACTACGATATTGAGCCACACTTTATTGTCCCTGTCCTCCCTATTATTGTTTTTGATGTTTACTTTTTTATTCACCTTTTTCATCCTCTTGCATCGTCGGCTTTTGCTCAGGTTCATCGTCTCCCTGTTCCCCGAGCAGCATAGTGTGACCGTATATGCCATCGTGAATCAAGTGGAATATATTGTAAAGCGTTATATCTTGGGCCTGCTATTGCAAATGATCATCGTCAGTACCCTCACGTTCATTGCATTCAGTATTATCGGTGTGAAATACGCCCTATTACTTAGCCTCATCACGGGTGTGTTCAACGTCATACCTTATATAGGCATCATTACCGCTGCCCTACTGGCCATGCTCATCACCTTCGCCACTGCCAGTACCGGACATTTGTTTTTTGTATTATTGGCTTATATAGTCATCCATGCCATAGATGGAAATTATATTATGCCCAAGATCGTCGGGTCTAAGGTACAGATCAATACCTTAATCGCCTTAGTGGGATTGGTATTAGGAGAAATGCTATGGGGCATTATGGGTATGTTCCTATCCTTGCCTGTTATCGCTATATTTAAGGTGATTTTTGATCGAGTGGACGAGCTAAAGCCTTGGGGTATGTTGATAGGCGAAGACGATATTGACAAACATAATAAGTCGGCCGTCCAACAGGTACAGGAAGACGAGCAGAGGCTCGAGGACGAATAATCCCTGCCTTTACCAAGGGATGACATCATGAAACCAAGACATTGGCATAAAAACATTACCTTTGCGCTTTAAAAATACTTCAAAGCATACAATGTCTACATCAGTCCCCGAAGACGGCACTTTACTTCCTTTGATGGAAGAGTTTTACACTATTCAAGGTGAGGGCTATCATACCGGCAAAGCGGCCTATTTCATCCGTTTGGGGGGGTGCGACGTAGGCTGCCATTGGTGCGATGTGAAAGAAAGCTGGGATGCTGCGCTTCATCCCCTCACCCACGCAGACACCATTATTGAACACGCCAAGCAATTCCCTTCCAAGACGGTAGTAGTCACCGGCGGTGAGCCGCTGATCTATAACCTGGACTATTTGACGAAAGGATTGCAGCAAGCCGGTATAAAGACATTCATGGAAACATCAGGCGCCTACCCTTTGAGTGGTTCATGGGATTGGATTTGCCTTTCTCCCAAAAAGTTTAAGGCTCCAAGAGCGGACGTTATGGCTGCTGCTGGCGAACTGAAGGTTATTGTATTCAATAAAAGTGATTTTGACTGGGCGGAAACCCATGCCGCCATGGTGGCACCGCACGTAAAGCTTTACCTACAGCCCGAATGGTCTAGAGCCAAAGAAATGACTCCTTTGATTGTGGATTACGTCATGGAAAATCCCAAGTGGGAAATCTCTCTACAAACGCATAAATATCTGAATATCCCTTAAACGGGTAAAAAGTTATAAGGCATAAGGTTTATGAGGTATAAGGAATGTAATAGGCATAGGGTTTTATCTTTCATGTATGACAAAACTTTACACACTAAAATCCTATGCCTTTGGAACCATGCCGCCTTCTACCCTATACCTTACTCCTATTAGGAGTAGCGATATATAGATCCTCTTCAATGAATGTTTCATCCCCCTCTTTTGCTGCCAGATAACGCTCTGCTTCCAGCGCTGCCATACAGCCACTCCCCGCTGCCGTTACGGCTTGACGGTAGATATGGTCTTGGACATCTCCCGCAGCAAAAATCCCCTTGATATTGGTTTGAGTGGAATCTGCTTTAGTGATGATGTAGCCATTGTCGTCTAGGTCTAGCCACCCTTGGAATATTTCCGTATTGGGCTTGTGCCCTATAGCTACAAAAAAGCCAGTGATGTCCAACGTGCTTTCATCATTCGTTTTGTTGTTTACAACGCGCAAGCCATTTACAGCTTGGTCGTCTCCTAGCACCTCTAAGGCTTCGGTATTATAGTGGATGACGATATTAGGGGTATTGAGTACCCTGTTTTGCATGGCTTTGGATGCCCTAAACTCATCACGCCTTACCAACATATGTACTTTATTTGCCAATTTGGCCAAGTAAGTAGCTTCTTCAGCGGCGGTATCGCCAGCCCCAACTATAGCCACGTCTTGTCCTTTGAAGAAAAACCCATCGCAAACGGCACAAGCCGATACACCAAACCCATTGTATTTCTGTTCACTTTCCAAACCCAGCCATTTTGCCGTGGCGCCCGTAGCAATAATCACCGTATCGGCCGTTATCTGCTTGACCTCATCTATGGTAACACTGTGCTTTGGGCCGGTAAAATCAACGGAAGTGGCATAACCAAACCTGATTTCGGTACCGAAACGTTCAGCCTGTTTTCTGAAATCTTCCATCATAACAGGCCCCATGATACCATCTGGATAGCCCGGGAAATTATCGACATCCGTGGTTTGGGTCAATTGTCCACCGGGTACAAAACCAGTGTACATTACAGGTTTGAGATCTGCACGTGCGGCATAAATAGCCGCTGTATAACCTGCGGGTCCAGATCCTATGATAAGACATTTGATATGTTCTATAACTTGTTCTTCCATGATACTATTTAGTTTATTCCCCTGTACGAAAGGTGAGCATAAAATATAGTGCAAATATAGGTTGTTAGCTGCTCAAAACCAATCTTATTGAGCCCTTGTAATCAATTCTATTAGTGTTTGACATTGAGATAACGGAATAGCAATCCCGATTTATTATTCTTCGAAGACGGCATCAATGTCTATTACAAGACCTGGAAGGACAGCTGTATCGAACCGCTCACCCAGCGTAAGCATCTTGGTGGGAACGTACCTGCCATCCAGCCCCAAGATATAGCGCATAAGCGATTTACTTTCCGGCCATACTATCCAATATTCTTTCACTCCCGCCATTTCATAGACATCGTACTTATAACGAAGTTCCCTACTATTATTACCTGGAGATAATATCTCTACAACAATATCGGGAGCACCTAAACAACCTCTATCATCCAATTTTTCCGAATCGCACACGACAATGATATCAGGCTGTAATACATTGTATATAAGTTTATCATCTGTCGATTTTTGTTTTGTGGGGAGACGAACATCAAAAGGAGCCGAATATACCTTACAAGGCTTGTGCCTGAGAAAATTGCCTAAGAGGAGAAAAAGATTTTTGGAAATATCCTGATGAATCCTGCTTGGAGCAGGACTCATTTTGAACAGCTTGCCTTTTATTAGTTCTACTCGATCCTCGAAAGTCCAGCGCAAATAATCGGAATAAGAATAATAAGCAGCGGGATCCAGGTCGTTGAAACAATTAACCTCCTCCTGTGCATCGTCTTTGCCGTATTCTTTGTATGGACGTAGCGCTCCCATATATGCTCTGCTTTCTTAACTACCCACAAAAATAATAATTTTATTAGCAAAATTCAAAGTTAACACAGACAACATCTACTTTGAATCATCAAAAAACATATACAAAGCTGTATCTTTGCCTCAATATGTCATTGGAAAGATCAAGGTATAGCCGCATGATAAAGGAAGAGGCCAAGAGGTTGGGATTCTTGTCTTGCGGCATATCGAGGGCGACGTTTTTGGAGGAAGAGGCGCCCAGATTGGAAAAATGGCTTAAAGGTGGCATGCATGGCAAGATGGCTTATATGGAGAACCATTTTGACAAGCGTTTGGATCCAAGGTTGCTCGTTGATGATGCCAAATCCGTTATTTCCTTGTCGCTCAATTATTACACTGCACAATCACAAAAGGACACCAATGCCCCTAAAATTTCAAAATACGCATATGGCGAAGATTATCATCACGTTATAAAGGATAAGCTAAAGAGATTACTTAGCTTTATGAAAGCAGAAATTGGCGAAATTGGTGGACGGGCATTTGTCGATTCTGCGCCTGTATTGGATAAGGCATGGGCAACAAGAGCAGGTCTTGGCTGGATAGGAAAACATTCCAATTTACTGAACAGACAACACGGTTCATTTTTCTTTCTCTGTGAATTGGTGGTCGATATACAACTGGAATACGACGTTGCTCCCACAAAAGATTATTGTGGCACATGCACCAAATGCATTGATGCCTGCCCTACCGAAGCGATCGTTGGCCCAAAAATAGTGGACGGAAGTAAGTGCATATCCTACCTCACCATAGAATTGAAAGAGGAAACGCCAAGCTATTTTAAGCATAAATTAGATAATTGGATGTTTGGTTGCGACATTTGCCAAGATGTATGTCCTTGGAACAAGTTTTCCAAGCCACATGAGGAGGCCGCATTTACACCGCATGAAAGCTTGTTGGATATGACCAAGCAAGACTGGGAAGAGTTGACGGAAGATACCTTTAAGAAGGTATTTAAGAAATCGGCCGTAAAACGGGCCAAATATGAAGGATTAACAAGGAACATTAAATTTTTGAGCTGACAGAAGATTATTTATGGAAAAAAACAGTAAACTTGAAATATTAGAGACATACATAGGAAAAACGATTAGCGACTTTGGTTCACCATTGACAAGGTGGCTAGCGCCAGAAGTCCTCAAGGTGGAGCCAGGACATTTGGAGTTTTCCTATATAGTAAGAGAAGACATGCTCAATAGCATCTCGTCCCTACACGGAGGAATATCTGCTGCCATTATTGACGATATCATCGGCTTCACGATGGTGACCGTCAAGGGAGAATCAGGTTTCTACGTAACGGTCAACAATGTGATAGACTACTTTGCGCCAGCATTTCTAGGTACCAAAATCGTCGCCAGCACCAGCTTGATCAAAAAAGGCAAGCAACTCAGTCACGTACAATGCGAGCTATGGAATGACACTAGAACTAGGTTGCTGGTGAGAGGTATTAGCAACATGATGTTTGTGCCAAAAAAAGATTAAATCGAGTGTATCACAGGCATTGAACATACAATAAGACCAAATGAAGCATTTAGCATATCTAAATAAATACCTGTACAAGTACCGATGGCGACTTATTCCCGGATTTATATTCGTCGTTATATCCAACTATTTCGGGGTTCTGCCCGCACAAGTCATCCGCATAGCTTTTGACTTGGTGAAAGAAAACATCGGACTGTACCAGCTTTTCGCTGGCTTTGATAGGCAGGCATTGGTGTACCAAGTTTTTGGCTATAGCTTGCTGCTATTTGGTGCCCTGGTTTTGCTGCTAGCCCTCATCAGGGGGCTGTTCTTATTTCTGATGCGGCAGACCATCATCCTGACATCACGCCATATAGAATATGATCTGAAAAACGAAATATACAGCCATTACCAAAAACTGGATATGGCATTCTTCCGAGCCAACAATACGGGTGATTTGATGAACAGGGTAACAGAAGATGTAAGCCGTGTGAGAGGCTATTTGGGTCCTGCCTTAATGCATAGCGTTAACATCTTGGTTATTTTCGTCATGGTAATTACCGCAATGTTCAATGTCAATGCACATTTGGCCGTTTATGCCTTACTCCCTATCCCCATTCTATCCATCATCGTCTTGTATGTCAACAAGATAATCAACCAACGCAGTCAAGTAATACAGGAACGACTTTCCTCTATGAGTTCGTTTGTCCAAGAAACGTTTTCTGGTATTCGGGTCATTAAATCGTACAACAGGGAAAGCAACAAACAGAATGCCTTTGAGGAAGAAAGCGTAGCATATAAAGATGCTTCCATATCCTTGATAAAAGTGCAAGCCTTTTTCTTTCCACTTATCGTATTACTTACCGGGCTAAGTACGGTCATAACCATTTATATTGGAGGGATAGAGGTGATGAAAGGTAGTATTACTTCGGGAAATATTGCCGAATTTATTGTGTACGTCAATCAATTGACTTTTCCGGTTATGTCCATTGCCTGGATAACCTCATTGGTACAACGTGCTGCAGCTTCGCAGAAGCGCATCAATGAGTTTTTGAAGACCACGCCCACCATCCTCTCTCCCACCACTGCCGACTTTAAGCTACAAGGCCACCTTGAGTTCCAAGAAGTCAGCTTCACTTATCCCAATACAGGCATCACGGCACTTAAGAATGTTTCCTTTCATGTCAAACCCGATCAGCTATTGGCCGTCATCGGTCGGACGGGCAGTGGCAAATCGACTATCGCACGCTTACTTATGCGCATGTACGATACTGACGAAGGAAAAGTAATGATTGATGGTCAGGACATAAAAACGATCAATTTGCATGATTATAGAAGTCAAGTTGGCTTTGTGCCACAAGAGGTTTTTCTCTTCTCAGACACCATAGGGCGCAATATCGCCTTTGGCTTAGACACTTTGGATATGGCCGTTGTGGAAAAGGCCGCCAAGCAAGCCGCCTTATACGAAAACATCATGCGTTTTGAACACCAGTTTGAAACGGAAATCGGCGAACGTGGCCTCACGTTATCAGGTGGGCAAAAACAGCGCCTATCCATTGCGAGAGCTTTGGCTATACAACCGCAGGTACTCGTTTTCGACGATTGCCTTTCTGCAGTAGACACCAAGACAGAAGAGGAAATATTGCAAAACCTCCGCCCCGTATTGCGAGGCAAAAGTGCATTATTCATAGCCCACCGCATTTCCAGCATCAAAAATGCAGATCATATTCTCCTTTTGGATAAGGAAAGTATCATAGAGCAGGGAACACACGATGACCTGATAGCACAAGGCGGTGCATATTTTGATCTATATCAGAAACAACTGCTAGAGGAGCAAGAAAGCTAAAGCCTACCTATACCTCATCTGTTGATGTTGCTGCTTATCGATGAGTGACATTTGGTCTTTCATCATTTTTATTTGATCGGCCAACAACTTGTTCTTATCAGCTCGCTTAGCCTCTTGCAACAATTGCAGCGCCTCCCTTTTGTTCCTTTTGGACATGGCAATACCAGCTAGACTCAGTTTGGCCAAAGCGATGTTGTGATCCATCTGCATGCCCAAAGATAAGGCCTTCTTGAAATACTTTTCAGACTGTAGGGGCGATTTACGGGACTCAATCAATCCTATCAGCAAATGGTAGTATCCATGTTGTGCGCGAATCAATTGTTTCTCATAATTGGTAATCCTATCCAAAAACTGTTTAGCTTTATCCATATTTTCTTTACGCAGATAAAACTGAGCTATCAGCATATTTTCATTAAAGAAAAAGGTGACAAAAACCAATATCGATAATAAGAGCACCGTAATACCCCATCCCCAATGACCAAATACCATTAAAGTGACAGAGGCACCCAATAGTGCGAAAGCTAGTATGATTCGAATAAAATTAGGCATATGTAATTTGCTTATTTGAGATTAAACTGCAAATATCTGTTTATTTAATGGAATTAGCAATTGTAAAGCTTATTATTACTGCGGGGTGGCCAAATCAAATTTTTTCAATTGCGTTATGACTTTAAGACCGATTTTAGCTATGTTTGAGTATGAGTATTGCATTGGAAAAAAGCTGGCTCGACGTGCTCGCCGATGAGTTTGAAAAGCCATACATGAAATCCCTTAAATCCTTTCTGACGGAAGAAAAGGCCAATCATCAAATTTACCCTCCTAATAAGCTAATATTTAATGCTTTCCAGCATACACCTTTTGACAAGGTAAAGGTCGTCATATTGGGCCAAGACCCCTACCACAATGTAGGACAGGCACATGGCCTATCTTTTTCGGTCCCCGAGGGCATAGCCATTCCTCCCTCACTACAGAACATGTACAAAGAATTGAGTAACGATATCGATGGATTCACCATACCACGTCACGGCAATTTGACCAAGTGGGCAGATCAGGGCGTACTCTTGCTGAATGCCACGCTTACCGTGAGAGCGCACCAGGCAGGTTCCCATCAAAAAAAGGGTTGGGAGCAGTTTACGGACGAAGCGATAACGAAGTTATCCCAACTCCGCGAGGGTTTGGTTTTCATTTTATGGGGGGCCTATGCCAGAAAAAAAATGGCGCTGATAGATACGAGCAAACACTGTGTAATCACCTCAGCTCACCCCTCTCCACTTTCAGCCCACAACGGCTTTTTCGGCAGCAAGCCCTTTTCCAAAGCCAATGCTTACCTCATATCGAAAGGGAAGACTCCAATAGACTGGCAGGTATGAGTACTTATTGCCAATTTAATACTCCATGGGCACAATAGGCTCCTTTTTTGAAGTAGACATGATCATCATCGTCTGGAAAGTCTTCACATAGGGTATCTTGCTGATCTTTTCCATGATGAGCTTTTCATAGCCCTTTATATCCTTCACATAAGCCTTGAGGATAAAATCACATGGCCCGGTTACGTGATGGCATTCCGTCACTTCTTGTATCGCCCTGATGGCCTCCACAAATTCTGGAATGGCATTGTGCGTATGAAAATCCAATTGGATTTGTATAAAAGTTTTAATGCCTATTCCAAGCTTTTCCTCGTCTACCAAGGCATGGTAACTTTTGATATAGCCGGCATTCTCCAATTTACGTACCCGTTCTAATGTGGGCGCTGGCGAAAGTCCAATATTGGAAGACAGTTGGAGATTGGTAATCCGTCCGTTCTCTTGCAGTAGCTTCAGGATTTGAAGATCTATTTTATCAGGTTCAAAGGCCATGCTCAAAAGTATAAAGTAAAAATGAAAATAAAAAAAGCAAACCGCTTGTTCCGACCCGCAACTCATAATCCACAACTATACACTAGCCCATTGTTGGTGTATTGCGTTATGGATAAACTGAAGTTTTCCCAATACACTTGGCGTAATGATAAATGGATATGGATCTTTTAGGCCCATACTTCGATTGAGGGAATTCATGGCAAAGGTTAGTGGCAGCCATTTTCCAATGATCTCTTCAAAGTCCATTTCCAGGTAAGGATCTTTGTCTATCCTTGTACTCATTCCCCTTTTATCGGCATGTATAAGCGGATCTATTGTTACTCCAAAAGCATATGCCGTTTCCAACGTTCCTACCATATGCAGGTAATGCGCCCATGTTTCCGCCCAGTCTTCCCATGGATGGGCCGCTGCATAGGCACTGATATAGTGCTCCTCCCAGTCTTTAGGTGTTCCCTGTTCATAATGCCTTTGAAGTGACTCGCCATAATCCGCTCTTTCATCACCAAATATCTTACGAAAAAGAGAAAGCCTTTCAGGGTGGTCGAGAAAAAAGACCTCCCAATAGTAATGGCCAATCTCGTGGCGGAAATGCCCAAGCAAAGTACGATAGATTTCATCCATCTGCTTGCGCATCATTTCTCGTTCTATGTCATCGGCCTCTGCTATATTCAAGGTCACCAGGCCATTCGCATGGCCTGTGAGTACACGTGGCTGGCCTTCCGTATCAGCAAGAAAATCAAATAAGATGCCATGAACAGCATCACTTGTTTTCCTGTTTACGGGTAGGTTGAAACGCAGAAGTGCGTAAATAAGCCTATGTTTTGCAATCTCTATCTTGCTCCATTTGCGCAAATTATCGTCAACGGCAAGGTCGGGTATGGTCCTGTTTAGATTGCAAGCGACACAATAGTCGCTTTTTGCGCCTTCTGCTACGAGCCAATTGCACACCTGATATTGATGATTGGCACAATAACGATAGCCCGAATTTGGAACGTCATCGTGCTTCACCAATGAATAGCTGCCATCGGCCTCCGTCTTGATGGCAAAAAGTGACATGCTATTTACTTCAAAACCCAATTGATACTTACACCTGTCGCAGCTTGTATTTTCAAAATAGACAGGGTTTTCACATTGCGTGCATTTAAATAGCTTCATCTTGATTATATCATCTAGTATTGTTTTTATTTGGCTTGAAGAGCCAAAGCAAAGAGTCGCATTTGTTTTACCATAGCCAATAGACCATTGGCTCGTGTGGGCGATAAGTGGTCTTTCAATCCTATCTTATCTATGAAATACAGATCGGCAGTGGCAATGTCTTCTGCCAACTGGCCAGATAGTACCTTTACCATTAGACTTACGAGTCCCTTGGTGATGATGGCATCGCTATCGGCGGTGAAGTATATCCTTCCGTCCTTTTCCTCTGCCAGCAACCACACCCTAGATTGGCAGCCTTTTATAAGTAAGTCATCCGATTTTTTGCTTTCTTCTATCAAAGGCAGTTCCTTGCCCAGTTGGATAATGTATTCGTATTTTTCCATCCAGTCTTCAAAGAAAGCAAAATCGGCTATCAGTTCATCCTGTATTTCGTTTATCGTCATTTTTAAAGGTACAAATTATTATAATAACATGCGGGCCGCACGCTTCACTCCAGCCACCAAACCATCTATGTCTTCCTGTGTGTTGTACATAGCAATGGAAGCCCTCACTGTGCCCGGTATACCGAATCGATCCATCAATGGTTGCGTACAATGGTGTCCCGTCCGCACGGCAATCCCCAATTTATCCAATATTACCCCTACGTCATATGGATGCGTACCCTCTATCAAAAACGAAATCACACTTGACCTTTCCCTGGCCTTGCCAATAAAGCGAATGCCTTCTATTTCGGCAAGAGCCTCAAGGGCATAGTGCAATAATTCGGCTTCGTACTCAGCGATATGGTCCAATCCAATCTGATTGATATAATCTATAGAGGCTCCTAAGCAAATGCCAGCCTCGATATTGGGAGTACCTGCCTCAAATTTGAAGGGCAGGTCGTTGTAGGTCGTTTTTTCAAAGGTCACGTCCTTTATCATATCGCCTCCACCTTGATAGGGCGGCATGGCATTGAGCCACTTCTCTTTCCCATATAGCACCCCCACCCCTGTTGGTCCGTACATCTTGTGTCCGGAAAAAGCAAGGAAATCCACATCAAGTGCCTGCACGTCAATAGCCATATGTTGTACGGCTTGTGCCGCATCCAACAGTACAGGACTACCGTTTTCATGTGCCATTTGAATAATCTGCTGTACGGGATTGATCGTTCCCAACGTATTGGATACGTAGGTCATGGAGACCAATTTTACCCGATCATTGAGCAAACGCGCATAGGCATCCATATCCAGTACGCCGTCATCATCAATGGGGACCACTTTCAACTTGGCTCCCCGCTCTTCGCACATCATCTGCCAGGGCACAATGTTGCTATGGTGCTCCATGGCCGAAATGATTACCTCATCCCCTTCCTTCACAAACGCCTTGCCAAAACAGGTAGATACCAGGTTGATGCTATGCGTAGTTCCTGCCGTTAAGATAATTTCATGTCCGTGCTCGGCATGGATAAAATCTTTCAGCTTATTTCTGGTTACCTCATAGGCATCCGTGGCCAACTGGCTGAGATGGTGCACCCCCCTATGGATATTACTGTTTTGGAGCGTATAGTATTGCTGTATGGCATCGATGACAAATCGGGGCTTTTGAGTCGTTGCCCCATTATCGAGATAAATCAACGGCTTGCCATTGACAGTTGTTCTTAACAAAGGAAAATCGGCTCTCACGGCCGCTATATCATATGGTGTCAAAACTTTCACTTTCTTTTGCTTTGTATATAACAAAGATAAATTATAATAACCAAATAAGTGAAGAAATAAAAAAATCCACCGCTTGGGATGGATTCTTTTACATTTTCATAACTTTAAATTTGTTGAATATGCTTATGCTATATTCAATCCTCTTTCAATGAGCCGATCTACGTAATCCCGTACTGCCGAATTGTCAAATTTCTCGGTGACATCGTAGGCAAAGGCATGTACCAGCAATGTCCTGGCTTGTTGCTCGCCAATGGCCCTAGCTCGCAGGTAGAACAGTGCATCGTCGTCAAACTGGCCAATAGTACATCCGTGGCTGCATTTTACATCATCTGCAAATATTTCCAACTGTGGCTTACTATAGACTACCGCTTTGTCACCTATCAGCATATTGTTGTTCTGCTGGAATGCATTGGTCTTTTGTGCATCCAATTGTACAAATATCTTACCGTTGAAGACAGCAGTAGCCTCATCCTGCATGATGTTTTTGTACCATTCGTAACTTTCACAATGCGGCATGCTATGATCCACGATAGTGTGGTTGTCCACAAACTGCTTCCTTGCGCCTAGTACGATGCCGTACAAATGGCTTTCCACGGCACTGTCATCCAGTCGGACATTGATATTGTTGCGCACAAAGCTGGCCCCCGGAAAGGAACAGTTATAGTTGTTATACAGGCTGTGCTTCTTTTGATGCACTTCTATATGATTGAGGAAATTGCTTTGCTCGCCAGCTACTTGGATATAATAATGGTACAGCTGCGCATTTTCCTCCACTACTATTTCCGACACATTATTGCTCAACGACTTAGCCGATCCATCTGAAGTGATGAATGACTCTACCAATTGAGCCTTCGTGTTTTTGCTCAATACCATCAGGTTACGGGACTGACTGAACAAGGTTTCCGATGAAGCCATAATGTGTACCAGCTGAATTGCCTTACTAAGTACAGTTCCATCAGAAAGTGAAATAAAAACCCCACCTTTATTGGATGCCGTATTCAATGCCACCAATGGATTGTCGGTCTTATCAGCATATTGAGCGAAATGCTTTTGAAAAATAGGATTGTTCACTGCCTCTAAGAATGGCAATACTTGCACCCCATGCTCAGCTATAACATCTGACAAGTCCGCCCTGTACTCGCCATTGACGAGCACAATACGATAGGCATCCAAACCAGATATCACTGCGTCCTCTAGACCCACATTACGCTCTGGCAATGTATCTTCCAACATATAGCTTTCATTGAGCAAAGGCTGCAGATTGGTATATTTCCAATCTTCCATCTTTGTGGTAGGAAAGCCCGTGCGCTTAAAGCGTTCGAACGCATCCTTACGTACAGTGTCCAAGCTTGGTACCTGTGCACCAACCATTAGCCCCTCCTCAAAGTTGGCAACTATCTGTTGATATAATGAACTTGAAACTTGTGTTATCATTTAAATAAAAATTCTAAAGGTCGTTTTATATCGTAGCATTTTCGGCTGCGTCGACACTTTGCTTCAACCAATCGTAGCCTTTCTCTTCCAGCTCTAGGGCCAATTCTTTTGTTCCTGAGCGTACGATTTTACCTTTGTACAGTACATGAACATAATCTGGAACAATATAGTCCAGCAGTCTTTGATAGTGCGTAATGACCACAAAGGCATTGTTCTGCGAACGAAGTGTATTCACACCATTGGCCACGATACGCAAGGCATCTATATCCAAACCAGAGTCTGTCTCATCCAAGATAGACAATTTTGGTTCCAACATGGCCAATTGGAATATCTCATTACGCTTTTTTTCTCCTCCAGAAAAACCTTCGTTCAGGGAACGGTTGGCCAATTTGGCGTCAAACTCCACTAGTTTTTGCTTTTCTTTCACACGCTGCAAAAATTCCTTTGCCTCCATTGGGGGTAATCCTTTGTAAGCACGAATTTCGTTAACCGCAGTTTTCAGAAAGTTGATATTGGATACCCCAGGAATCTCTATGGGATATTGGAAAGCCAAGAAGACTCCCTCTCTTGCCCTATCTTCTGGGGCCATTTCCAATAGGTTTACGCCGTCCAATGTCACCTCACCTTCGGTGACTTCATAATCCTCGCGACCGGCCAAAACGGAAGCCAAAGTACTCTTGCCAGAGCCATTAGGCCCCATAATCGCATGTACCTCTCCTGCTTTTACGTCCAGGCTCAATCCCTTTAAAATTTCTTTGCCATCTATCGAGGCGTGCAAATTTTTGATACTTAACATATTTCGCTATCACGGATGCGCATGCATCCTCTACTAATAATTTACTTTATTGATACTAACCTTTTAGCCTACACTACCTTCCAGACTGATGGAAAGCAATTTTTGAGCTTCCACGGCAAACTCCATCGGTAGCTGGTTCAACACTTCTTTGGCGTAACCGTTTACGATAAGCCCAACTGCCTTTTCAGGGTCTATGCCTCGCTGATTGAGATAGAAAATCTGGTCTTCCCCAATCTTTGATGTCGTAGCTTCATGCTCTAGCATGGCCGACTTATTTTTCGCTTCGATATAGGGAAACGTATGTGCTCCACAGCGATCGCCTATTAGCAATGAATCACATTGCGTGAAGTTCCGTGCCTTATCGGCACCTTTGCCTATCTGCACCATGCCACGATAACTGTTTTGGCTCACCCCTGCCGAAATTCCCTTAGATATAATCTTGCTCCGTGTATTCTTACCGATGTGGAACATTTTGGTGCCCGTGTCGGCAATTTGGTGATTGCGCGTCAGGGCAACGGAATAAAACTCGCCTACCGAATTGTCCCCTTTCAGGATAACAGATGGGTACTTCCAGGTGATGGAAGAACCTGTCTCTACCTGTGTCCAGGAAATTTTACTGTTGTTTCCCTTGCAAATGCCCCTTTTTGTAACGAAATTATAAATACCACCTTTGCCGTCCTTATCACCAGGATACCAGTTCTGTACGGTACTGTACTTGATTTCGGCATTTTCCATGGCTATCAGTTCTACCACCGCCGCGTGCAGCTGGTTCTCATCGCGCATAGGAGCGGTACAGCCCTCCAAATAGCTCACATATGCACCTTCATCTGCTACGATGAGCGTACGCTCAAACTGCCCGGTATTCTGCGCGTTTATCCTGAAATAAGTGGATAGCTCCATGGGGCAGTGAACGCCCTTCGGTATATATACGAAAGAGCCATCCGAAAAAACGGCAGCATTCAACGCGGCATAGATATTGTCCGTTTGCGGCACCACCGTTCCCAAATATTGTTTTACCAGTTCGGGATGTTCTTTTACTGCTTCGCCGAAAGAACAAAAAATAACCCCCTGTTCCTTCAACTTTTCACGGAAAGTGGTCTTTACGGACACGCTGTCAAATACAGCATCCACCGCTACCACTCCTGCCAGCACTTTTTGCTCGTTTAGTGGGATACCTAGCTTAGCAAAGGTCTCCAATAGCTCGGGATCTACATCTTCCAAGCTGTCCACCTGTGGCTTCGCCTTGGGGGCAGCATAATAGGAAATACTTTGAAAATCCACATCCGGATGCTTAAAGTTTTGCCATTGAGGCAGCTGCATTTTTTGAAAATGCCTGAAAGCCTTCAGTCTCCATTCCAACAACCATTCTGGTTCACCTTTCTTGGCAGAAATAAACCGCACGGTTTCTTCGGACAACCCCACTTTGGCAATGTCCATCTCTATATCCGTAGTGAACCCATATTTGTATTCCTCTACAGCTAGTTCTTTTAATATTTCGTCGTTATTGGCACTCATTCCTCGTCCTTGTTTTAGGCGGGGCTTTTTCACCCCATTACTGCCTACCAGCACCATGCCTTTGCGCATAACATGCTAGGCCCTTTAAATTATCTGCAAATGTACGATTTGGGCATGAGATTAACGATTATTTTAGGCACGTCTTTCTTTAATATGACACAATTTTAATGCAATGGAATGTCCTCTTTCATAAAAAAAAATGATTTTGGTTATTTTTACGATATGAGACGTGAGATTAAAAATTCCCGAAAGCTGATAGCCTTACCGATCTCATATAATACCGTAGCGTTGCAGTTCCGTTTCCATCTCGCCTTGTAGCTTCAAAGCCTCCTCCCTAGCCTTTTCCGCAAAATCCCTGCCTTTACTAGCATAAATGATAGAACGTGTGGCGTTAACTAGCAAGCCGCAGTCGTCGTTCATGCCATAGCGGCATACTTCGGCCAGATCGCCACCTTGGGCACCTACCCCAGGCACCAGCAGAAAATGTGCCGGTGCATGCTTTCTTATGGTCTCAAAGGCTTCGCCCCGTGTAGCACCTACCACGTACATCAAATTATCCGTACTGCCCCACTCATTCACCTTTTCTATGACCTGCTCAAACAGGTGCGTGCCGACAGAATCTTCGAACAGTTGGAAATCGAAACTACCGGAATTGGAAGTGAGGGCGAGCACGATACCCCATCTCCCAGCAAAGGTTAGAAATGGCTTTACAGAATCCTCGCCCATATAAGGCGCTATCGTAATGGCGTCGAAGCCTAGACCTGCTTGCTTCTCATCAAAGAAGGCCCTGGCGTAGCGCTCCGCAGTATTGCCTATGTCTCCCCGCTTGGCATCGGCAATGCTCAGGCAATCCTTGGGCAGTATCTCCCACGTTTTCCGCAGGGTTTCCCATCCCTTTGCACCATAGCATTCATAGAATGCGATATTGGGCTTATAGGCAACGCACAAGTCGGCCGTGGCTTCCACAATCGCTTTATTGAAACTGAAGATAGGATCTTCCTCATCCAGCAAAAAATCGGGTATTTTTTCCAAGTCCGTATCTAAGCCTACACATAGGAATGATCTTTTGCGTTTTATTTGAGCTATTAGTTCGTCGCGCCTCATGGGATATCTATGATAAAAAAATAACGGTGTCCAAACGGCTGCAAAAATACAATTTCTTTTGACAATTGTTTTTGCCTTTGCACAGATCTGGCGGTGCATTATAGACCCTTGACATTACAGGTTTGTCTTGAGCTCGTAAAGGGACTAAATAGCCGAAAGCTTAAGTTTCCGTAAATTTTTCCCTGAGCTGATGGCTAACTGCTGATTGCCGAAAGTAAATAACGTCATTCATCTAAGCTGAAAAATTTCACAATTCCTTTGATAATTCAAATTAAATGCCTACAATTGCACCGTTATCTCAAAACTCGCTTCGCATCTAGAAGTTGTTGCATACGCTAATAGTTCTGATAATATGTTTTGTAAGGCACTGCTGAGGACGCAGATAATTACGACAATTTATAGTGTAGCGAGTTTCTGTATTTAAAAATCAAATTTAAATCCTATACATATTTTTCAAAATAAGGTTTTATTGATGATATACCAGTCCTGGGGAGATTTATTTACAGTCAGTACAAAATGGTAAAATAGTTTATCCGTGATTGGCACGTCTTATGACCTGCAAAAAAGAACAAGAATTTCTAAATGAATACAAACGAATTGAACGCAAAGCTCGTGTCCGAGCTACGTGAGATTGCCAAGTTGATTGGCATCAAGGATGTCGAAAAAATGCGGAAGCAAGAGCTCATTAACCACATCATGTCTACCGATGCAGAAACACAAGAGAAAGAAGAAGAGCCAGTTACAGTAGCAGCTGAAGAGTCTTCGGAATCGCGCCCTAGAAAAAGAGTGAGAACGGTCAAAGAAGCCGAACCCGTCGGCATGCATCGCAAGCAGGACGAAGGAAGATCTCCTTTAGATACTGCAACTGCCTATGCCGATCGGAAAAGTAGTACAGCAGATTATCGTAGTCCAGCTAGCGAAAGAAAGGCAGCGAGCAGTCAGCCTACAGGCAACGAAAGCGTAGCTGCTACTGCTTCTCAAACCCCGGCCAGCAATCTCGACTTTGACAATGTGATCGTTAATGAGGGTGTACTGGAAATCATGCCTGATGGCTATGGTTTTTTACGCTCTTCGGACTACAATTACCTGACTTCGCCAGACGATATATATGTTTCCCAATCGCAAATCAAACTTTTCGGACTAAAAACTGGAGATACCGTGCGGGGAAGCATACGCCCACCGAAAGAAGGCGAAAAATATTTCCCCCTTGTACGTGTGGAAGCCATTAATGGCCATGTGCCTGCCGAAGTGAGAGACCGGGTGCCATTTGACTTTTTGACACCGCTCTTCCCCACCGAGAGACTGAAGCTGTTTACCGGCCCCAACCACTATTCTACACGCATTATGGACCTCTTTACTCCTATCGGTAAGGGCCAGCGCGGACTTATCGTAGCGCAGCCCAAGACGGGAAAGACCATGTTGTTGAAGGATGTGGCAAATGCCATAGCCAAGAATCACCCCGAAGTATATTTGATCATATTACTGATAGATGAACGTCCGGAGGAAGTAACCGACATGGCCAGGAGCGTAAGGGCTGAAGTGGTATCGTCCACCTTTGACGAGCCTGCGGAACGGCACGTGAAAATAGCCAATATTGTACTGGAAAAAGCAAAACGCATGGTAGAGTGCGGCCACGACGTGGTCATCCTGCTAGACTCTATTACCCGATTGGCACGTGCATATAATACGGTAGCTCCTGCTTCCGGAAAAATCCTTTCCGGTGGTGTGGATGCCAATGCTTTGCATAAGCCGAAACGTTTCTTTGGTGCGGCACGTAATATAGAACATGGTGGTTCCCTTACCATTTTAGCTACTGCCTTGACAGATACAGGATCTAAAATGGACGAGGTAATCTTCGAAGAATTTAAAGGTACGGGCAATATGGAACTTCAACTGGATCGTAAGTTGGCCAATAAGCGCGTATTCCCTGCTATAGACCTTACGGCATCCAGCACGCGTAGAGACGACCTGTTGAACGATAAGGAAACCTTGCAACGGATATGGATATTGCGCAACCACCTTGCCGACATGAACTCCAACGAATCCATGGAGTTCCTGCTCAAACAGATGCAGGGAACACGTTCCAATGAGGAATTTCTCATTAGCATGAACGGCTAGAATCGTATAAGCTTCCGTGTATTCAGGAAGTTACTTTAAGACGGTTGGTGAATTAATATCGCCAACCGTCTTTTTATTTTTGGTGTTTTCTCTGTTTTTTTTAACTAATAGTAAAAGTCCACTAGCATCAAAATTTTGCATACCTTTGGCCAGATTTCATCAAGTTTACGATATCCAATACATGAAAAGACAAATACCCAATGTTATTACATGCCTCAACTTATTCAGTGGATGTATAGGTATCTCTTTAGCTTTCAACGGGCAGCTTATCGATGCGGGATATGCCATCATTGCCGCTGCTATATTCGATTTTTTTGATGGCCTGGCGGCTCGCCTATTGAATGTTTCTTCGCCAATGGGCAAAGAGTTGGATTCTTTGGCAGATATGGTAAGCTTTGGCTTACTACCTTCCGTCATCATATACGTGATGTTGCATGAAAGCCCTGCTTTGATGTTCGGTGACGAATGGCTTAAATACATTGCTTTTCTGATTACCATCTTCTCTGCCCTCCGATTGGCTAAGTTTAACCTAGACACTCGCCAAACTACCATATTTATCGGTCTACCTACACCTGCTTGCGCGCTTTTTATATTGGGTTTGCCCCATATAGCCATGAGCCCTAGCTTACTCGTCAGTGCTTATATTCAAAATCCTGTCATACTCATCATCCTAACTTTAGCCCTTAGCTTTTTACTGGTGGCGGAAATACCGCTTATGTCTTTGAAATTCACCGACTTCGGTCTAAAAAATAATGCTTATAGGTATCTTTTATTACTCTGCTCCTTGGTTTTGATACTGCTATGGCAATTCAGTGCTATTCCGCTCATTGTTATCTTATACATCGTTTTATCGGCAGTTCAGTTCAGTCAATTGAAATAGAAGCTGTAGATTTTAGCTTGTCGAAGAGTCAAGCATACGCACCTCAAGGTCATCGTCCAATAAGCAAAGTAGCTGTGTAATGTTCTTCCTAAATTTTGGATGAACTAGGTCAGGTGCAATTTCTACCAAGGGCATGAGAGTAAACTTTCTTTTATGCAGCAAAGGATGTGGAATCGTTAGAGTATCGGATTGCATCATCAAATCATCGTAAAACAAAATATCGATATCAATCAATCTGGATTCCCACTTTTTTTTTCTCGTTCTCCCCAGCTTGTCCTCAATATGCATCGTAGTTTCCAATAATTGTTCTGGGCCAAGTAAAGTAGTCAGCTCCAGTACCTGATTTAAATAAGAAGGTTGCTCCTCCCCTTGTGTGCCCCATGCTTGCGTTTCATACAGGTAGCTCTTTTTTATTATGGTTCCAACTTCATTGTCTATAGCTGTTCTTGCTTTTTCCAGTGTAGCACACCTATCTCCCAAGTTGGCCCCCAGTAGTAAAAAAACTTGATGCATGGTAAAATCCTTTTAATACAGACAAAGCAACGGCTATTTTCCCCATTATCAAAAAAAATGAACAATTATGGATTCATCTTGTATCATTAGTACATCTATTATTAAATACCCAAAAACATACTACCATGAAAGAAACGACAAAAACAACGACGTTTAAATCCGTCAATCCATCCAATGGTCAATTAAACAAAGAATTTGAGGAACTGACCAGTGCTGCACTCGACCGGAAATTGGAAGCAGCGGCCAATGCTTATTCAACATGGAAGGATGAATCCTTTGAAGCACGTGCAGGCGTGCTGAGCAAGCTTGCTTCCATTATGTTGGAACGCAAGGAGGAACTGGCACGATTGGAGGCCGAAGAAATGGGAAAGCCGCTTGCACAAGGGATTGAAGAGGTGACACTGTCTGCAGGTATTTTCGACTATTATGCCCAACATGGTCAAAGCCTCCTGGCAGATGACAGCATAGAAACGGAAACGGGCGAAGCTTTCATCAGTTATGAGCCGATAGGTACTATATTAAGTATCCAGCCTTGGAATTTCCCTTATTATCAAATAGCGCGCTCCGCCGCCCCCAATGTCCTAGCTGGCAATACGGTTGTACTCAAGCATGCTGAGATAGTCCCCCAAATAGCCCAATTGATGGAAGATCTCTTTAAGGAAGCTGGAGCTCCAGATGGGGTTTATACCAATCTCTTCCTCCACGTGGATCATATAGAGGACGTCATTGCCGACGAACGCATCCAGGCCATCACCTTGACCGGTTCCGAACGTGCTGGATCTAGCGTGGCTGCTTTGGCGGGAAAACATATCAAAAAAACGGTCATCGAACTTGGCGGCAGCGATCCTTTCATCGTATTGGAAGATGCCAACGTAGACGATGCCGTAGAGCGGGCCGTGCTCGGCAGGATAGCCAATGCGGGACAAGTGTGTACCTCACCCAAACGCATCATCGTGGTGGAAGCGATAGCCGATATCTTTATCGAAAAGGCAAAAGAAACATTCAGAAACATCAAGGTAGGCAATCCATTGGAATCGGGAACGGATATGGGCCCAATGAGTTCGAAAAAAGCCCTAGAGACCGTTATTGAACAAGTGCAAAAGGCAGCCGAACAAGGTGCCAATATTGTCATCGGAGGCCATAAAATAGAAGGTTCGGGAGAATTTATGGAACCTACCTTCATCACGGATATTACACCCGATATGGATGCCTATCACGAGGAGATCTTTGGTCCCGTTTTCATGCTTTATGTAGTAAAAAATGAAGATGAGGCCATAAAACTGGCCAATGATACCAAGTACGGTCTAGGAGCCACTGTTTTCAGCAGCGATAAGGCACACGCCGTTAAAGTGGCCAGGAAAATAGAATCGGGCATTGTCTACATCAATCATGAAACCAGCAATGCGCCGCAACTACCCTTTGGTGGCGTGAAAAAATCTGGCTATGGAAGAGAACAGGGCAAGTTGGGCATCTACGAGTTCGTCAATGCAAAACTCATTCGCGTGACAGAACCATCCAACCCATACTAGTTTAATTTTAATTGTTGTTGCAATCATCACGGAAAGCAACCCAAAATCGCTTTCCGTGATGATTTAATTTATTTTTTGGCTCCACATATTTTTTCCTTCGGAAAGTATCGCTGAGGAAACGCATGCCAAAAAATATGAAACTAGTAGACAGCTATTTAAAAGATAGGCTACAAAAGTCACTTGACAATTCCAAACAGACAAGTATCTTTGCGCCATAATTCAGTAATAGGGAGCTTAGCTCAGCTGGTTCAGAGCATCTGCCTTACAAGCAGAGGGTCACTGGTTCGAATCCAGTAGCTCCCACGAGGCATCCCATCGGGCGCCTTTTCCATTTATCATTTTATTCTATGTTCTACGTGTACAT
>NZ_ATZA01000039.1 GCF_000427965.1 Olivibacter sitiensis DSM 17696 | reverse complement strand
AGATTGTCTTCCAGCTGTTCCGGCTTTTTAGCTCCGATGATGACCGATGTCACTACCGACTGGTGCAACAGCCAGGCCAGGGCAATCTGTGCAACGCTTACCTCCTTGTCCTCTGCAATGCCCTGCATGACGTCGATGATATCAAAAGCTTTTTCCTTATTGACGGGAGGAAAATCAAAATTCANCCGACGCCCATCCTCCACAATACTATTCCTACCGTACTTTCCGCTCAAGAGGCCTCCCGCCAACGGACTCCAGACCATCAATCCGATTTTTTGGTCCAATAATAATGGAACGAGTTCTCGCTCCAGGTCGCGCCCGGCAATGGTATAATAAGCCTGCAAGGAAACAAACTTGGCAAGGTACTCCCGTGACGAAATCCCAAGGGCCTTCATCAGCTGCCAGGCTGCCAGGTTACTGCAGCCGATATAGCGCACCTTTCCCGCCTGCACTATATTATCCAGTGCATATAGCGTCTCTTCAAGCGGTGTCCTTGCATCAAATCCATGTATCTGGTACAGGTCGATATAATCGGTATTCAAACGTTTCAGGCTTTCATCCACCTGCTGCAGGATGTGCTTGCGACTCAGGCCTATTTCATTGGGTCCCTCTCCCATTTTTCCCCTCACCTTGGTAGCAATGACCAGGTTGTTCCGGTTTAGTCCCAAGTCCCAAATGGCCGTTCCGGTCATCTCTTCGCTCAGGCCCTCGCTATATACATTGGCCGTATCTATGAAATTGATGCCCGCGTCAATGGCCGTTTTCACTAAGGTATCTACATCGTCCTGTGGCAGGGTGCCAATGGCCGTCCACATCCCTTTGCCGCCGAAAGTCATGGTTCCCAAGCATAGTTCGGAAACTTTTAGCCCCGTATTTCCCAAAAAATTGTATTTCATCTTATCCGTAATAGTTTAGTTGGTATATGTCGTTTTTATTTAAACAACTTCTTTAGGAAAATGTTGCGCCACCATTACCCTGTTTCGACACCGAAATGTCAACATAACAGAAAACACCTTCTTCCTACTGTACGGAATCGAACCATTACTGTCCGATTCCGTACACCTACTACATCCAGAAGCTTCGATTGCGCACCATAATGACCGCTTTCCTTGCTGGCAGGTTTGTTGTGAACAATTTTTATAGAGACTGACATTTAATGTCTCAAATCTGATGTCTCAATACGCAATACGATGCTAAAGAACTATATCAAAATCGCCTGGCGGAATTTATACAAGCATAAGTTCCATACAATGCTTAACGTAGTTGGACTGGCCTGTGGGCTGGGTTTCACCTTGATTATCGGGGCATATATATGGCAGGAGTCCACCTACAATGACCAATTGAAGGACCTGGAGCATCAATATATCATCCAAAGTGAGTGGAAAAGCTCCGAAATGGGACTTCCCATCACTACCCTTGCTCCTTTGCCCAAGGCCTTGAAAGACGAATATCCCGATCTGGTACGCAACTATTACCGTTTTGACGGACTTACCTGCATTCTGTCGCATGGCGATAAAATATACAGCGAGGAGACCGCCCTTGGCGATAGCACCTTGCTTGCCATGTACGATATGCCCTTGCTGTATGGTGACGCACGTACCGCCTTGAAAGAGCCTTTTTCGGCAGTCATCACAGACGAGATAGCCATGAAATATTTCGGTAAGGTGGATGTACTGGGCGAGCAGATCGACATAAAAAACTTTGCCGGGGAAAAACGCCCTTTCACCATTATGGCCATAATGGATAGGACAACAAGTAACTCTGTCATTCACCTGAATGAAAGCTTGAACAATAAGTTGTTTCTCTCTACGGGAGCCGCCGATTTCTTTGGACGGGACCTCGGGCGTTGGGATAATCCCTTCATCATCGGTTTTGTGCAGCTGCAACCCGGTATTACCAGGGAGATGCTGACAAAACCACTACAAGATTTGCTGAACAAGCATGCCGATGAAAGGATTGCCGAAGGCCTCACTCCCATCCTTTACCCCCTGAACAATTTTCATGTAGAAAAGGACAACGGTCTTATATCTGGGATGCTATGGACCCTCGGTCTTGCCGCCAGCTTTATCCTGTTCATGGCCATTATCAATTTTGTGAATATCAGCGTACAGGGAGCCACGTCCAGGTTGAAGGAAATAGGTGTCAGGAAAGTAATGGGCAGTAGCAGAAATCAGCTGGGACTGCAGTTCATGGGCGAGTCCATCTTAATGGTGGCCATGGCATTTGCGGTGGCCTTACTGCTTTATCCGCTCATTTCCCCACTTTTTACGGCCATACTGGGCAAGGAACTTCCCAAGATATCTACTTTTCCTTTGTCGGTCTGGATGTGTATGGGCGTCTCTTGCCTCCTTATCGGTATACTGGCGGGGCTTTACCCGGCCATTCGCCTATCGGGCCTGAAAACGGTTTACTCCGTAAAAGGAAAAATCGCTCCCAATTGGGGGAATACTTCTTTCCTGAAATCCCTGGTAGGCTTTCAGTTCATGATAGCGTTGGGCATTTTTATGGCATCGGGTATCATATCTCGCCAAGTTTCCTTGTTCTTTGGCAATAACCTAGGCTATGATAAAGAATCGCTCATTACGGTAAAGGTGCCGAGGGACTGGTCGGAGACAGGACTAAGCCGCATGAAAGCGGTACAGCAAAGCTTGATGGGTCTACCCCAAATAGAGCAAGTAAGCCTTTCCTATGATGTGCCTGGAGGACAAGGGTTGATGTCGTCCGGTACCCTGCAAATGGCAAAGGAGACGGGCGAACATAGTGCTGGCGTATCTGGTCAGTATATCCGTTCCGACCTGCAGTTCATCGAGACCTATAAGATACCCCTATTGGCTGGAAAATTCCTTGACGACAACATCGACCCCGAATTGGCCAAAGTCGTCATCAACGAACAAGCATCAAAATTGCTGGGTTTTAATGACCCAAGCGCTGCATTGAACCAGCGTGTATACCTAAAGCCAAACGATTTTCCGGCGACCATTGTAGGCGTGACGAAAGATTTCTATGCTATGTCCATGCACGACCCCTTAAGTCCCGTGATCTGGACCAATGTCAAAGCGGACAACCTCTTCCGCTTTTTCACCATCCGCCTCCAATCCGGCAACCTGGCGCAGCACCTCGCCGGCATAGCGCACGAATGGAAAAAATTGCTGCCCGAGGCCCCGTTCGAGTACAAATTCGTAGACGAGAACATAAACAGGCTATACCGTACCGAAATGCAACTGAAAAATGCGACCTATGCGGCCACCGCCCTGGCCCTTGTCATCGTATTATTGGGTATCGTCGGTTTGGTATCGCTCGACGTGCAAAAACGAAAAAAGGAAATCGGCATCCGCAAGGTATTGGGAGCCAACGTAGGCGGTATCATCGCCTTGTTCATCAAAGGGCTATCGCTCACCTTTATGGCAGCTGTTTTCATTGCTTGCCCTTTGGCCTACTTGCTCATGGACAAATGGCTGGATAATTACCATATGCGGATTGAGCTACAACCCATGTATTTTATAATACCCATATTATTGCTGGCTGCTATTGCCTCACTTTTCGTGGGATTACAAACATGGCGTGTTGCAAGAAGCAATCCCGTGGAATCTTTGCGCGATGAATAAATCGTTGCCCAAAGTCTTTTTGGGCAAAATCTTCGTTTTTTCATTGAAGAGAAAATCGTTTTTTTGTAATTACCCCTTCTTTAGTGCTAGAAGTATTTCTCGGTAGGTATTTTTTTGTAGATTTAGCCTGATTAATATCCACTGAATCTATGAAAATATTTTATCAAGCCTTTACTGTATTACTTTTTCTTCTTTCTGTTTTATCCGGCAACCTATTAATTGCCCAAGAGGTCAATGCCTCCAATGTAGACTCCTTGGCCAAATCGATTGAATCGCAACCCGATGAAAAACTAAAGGCTAAGATCATGTGGGAAGTAGGCAGGCACTATGGTAACTCACAAAAGTATGAAGAAGCGATATCCCTGTTTCATAAAGCAATTCCTCTACCAAAAGGTCAAAGATTTTAATCAGTTGACCCGTATCTATAGTGGACTGGCTCAGTGCAATTTTGGTGCCCAATCATTGGACTCTGTTCCGAAATACCTAGAGCTGGCCAACAGTACATCTTTAAAAGGTAACTCAGACAGTTTGATCTCAACAACCTTTATGCGAGGAATCGTCATTCACGAGCAGATGGGTAATCGAAAGGAATCGTTACAAATGGCGAGAGAATTCTTGGATGTAGCTCAGAAGAAAAAGAATCAGGTCATGATCGGTGATGCTAGACTTCATCTCGGACAGATTAATATGTATTCGGGCAATGCCAAGGAAGCCTTGAAGCAATTTAAGATAGTGGAAGGGATATACGAAAAAGCCAAAGATCCAGCAAAAGTCCTTAGCATCTGGGCGAATATGGGGAATTATTATATGTATGTGGATAAATTGGATACAGCGGATATTTATTTGAGAAAAGCATTGAGTAAAGCTAAAGAAATAGACGATAAATTAAATCAGATAAACGTATTATATCAGCTGGCTGCGATGGCAAATCAGTTGAAAGATACTACCCAGTTGTCTCAATGGGTTGAAGAAGGGAAAGCACTATCAGATGCTGCGAACCACAAAAGTGCCTCGCTATTTTTTACCACAATGAGTGATTGGGAAGAGTTCAACAGACTGACCAGAAAGGATGGTAAAGACGGCCATTACACCCTGCCGCCTGAAAATCGGGAAGAATTAATAAAACTACTCGAACGGATGGATGAAAATCTACAGACATTCAAGAAAGTGTCCACCAGTGTAGAAACATGGATACAAAACCATTATGCTTTAGCGTATGGTTATGCACTATTAGATAATTACAAAAAGGCATATGACCATCTAATGGCCTACAATTCCCTGAAAGAACGATATTCTAATGAAACAAAGACCAATGAATTCGTAGGCTTGGAAAGAAAAATCGCGGAAGAGGCGGCCACGGCAGAGGTGGAACAAGCACGTATGATGCGCAATGTTAGCTTGGCAAGCGGTGCGTTTATTTTGGTTTTGGCATGTGTGGCAGGATATGCCTATTATCAAAAGCGAAAAGATAATAGAATCATCCAATTGGAGCGGCAGAAGTCGGACGATCTTCTGTTGAATATATTGCCTCAGGAAGTAGCTGATGAACTCAAAAAAAATGGCAATTCGACGGCAAAGCATTTCGATGAGGTATCTGTTCTGTTTACCGATTTTGTCAATTTTACGGCGAAATCAGAACAATACGGTGTACAGCAGTTACTCGACGAACTGAACGTTTGCTTTACCGCCTTTGACCATATTATGGAAAATTATGGTTTGGAAAAGATCAAGACCATAGGTGATGCCTAACTTGCAGTGAGCGGCCTGCCTTTGGCCAATGGGGAACATGCCAAGAATGCCGTTCATGCGGCTTTGGACATATTGGATTTTATGGAGAAACGTAAAGAACAAAATCCTGATACCTTGGAAATAAGGATAGGGATACATTCGGGCTCTGTCATTGCTGGCATTGTTGGCGTCAAGAAATTTGCCTACGACATATGGGGAGATACGGTCAATACGGCCGCTCGCATGGAACAAAACAGTGAACGAGGACGGTTGAACGTGTCCGAGGCAACCTATTACTTGACTCAAAATGAATTCGAATTTGAGTTTAGAGGTAAAATAAAGACAAAGGGAAAGGGAGAACTGGATATGTATTTTGTCAATAGGGAAAAGTAATCTTTTTGTACATTAACACCATCAATCGCGATCATTAGATGAATTATCAACATTACCTTTTTCGGATCTGTTTAGTTATTTGTTCATTTTTCTATTTAGCTTCCCCCGCTTCGGGCCAAAACAACAGCATCACACCAGATACACTCCTTCTAAAAAGTTCAGATGATGTATGGTATCCACCAAAGGAATGGAAATATACCCCTCACGACAATCCTACATTCGCTAAATCCGATTTTGATGATACAAACTGGAGAACCGTTCGGCCACGAAAGAATAAAACAGTTGATCATAATGGTATAGCTTGGTTTAGACTGTATTTCAGAGCTGATTCCAGCAGTATAAATAAGTCTCTATCTCTTGTGATGAAACAAATGGGCGCTTCGGAAATATATCTTAACAGCCATCTTATTGATTCAATCGGCAAAATAGACACACTAGGAAATGCCGTGTTCAAATCCGCTAAAACTAACCCCACGATATTAGTATTGAATGATACTCTGGTAAATGTATTAGCAATACGTTATCAAGTGCCCATCAATGAAAACATTGAACATAAAGACACCGGATTCATCGAGGTTGTGAATGAATCTGAAGACGACAAAGGAGACCCCGGGTTCCGTTTCTTTATTCAAAATACCGATACTTATTTGTCAAATGGACTAGGGCCACGCGTGCAGGCCAATTATATAGTCGGCATTATAATGGGTGTGTTTTTTGCATTGGGATTTATTCACTTTCTCTTATTTTGCTTTTACCCCAAAGTGAGGTACAACTTCTTTTTTGCAATATACAATCTTTCAATCAGCCTGATAGCCTATATTGTATTACGGTCATTATATAAAGAAGATATCCCTTTAACATCAAACCTGGAATACTGGGTAATATTAGGTTTTTCAGCATTTTCATTTTCATTGACAGGATTTGTAAATACTCTTTTCGGGAGAAGCAAGATCCGGCATATCATATTGCTTTTTATTCCGTTAATAGCTGTTGTAATCATGTTTTTCAATATGGAAATAGCAGGTTGGATATCGGGTTTGCACTTACTATTCGTCATATTCGAAGCATTTTACTTGATCATTCGCGCTATGTTTCGGAAAGAAAAATCTGCTTTCATTATCGGTAGTGGTCTTCTAATGTTTTTTCTCTTGACTTTGATTATATGGATTGGTGAATTATTAGGTGTGCAAGAAGAACTGGAAAACCTGTTAGGGGAAGACAAATTTTACTTTTCACTTTTTCTCATCATCAGTTTTCCAATTTCCATATCCGCCTACCTCGCCTGGCAATATGCCGCCGTAAATGTCAGCCTTCAAAAGCAACTGACGGAAGTACAACGTTTATCCGAACTTAGTGTCAAGCAGGAACAGGAAAAGCAACAGATTCTACAGGATCAGAACAAGGTATTGGAAGAACAAGTAACGGAACGAACAGCAGAATTACAGCTTGAAAAGCAAAAGGCAGACGACCTCCTACTCAACATCCTGCCACAGGAAGTAGCCAATGAATTGAAAGCAATGGGAACGACAAAAGCCCAACATTACGATGAAGTAACGGTGATATTCACAGATTTCGTCAATTTTACCGAAAATTCTGAACGTTGGGGAGCTGAAACAATGCTACGTGAATTGAACACCTATTTTACGGCCTTTGATCATATCATGGAAAAACATGGTCTGGAGAAGATAAAGACTATTGGTGATGCCTATCTCGCCGTATGTGGTCTTCCCCATCAAAATCCTGATCATGCCCGAACAACTGTTTTGGCCGCACTGGATATTCTCCAGCATGTACACGAACGGAAACTTTCCGAAGGAGATGCTTTAGACATACGCATAGGTATTCATTCCGGGCCATTGATTGCAGGAATTGTTGGTGTAAAAAAATTCGCCTATGATATTTGGGGCGATACGGTCAATACAGCGGCTCGGATGGAACAGACCAGCCTGCCGGGAAGGATCAACATTTCAGAGGATACTTATCAATTGGTCAAAGATTATTTTATTTTTGAACCAAGGGGAAGGATCAGGGCCAAAGGAAAGGGCGATTTGAATATGTATTTTGTAAACGCTCCCCTTGTTAATGATTAAACCTGCGCATATGGAATATAACACAATCAAAAAGATAATACTAAAAAAGCTAAAGGAGGAGCTGCCAGAACACCTTTCGTACCATAGTGTGGCCCATGTGAAAGATGTGGTAGCCGCAACCGAAAAAATTGCCCAAGCAGAGAACATAACAGAATCCCAGTTGACCTTACTCAAAACAGCTGCACTATTTCATGACAGTGGATTTTTGTATGGATCAAAGAACCATGAGGAAAAATCATGTGAGGTGGCGCAAGAATACCTGCCTAGCTATGGATATACGCAAGACGACATCGACCGGATAAAAGGGATGATCATGGCGACAAAAATCCCCCAATCCCCGAAGAACCACTTGGAAGAAATATTGGCAGATGCCGATCTGGATTATTTGGGAAGGGACGATTTCTTTACAATTGGCAACAGGCTCTATAATGAACTTGCCATATTTGGTATCGTGACTTCAGATAGGGCCTGGAACCTGCTTCAAGAGAAGTTCCTTGAAAGCCATCACTACTTTACGCAGACGGCAATCGCGAATAGAAGCGAGAAGAAACAAAAAAACTTGGAACTCATAAAATCGAAATTGATCGCAATGTAGCCGTCCAAACTTGTCGCTATGTAAAGTGATAATGTTCTCATTGTTCTTTATTTTTTATTGTCTGTTCTATTGAATGGCATGGTTATATCCTGACAGCTAATGAGCCAGCGGTGTTGCGCAGTGCCAGAACTCGTATCGAAGATACGAAAGCATAGGCATTGCGCAAAACGGCTTGATGTACACGAAGTCCACTTAGCGACTAAACCCATCAGGCGGTGAAAGGCACTTTTTTGCTACTATCATCATATGTGGGCTAAAGGGTAAAAGGTAAGGATCGGTTTCCGTTACCTGTATAAGTTCCATTAATGTCTTTTTCCGTTTTTCGTTTAGGATATTGGAAAAGAAGTCTTTATCAAGCCAAGCTAAGCCTTCAATCGCATAGGTGTTAAGATGGATTAATCCTTGATTGATAAACTCGTCTTTTAGTTGAGCTGGTTTGTAATAATATGCTTCGGCCAAAAGCCATGGGAAATCATCTGGCGGGTTATGTATTCCTGTAGTTAATTCTTCCTTACACATTTCAAAAAATGTCTTTTTGTGAATAAGACCATTCAATAGTCCGACCAAAGTGGAGGCTGTGTAATTAATGGCAAATGCCAATATCGTTCCGTCTTTTTTCAAAACACGCTTGGCTTCTTGAATGGTTAAATCCCTATCTTCCTTTTTTTGAAGGTGGTAAAGCGGGCCGTGTAATATGATCAGGTCTGCATAATTAGCTGGAAAGTCCAGTTTCCGGGAATCGCCCTGGTGAATGGAAAACTTATTTTTTAATTTATTGGCTTTAATTTGGGCTATTTTTATGTGTTTTGAAACGGGTTCTACCAAATGAACCTGATGTCCCTTTTTAGCAAGCCATTCTGAATATTTCCCTGTTCCTCCACCGACGTCAATTATTTTGGAAGAAGGATTAGGGCTATATTTTTCAAGGAGTGATTTAACCCTTTCAAATTCAAATATTCCCATCCCTTTATCGAGTCTGGTTTCCTCGGATGCTTTATTGTAAAAGCGTTCTATATTTTGGTTTATTAGCTGTTTACTATTCATTTTTAATTCATTGTTTTATGATCACATTCGGGATGTTGAATACAGCACAACGTGATCAAGCAATTGATTTGAAAATCAACTGTTCTTGTTTAAGATTCAATAAAATAAATGGACGTAATCACCTGTGCATCGAAGTCGAAAAGCCTCCATACGCTTACAACCCGGATTTTCAAGCGAGTTGATCCTTTGGGAAGGACACAGATAATATGTTAGAAATAGTAAATCAGGTTGCAAAGATAGGGATTATGAATTATATCTCTTTGGATTTGTTTTTTTTAAATGGTAGGCCACGCCCAGTGGCTTTACGAGGGTGAATTTTACCGCGAAACTGCCATACGAAAACGTTTCCTCCGCTTGATGCAAAAGCGCGATTAGCGGAAGCTTATTGATTCAATTTAGCAAATAAAAAATACAATATATCATTCCTAGTTAAACGCTGAATGACAAATTATTGCTCCCAATACCGAACCTGATTTTTTTCTGCATAAGTAGAATAAAATGCCGACCAAAAACATACTTATAACCCAAATTATTGTTGGGACAGTTAGAAACTTCCATTCATTGTTGATAAAAACCAATCCAAAATGCGAAATATGGACTAGAGCAAAGGCAGAACTGTCAATAATTGAAGCTTTCAAATTACCAAATGATTTTGCAAAACTCGAATGAACAATTCCCCTGAAAAATAATTCCTCCCCGATTGGACTGAATATTGGTTCTAATTTTATTAGACATATTGCCATTTAGATTCTCCAAAATTTTGAGTAAGCCAATACTTAGGAGGGTCAAGTCTGTTTTTTTATCACGAAGGAACACTTAGGTTTATTTTCTTTATTACCAAAAAAGGTTATTACCAAAATTTGGTAATTTTTTTGGTTTTGTTACCTTTGCTCTCATAGATGATTGGATGTATAACGTAAACGGTAAAACCATGATAAAATAACCTATTAAATGGTTGTAATAATTGAAGACGAGTATTTGGAAGAGCTCGTAATTAAAGGAAAGGTCAGTGGAAAGCAGAAATTTCCACAGGCTGTAATGGATCGGTTCGTGATCCGTATCAATCAAATGAAGGCAGCTAAAAATACGAATGATCTACGCAATCTTCATTCGTTACATTTTGAAAAACTGTCAGGTGATCGGGCCGGACACTATTCTATAAGGGTCAATAAAGGATGGCGTATTATATTCCATATCACAAAGGAAAATGTGCTGGAGATCATTCATGTTGAAGGACTCAGTAATCATTACGGTTAAATTAACACATTAAATATACGGCCTGCGTGTTACAGGCCATAAATTAAAGTTTTATACTATGTCACATCAAGTTTTTAACAGCAAAGGGGTGGAACTGGAAGTAAGGGCATTTCATCCAGGCATATATTTATTGGAAGAAATTGAAGAGCGGGAACTTGCCAAGAAAGATGTAGCAAAGGCATTAGGTATCCTGCCAACCAACTTAAGCGAAATTTTCGCTGGTAAGAGAAATATTTCTCCGAAAGTAGCGGTCAGGTTGGAAAAATATTTAGGTGTCAGCGCGGATTACTGGATGAACTTGCAAACCTCTTGGGATATACAGGAGGCGCGGGAATTGGAACATGTTTAATTCATGTAAAAGCATTTTTTCCATTTAACTGACGCTCGTCGCCCTCTATTGCCACTGCGATATCATCGGCAGGCTTTCTTATCAAAAATATTTGTTATGGTTTCTACAAATGGTTTTGTATAAATCCCATTCGGATCTAAATCGGGATCTAATATTGTGATTTCAATTCCAAAGGCCTTCTTATTATTTATTAATAATTCTAAAATTTCAGTAATTTCAGGATAAGTTAATCCTCCCTTTTCTCTCGAATCAACAGCAGGCATAATATTATCATTTAAAACATCAACGTCTAAATGAATAAAAAAACCATCTAGATTTTTCTCGTCAATCATTTTCAAAAAATCATTAACCACACTTTTAATTCCAATTTCTCTTAGCTTGTTCAGGTCAATATAATGAATATCAGACTCTAGCATTGGTTTTAAATATAATTCATCAAAATCACGATTTCCAATACAATAAGTGTTTTCTTCTTTAATATAGGGCTTTAATTTATCAATATTAGTAAGTTTGTCGTTTCCATTGCCCGTCACAATGGCCAAATCCATTCCGGCAACACCGCCAGTTTGAGAAAGTTCAGGCCACATATAATCAGTATGTCCATCAAGAAAAAATAAGCCGAATTCACCTATTTTTTTTAGCGCTAAACAGTTACCTATCAAAATACTGCAATCACCTCCAAGAATTATTTGAAAAAAGTTTTCATTAAACTTATCTTTTAATAGTTCACATTGTTTCTTAGCATACTGTACGATCTTGTCGGCATTTCTTACTCCTGATTTTTCGTCTAACGTCATTGAATATTCAGGAGGATCTATTCTAAAAATATTTTTAGGACATATTTTGCTGTGAAAGCCGAACTTATTTAACCAGTCTGGGAGATACTTTACGCCAGGCTCTTCTGCATAATCAGTTTTTTTTAGACCTAAGTTAGAAGGGAATTCGATCATGTTAATTTCTTTTTCGTTCATTTCAAATCAGCTTGAAGATAAAGTTTTGTGGCTTTGCCCAGTGGCGGCATTATAGCTTCCGATAGCTGTCGGGATTGATTACGAAGTACGCATCCCTCCTATTCGTGTTGTGCGCGATTTGTTTCATTGGTTCACAACGAATGTTGAGTCCCCAGCAGCTTAGTTCCTTAAAATCTTTTCCATAGCCTTTCCTTTTGCCAGTTCGTCAATTAATTTATCTAAGTAACGAATA
The DNA here is from genome assembly GCF_000427965.1 of Olivibacter sitiensis DSM 17696. Lineage (GTDB taxonomy): Bacteria > Bacteroidota > Bacteroidia > Sphingobacteriales > Sphingobacteriaceae > Olivibacter > Olivibacter sitiensis. The sequence continues at coordinate 46,026 of NZ_ATZA01000039.1, read as the reverse complement.
TTTCGCATTAAAGGGTATTCAATTTCCTCCACACGATAACCGCAAATTACACCGGTGATTTTCGAAACATTTGGATTTAATTGAGGTGCTTTGGAGAAGAAAGTTTCAAAATCGGTTTTATTGTCAATGTGTTGTTGCAGTGTTTGTTCATTATATCCTGTCAGCCAGAATATAATTTCATCCACTTCTGCTTTTGTACGGCCTTTTTTCTCCGCTTTTTGGATATAATGCGGGTAGACACTGGCAAAAGACATTTTGTAAACTCTCGCATTATTTTTATTGTTCATTTTTATTTTTTTTCTTGCTAAACTCTTTTATTTTCAATTGTCGGTCGGTACACCAGGATACAAATTTAGCGAAACCCTTAATTAATTAGTGATAGTATTTTCATCAATTAAATGATTGTCTAAACTCCAAAGGTGACATTTCGGTTTTGCTCTTGAACAATTTGCTGAATGACTGCGGGTATTCAAAGCCTAATTGGTAGGCTATTTCACTTACCGAAAGTGCTGTTGTGGTCAGAATGTCTTTGGCTTGCTCTATCAGCTTGTCGTGTATCAGTTGCTGTGCTGTTTGTCCGGTGAGTTGCTTCAGGCAATCGCTTAAATACTTGGGCGACAAATTGAGTTGCAGCGCCATCTCATTTACGGTCGGGAAGCCATTTTCTTCCTTTGCAAAATAGTCGTTCAATATACGTTCAAACGTATTCAAAAGCTCGCTGTTTTTTGGTTTCCGGGTAATGAATTGCCGGTTGTAATAACGGTTGCAATGGGTTAAAAGCAGATCCATGTTTGCAATGATGACGTCCTGACTGAAATTGTCTATCGGCAAGTTTGATTCTTTTTCGATTTGTGCCAAAATGGTTTCGACAGATTTTTGCTCTTCATCTGAAAGTATCAGGGCTTCGTTTACTTCGTAATCAAAAAATCCAAGGGTTTTTATTTTTTGGCTTAAGGAATAGGTTCTCAAAAAATCAGGATGGATATTCAATACCCAGCCCGCTTTCGCAAATGCAAAATCTTCATCTATAATACACACTTGCCTGGGAGCAAAACAGGAAATAATGCCTTCGTCAAAATCAAAAGGTGTCTGCCCATATTGCATTTTGCAAGGGCATTCTTTCTTTAATGTGATCTGATAGAAGTCCGAGATTAATTTTACACGCCGGTCGTTTTCCACTTTTGGTAAATCTTCAAAGCGTAGAACGCTGAATAAAGGATGTTTTGGCTTAGAAATACCCACAGCCTGATGAAACTCGGAGATGGTCTTGAAATGCATGGTCAATGTATCAGCGCTCATTTTTCCCATTTTAATGATCAAACTTACAAATTATTTACCCAATCTTTTCCTGTATGATTTGGCAAAGGTCCAGGCTAAAAAAGCATTGGGCAACAGGGCGGATAATTTTGCAGCCATCCGGTTCATTCTTCCCGATACGATGTAATGTTTCCTTTTATCCAATGCGTTCAACATTTCGTCTGCCACCTGTTCGGGTGTTTGGGTAGAACTGCTGTATTCTGAATTCAATCCTTTGCCTATTTCATTTTCTATTCCAGCAGCATGGTTGAAATTGGTTTTGGTCAATCCCGGGCAAAGCAACATGACGTGTACATTATAAGGTTTACATTCCTGGGCCAACGCCTGGGTAAAGTGCCGGACGAAAACCTTACTGGCGGAATAGGTGGTCATATAGGGAAACGGAAAAAAAGACGCCATGGAAGCTACGTTTATGATTGTTCCGCTCCTGCGCGCTTTCATTTCTTGCAGGAATAAATGGGTGAGTGCAACCAAGGACGAAATATTGAGCTGCAATAGATCTAATTCCGATTGCAAAGATAATGCAGCAAATTCACCACCGGAACCGATCCCGGCATTATTGATGAGCATGTCGATTTCCAATCCACGTTGTTGTGTTTCTGCAAAAACCTGCTCCGCTGTTTCGGGTTTTGCCAAATCGGCTGCAATGAACTGTGCATGGATGCCAAATTTTTCAGCGAGTTGTTTGCATTGAATCGCTAACTTGCCGGCATTACGGGCTACAAGCAAAAGGTTGTGCTTTCTTTCCGCCAATTTAATGGCAAGGGCCTCTCCTATTCCGCCCGAAGCTCCTGTTATTAAGACTGCTTTCATTTCCTGCTGTTTGAATATTACAAGGCAAAGTTCTGAAAGTCTGCCGTATTAAAAGTGTTCAAATGTCGGATGGTTGTGTTCAAAAACGAAGTCCGCTGTCTCTAATGGTTGACTTTGAAAGTGCTGGACTGAGTGGTCTAGACAGCCTAACTGTCAACGATTTGCGGTTCGTTACTCTCCCTGCTATATCCAGTTCTTGTTACCAAGCAATTTCGCCTGTTTCAGGATTTGTTTCTTCGCTGATGAATTTACCCGTTACCCCATCTTTGTCCAATAAGGCGTATTTTACAATGCGTTTTCCTGCTTCTTCCACTTCGCCACCATTATAACCTGTAAAATCAGTTTTCGTGTAACCCGGACAAACGGCATTTACTTTGAACGGCGTGTCCCGAAGTTCATAAGCCAAATGAACGGTAAGCATATTCAAAGCTGCTTTTGACGAACCATAAACCGCATATTTTGCAAAGTCGTAACCGAACCAATTCGGGTCGCTTTGCAGTGTAAGCGAACCAACACTTGTACTCACATTCACAATTCTTGGTTCGGTTGATTGGTATAATAAATCAATGAAAGCTTGAGTAACTCTTGCCACACCAAACACATTGGTATTAAATGCTGCAAAAAACTGTTCGCTGCTTGCCCCTAATGCGGTATAAGGTTCTCCGCCATTTATTCCCGCATTGTTAATCAACACGTCCAAAATGCCTGTTTTCTTACCGATTTCAATTCGGGCATTTTTTACCGAATTGTCATCTGTTACGTCAATTTGAATGGCTTCAACGTTTGTCAGGTTTTCGGCTTTCAGTTTCTTAACGGTTTGTAAGCCATTTTGTAAATCACGACTTCCGATGTAAACGTAAAATCCTTTTTGTACCAATTGCTTTGCTGTTTCAAAGCCGATACCTTTGTTTGCTCCTGTGATAAATGCTGACTTCATTTTTCTTGGTTTTAAATTTATGATGCAAAATTGCACCGTAAAAAAATGAAGTCATTTACCATTTGGTAAAAAGTGATTTTAGCGGATGTTCTTTCTGATTCTGCTCAATGATTGTTGGGTAACGCCTAAATACGAAGCAATATGAGAAAGTGCAACGCGATTAGCGAGTGTCGGGTAGTTTTCTAAAAATTCCAAATAGCGTGCAGTTGCGTCCTGCGAAATGACAGGGCTTTTTCTGGATTTTTGGTAAAGGCACTTTTGCACCATTTTGTTCTTGATATTGTCCCAACCTACGATTGTATAGGAAAGTTCGTCCCAATCTTGTTTTGAAAATACGATGAGTTTGCAATCGGTGCCGGCTTGTAAGTATTCGGCAGAAGTTGTATTGGCTTCAAAATTGGGGTAATCAACCACTAAATTATTTTCGGGAATAAAGCAACGGGTTATTTCCTCGCCTTTATTGTTGTAATAACAGCCACGGACAACACCGTCTACAACGAAACCGACCTGTCGGGGAATTTTACCTGCTTCGGAAAAATACGCATCTTTTCGAATCTGTATTTCAGTTACTTTGCTCGTAATAAGGTCAATTTGTTGTTGATTCAAATTGCCAAACTGCAAAATATATTCTATCAGTTCTTTCATTTTCGCAAAGTTAGTGAATGGTTTTGGCTATGATTTACCATTTGGTAAAAATGTCAGTTAAACGAAGTCCTGAACTCCAAAGGCGTTTGATTAGTTTTTTGCTTGAACAGTTTGCTGAATGATTGCGGGTGTTCAAAACCTAAATCGTAGGCAATTTCGCTTACGGACAGGTTTGTAGTGCTTAATCGTTCTTTGGCAAAATCAATCAGTTTGTTTTGAATGTGCTGTTGCGTGTTTTGTTGGGTATTCAATCGCAAAAGTGTTCCTAAATAATTGGGCGAAATAGTTAGTTGCTCCGCAATGTCTGTTACTGTCGGAATACCATTTTCCAATAACCTGCCACTTTCAAAATAGTTTAAAAGTACTTTTTCAAAACGTTCCAACAATTCGTAGTTTGATTTTTTTCGGGTTAAAAACTGACGTTCATAAAACCGTTCGGAATAAATCAGCAACATTTCAAGTTGGGCAATAATAAGTTCCTGACTGAATTTGTCAATGTTGGATTGGTATTCCCTTTCTATGTTTTGAAGAATGTCCACGATAACCTTTTCCTCTTTGTCTGAAAGAAAAAGGGCTTCATTAACGGCATACTGAAAAAAGTCGTAAGACTTTATCTTCTTCGCCAATGATGTGTTCCAAAGAAAATCGGGGTGAATGAGCAAAAGCCAACCTGTCGGCTCAACTACAATATTTTGATTGATTTCTAATTTCAAAAATTGAAGTGGCGAAACAAACACTAATACGCCCGAATTAAAATCATACTCTTGTTGTCCGTAGTTGAATTTGGCATTGATATTTCGCTTTAACCCAATAGAATAGTAATGCTGTATCCATTTCAATTCATTTTCATTAACAGGATAAGAAACCTTACTGTAGTCTATCAGGCTAATCAATGAGTGTTCAGGATTGGGCAGATTGCAGAAAGCGTGAAATTCTGCTATTGAATGAAAGTGAAATGTTTTTTCCATAACTACTAAATTAGTTTTTTTCTTTATACAAAATCATACCACCGTGATACAAAATGCCGTCTTTAAATTCCCCGTCTGCGGTAAAACCTGTGTCGTCTTTGTAATCAATATGATTTCCCGTTACCTTGTAACTACCCCGATAAGCACTTTTGCGATTTCCCCGTGCTTCATCATATCGGTTGTTGGGTAAAAGTTCGTGGCGAATATAGCCGTCCTTTGTTACCCACATTCCGATATACGCTTTGGTTTCTTCTGTTGTTTTATTTTCTTGCATTGTTGTATTTTTATTGTTTGCACAACCTATCATCAAAAACGTAATTAGGATTAGAATGCGGTGGATAAAGTGTACTCTTTCCATTGTTCAGCGTCTTCGGTGATGGTGTTAATTTTGCTTTGCAGAAGGTCAAAAGCATCTTTGCCCAAAAGCAAATGAACGGGCGGATTTTCTTCTTTGCTTATGGAAATCAAAACATCAGCAGCTTTGTCGGGGTCGTTTGGCTGATTGCCGTTAATGTTTTCAAGGTGTGCTTGTTCGGATTGTCGGGCTGCTTTGTAATCTTGAATTGGCTGTTTAGGCAAACTCAATGAGCCTTTGTTAAGAAAATCGGTACGGAAATACCCGGGATAAACAACTGAAACTTTTATGCCAAATTCTTTTGCTTCTTCTGCCAACGCTTCCGTAAATCCCGCCATTGCAAACTTGGTAGAACAATAAACGCCCCAGCCTGCGAAACTCCCGAATAATCCACCTACCGATGAAATATTGAAAATATTACCCGATCTTTGACTTCTCAGATAAGGCATCGCATTTCGGATAACATTCAACGCACCAAAAACATTGACATCAAAATTGGCTCTCGCTTCTTCGTCTGTCAGTTCTTCCAACGTGCCTAATTGTCCGTAACCCGCATTGTTTACAACTACATCAATTTTGCCAAAGTGTGCAATGCTTTTTTCAATGGCAGTTTTTACATCGCTGTTATCGGTTAGACTTACTTCAAGCGGTAAAAACATACCTGAAACCTGTCCGACTTCTTCAATCAAAGACTGCATGTCTCGTGTAGTTGCCACTACACGATAGCCGTTTTGCAATAATTTTTTCACCAAGGTAAGCCCCAAACCCTTTGACGCTCCTGTAACGAACCATACTTTTTTTGCTTCCATTTTTTTAAATTTTTTACGATTAAAATGATAGTGCAAAGATGATTGGGAACAAAATTTCTTAGGTAGCCAAATCAATGAATGATGTAGTTAAATCGTTAATTTGGTTTTTCGGTTGGCTGTAAGTCTGGACGATTTGTCTGTCGGGTATTTTTCTAAAAGTCAGCGAACGACTGCCATACACCCAGTGGAGAGTCTTTCGTTGGCTTTTTCAAGTGGTAGGACTGGGCTGTCGTTTAGCCTTGCTACCAACGGTTCGGGGCTTGGCGTAGTGCGGGACTTTTAGCACTACACTTCAATCGAAGTAACGACCTCAAATATAGCACAAAAGTTTCAATCGAAGTTGTTACCTCGCCATTTTGCAAAATCCTTATCGTGGGCAGTTTTTCTATTTCACTCGGTCTTTTTTCTTTAAATCCTCTCCTTTAACTCCACTTTCAAATTCAATTTTCGTAGATATTAATCCGTTTTCTTCTGTTGGTATTTTTGCATTAAAATGTAAGTGGGGTGTAGTTGTAAATCCTGTCATACCACAAATACCAATTACTTGTCCTTTCTCAACAAAATCCCCCAATGTAACAAGAGAGCCTTTATGGTCTAAATGTACATATTGAGTGTAAATTCCACTGTGTGGATGATAAATTGTTATATAATTACTTTTGTCATTTTCTAACCATTTTTTGCTTGTTCCATAATCTTTGTAATCTTCAATTACACCAACAATGTAACCACTGTCAACACTTGTTATAGTATCTCCAATTTTTAAATCAAAGTCTATTGCATATTGGCTATACAGCGTATTGTGAGTGAATTTTCCGTTATAGGCTTGAATGATTTTGTATTCTTTGCCTTTTGGAAAAGGATAAGCAACTTCGTTTTTCTCTATCTTTTTGTTTAAATCTCCATATCTAACAATATATTTTGTTCTATTGGTTTGATTAAAATCTGGATATTCAAACCTAATTATAGTGTCTTGTAATTCTGTTAAAGTGATATTACCAAACAAATATTCGATATTTGGGTTTAGAGAGTCTTTTCCTAATTTAATATTTACGGGACACTTAAGAGGATTTTTTAAATGGAAAGATATCGTGTCATTTTTGAATTCTCTATTGAAGTTGTATAAAAATTCATAGTAATGTTCTTGTGGTAATTTTTTCAAACTTGCACACGAAGCAAAAAATAAGATTGAAATAAAGATGATGTTTTTTCTCACGGTTGTTCTAAAATTGCCCACAACTCCCAAATATACGAAACTACCTTATTCTTAAAATCCCATAATAAATTAAAAATCAAAATCTTACCTTTTTACATTGGCAGATATTCAAAATGCGAAATATTTTGGATATACAAAATACGAAGCCTGGATTTAATCCTTCTCTTTTTAAAATTACTTTAGGAGCACACTGGGGTAAGAGAGCAACTTGCTTAGGTTTGGCTATGATCGGTTCTTAGTCTAAGTGTGGATTTTTTTAGCCTACAAAATGCCGGAAGATTGCTCCTCCGACATACCGTGTTTTCTTCTCCACTTATTTAGGAAAGATATTCCTTAAAGAAAGGAATGATCTTTTCCAAAGCCATCCCCGTTGCTTTGGGCTGGTCATATAAATCGTAATGACTTGCCCCGGGAACGACAAACAGGTCTTCGTTTTTGGAGGCCGCTCTGCCGAAAAGCTCGTAGGCGTCCCTTAAGGAGCCGAAGGCACCTGGCCTTTCCCCAGCGACGATTTGCAAAGGCTGTGTTAGCAAATGCTCTGTCAGGTGGAAAGCATCAAAACCTACCGCCGCCGCCAATCCTGAAAAAAGTAATTTATTCGGAGAATTGGGATGCTGCGGTACGCTGTTTGGCAATCGCTTCCAAAGTATGGACAGCCGCATTGGGCGAGAAATCACCCTCACGCATCAGTCGCCCGTAGTTTGCAGCAACCACCGTTGCTACGGCTTTAAATCTTCTTTCGGTCATGGCCGCACTTACGCCATATCCCACACCCCCACAGACGCCCAACACCCCAATTTTCTCTTCATCAACATAAGGCAATGTGGTCAGATAATCGGCTGCACAACGAAAACCCTCTACACGGGTTGCCGGGTCCTCAAGGAACCTCGGTTCGCCGCCACTTGCTCCCTGATGGGAAGCGTCAAATGCCAAAGTGATGAATCCTGCTTCCGACAATGCCTTGCCATATACATTGCCCGCCGTCTGATCTTTGCAGCTACTGATAGGATGTGCGCATGCAATGGCAGGGTATTTCTTGCTTTCGTCAAAGTCTTTTGGAAACTGCCGGATTCCCGCGACTTCCCAATTTCTATTTTTGAATGTTACTGATTTCATTGTCATAAAATTTTAAGCATTATTACTAATGCAAAGTTCATGACAAATGCAGTTCTGTTTCTTAAACTTTTTACCTGAATGCTTTAAAAAATTACTGATTCCGGAAAACCGTGGGAGAAATTCCTGTTTCCTTTTTAAAGAAAGTCGTAAAATAAGAGGGGTATTCAAAGCCTAGGCTATAAGCTACCTCGCTCACAGATAGCGTCGTGTTTCTGAGTTTATTTTTGGCAATTTGGATCATATATTGATGAATATGTTCCTGCGGAGAATGCCCTGTAAAGTGCTTGACCAAGTCTCCAAAATAATTGGCAGACAAATGAGCCAATTCCGCAAAATAGGAAACATTGGGAATCTGGATTTCTGCCGTTTCGTTATCATAAAAGTGCTCCAGGTTTTCATAAAAACCTGCCACCGTCTTATTGTACAGCTCTTTGCGGGATTCAAATTGCCGTTTATAAAACTGCTGGATATAGGAAAGGATTAAGGAAGCATAGGACACAACGATATCCTTGGAAAAAGGGTCACTTCGATGGTATTCCTTAAATGCTTTCTGAAATAAATCAGTAATGATTTTTTCTTCTTCTTTTGTGATAAAAAGTGCTTCGTGGTTCGTATAATGGGTAAAACTGTATTCCCGGGCAATTTTCTTCAGAAGATTTCGCTCAATCAAGATATGGTAGCCTGATACCGGGTTTTCAATACCCCATTGAACAATATCGTCTGGTTGGTCAAGATAGACGAACGATTCAGCCTGGTCAAACTCCGTCTGCCCGAAAAATTTGTTTTTATCGTAATGCAGTTTAATGGCCAATAGGTAAAAGTCAATTTTAATGGGCTCTGATTGCTTCCTGATATGGGGATGCATGTCATGTCAAATGTATTTGATTGCTCTTAAAACCAGTGATGTTGGCATATTCTGTGAACTGCTTTATGTCATATTTTTTTTCCAAAATGAGATTTCCCTTAGTTTAATAAACAAATTTAGGAATCAGAAAGCATACACGCCTTTCACTTTTTACTGATTTTTTAGAAATTTTCACGGGCGTACGAGTAATATTTCCGCTGACGTCAATCTGTGCACAGTCAAACGACACATAGAGGAACGCCACACTTAACCTTATTTTGGAGCTTGGCCAATATCCACTTCATTGAACTTTTCCTCAGCGTTTTGATGGAATGCTACTGGAACCCAGGTAGTTGCCAACCATTCCAACAACACCGTTGGAACAATGCTTAACAGCAGCATTTCGAAAATATGCCTTCTTGTCCACGGAATGAAATGTAATAATTTGTAATGGCTTGCCGTGTTCATTCTAATTGCTGTTTAAAGTCAAGATGGCATTGATTATCTTTATTGTCATCACGTTAATGTTTAAAACAAAAGGCAAACAACCAAGTCATTTGCCTTTCAAAATATAAATAAGTTCATCAATTACCTAGTGGTGTACCCCCCATTCGCAAAAATGGTTTGCCCGGTAATCCACCAACCATCGGTCACCAAAAATTCTACTAGCGGAGCGATGTCCTTAATGTCTGTCAAGCCTCCAAGGGCCGAAGCTGATTTGTGGTAGGCTACAGCATCGTCACTTTCCTGACCGTAGAAAAAAGGCGTATCCATTGGCCCTGGAGCAACGGCCGTTACAGAAATGCCTCTTGAGCCAAATTCCTTGGAAGCCGCTCTGGTAAAATGTTCTACTGGAGCTTTTGCCCCTGCATAAGTAGCATAATAGCCCGTATATGCAGCAAGCAATGAGGTCACAATCGTATTGATTTTACCGTTATCGTTCAGCTTTTTGCCTGCTTCCTGAATGAAGAAATAAGCTACCTTGGAGTTAATATCGTTCATGGTATCATATTCCTCTTCTGTAGTTTCGGCAAAAGGCTTTTTCAATACCTTTCCTACCGTATTGATAGCGATGTCAATGCCGCCAAATCGTTCGATAGCTGCGTCAAAAAGTTTAGTGATATTTTTCACATCTGTCAAATCTGCCTGGAACAAGAATGCCTCTCCTCCCCTATCCGTGATATCAGCTAATGTCTTTTCCGCATCCGCTTTCGTGCTGTCACTGTTGTAATGGATAGCTACTTTCGCACCTTTGGCTGCAAAATCACGGCTTAATAAACCGCCTAAGTTTTTTGCACCGCCCGCAATTAACACTACTTTCCCACTTAAATCGTTTCTTGCCATCTTATTGATTTTTAAAAATGTTCTACAATTGATATGGCAAAGATGGCGATGCAGAAAACATAAATCGTGGTGAACTTTTCGGAATTTCTATTTCTTGCTCCCTTTTCTGAACTGCCCGGGAGTCTGTCCAGCAAATTTCTTGAAAAACTTTGAAAAGTTAGAGGGGTCGTAGGTCAGTATCCTTGCAATTTCCGAAACGGATTTATCTGTTTGGGAAAGCATTTGTTTGGCTTGGTCAATGATTTTAAGGTCATAAAAATGACAAGGATGATTTCCGGTTTCCTTTTGTACAGTATCGGTCAAATGCTTATGGGATAGGAACAATTCACTTGCTATTTGGTTTATTTCCATGAAGTCGATTACCTTTCCCGATACTACATCAGCAACGTGTTTGTCCAAAAATTTAAAATAAGTTTGGACAATTTCCTTGCTTCTTTTTAAGATATCCTGATCTGTTTCGCTCATTCGTTTGAATTTCAAAAATAAAACAAAGATCTCGTTCCAGGACAAATTTTTATGGTGAACTTTTCGGCTTTTCTTTTTTGGGATTGGACTTTAAGTACACAAGTTGAATAGAAGCACCCACTATAAAGTCAACTATCTATTGTGTATTGCTCCTATCGCTCTATCCAACTCCGAAAGGCTGATGTACTGCTTTGGCTGGTTTTCAAATAGTCTGGGTAGCCCTTCATCTTTATAGCCAACGTGTTTTTGGTATAGCGTTCTACTTTTTCGATGTGCGGTTTGCTGATTAGTTCACTTCGGTTGATACGAAAAAAATCCAAAGGATCGAGCTGCTCTTCTATCTCTTTTAAAGTGGATTCGTTCAATACATGTTTTTTGCCTGTTGTGTCAATAGCAAAAACAAGGCCCTCATTGGCTTCAAAAAAAGCAATGTTGTCCGTTTCTAAGAAATAGATTCCCTGATGAGTGTGTACGGTAAAACGTTTCTTGTAGGACTTTTCTGCAAAGTTCTGTTCAATGAGTTTCTTCAGATTGGTCAGCAGTTTGGCTTCATCAGGTGCCGAATTTCTAAATAAAAGAAATTTATCCCAGGCTTTTTGAAAGCGCTCTTTGGAAAAAGGCTTCAGCAGATAGGCGATGCCATTGCTTTCAAAAGCATCCATCCAAAATTGGTCATAAGCGGTGATGAAAATTATGGGACACGAAACCGAAACCTCGTTGTAAATCTCAAAAGCGCTACCGTCAAGCAATTCAATGTCTGAAAATATCAAATCCACATGGGTGTTTTTAAGAAACTCGACGGCCATGTCTACGGTGTCGATTTCTGCTGCGATTTCGGTTTTTGTATCCAGTTCTTCAAGAAATCTTTTTAACTTTTTCCTTGCAGGTATTTCGTCTTCTATGAGGAGTATTTTTATCATTTCCATGATGTATGAATGAGGGGAATAGTTATCGAAAAAGCATTTTCTGATTGCTGAATTTCGATGGGGTTTTGGGACAGTAATCTATATTGTTCTTTTAGATTATTTAAGGCTCGTCCCGATGTTGCTTTGCTATTCCGCTTTAGATTTACATTGTTATAAACACAGATATTTCCATCAATATTTACATGAATACAAACAGGGTTCTCAACAGTTCCCAGATTGTGCTGAACGGCATTTTCAATGAGTAATTGTAAGGTTAGCGGCACTATGAAACCATTTGCATTTTTGTTTTCAATATTCAGTTGGTAGGCATTTCCGTATTTATGCTGTATGAGTTTGAAATATTGATTTGCGAAATCAAGTTCCTCGCTGATACTCACCAATTCTTTGTCTGACACTTGTAGCACATAGCGGTAAATATCGGCAAACTCATTCAGAAAGTCGGACGCTTTGTATTTGTCTTCTTCGATCAATTGGTCCAAAACATTCAGGTTATTGAATAAAAAATGCGGGTTGAGCTGTGTTTTAAGCTGGGTGATTCTGCTTTCTGAAAGAGCCTGATGGTACGTTGCTAACTGTTCCTGGTGTTTTTTGTTCTTATTGTAGTAATAATAGACCAGAAAAAAACTACCGTAAATAAATCCGTTCAATAAGTCGGAAAATGTAGAAAGGACAAAGGTTTCCCTGTTAAAATTTCGCTCGACATTGCCAAAGGCCCAAGCAATCGCCAATCCGCTTATCTGCATGATCAGGATATAAACCATGAGCGATAAAGCGAATATTTTCAACATTTTTTTCGCGCTGAAAACGGTTGATTTCTGCCAATGCTTGATAAAAAAAACGATAACCAAAAACAGGACACCTACCGAAACAAGTGTTGCAATAGCGGCTTCGGGAGTGAATATGTATGGATTTACCACCCCTCTTACCGAAATTCTGATATAAATAGATTGTGCATAGGCAAACAGCAAAATGAACAGCAGGAAATATCGGTTTTGGCGTATTTTATGAACTAAATTTTTCATTGGAAATCTGGTGGGACAATTTACAAAAATAGCCCTATAATTTTATGGGGCTATTTTTGAGTAGTATCTATTCGTTTAGTTTTTCTTTTCAGGAAACGATGCAATGGTGTTTCCTTTTTCGTCATAGAAGTCGAGTTGGGCATTATTTTCTTTGTCTATAAAAAACATGGCTCTTGGCATTCCTTTATCATCAAATAGAAACAGGCCATTGCTTTTACTTTTGGTCTGTCCTAATACCATTCTGTCAATATTTCCGATCAAGCCCTGTTCTTGATATTCGTAATATTTCTTCTGCATTGCTTTACGATCTGTCTTTCCCAATTCGGCCAATTCTTTGTTGATTTCACTTATTCGTGATTGATCTAGATTCGCTGGTTGGTCGATAAATGCTATACTGCTACGTACAAAACGCTCGTCTCCGACCTTATCATCCTGCATGAGTATCTGCATCACTTGGTCGCCATCATATTGGTCGTAGGTCAAGGAAACTCCAGCTGTATGGCCCTTGTCTGTTTTTCTTCCATCATAGATAAATCCGCCACATTCTATACCTTCTTCGTTAAAGAACAGCATTCCAGAACGTTTCTTTCTGCCTTCATTCGTGGGTCTGCCGTTGATTTCATCACTCCCATTTGGGAATCGATCCACATTGGTGATCACCATTTTTACGGTGCCATCTTTTTCGACGATGTTGATTCGCTCTACGTCAATCTCACTGAATTTTTGATTGCCTGTTCCTTTGAATGCCGAAGTGCTTATAAAAACCATTCCGATTACAGTGGCAAATGCAAATGCTCTTAAAAAAACTAATTCTCTGTTCATCTTTCTTTTATTTTAATTGTTTGATGAAGCAAAAGTATTGCGTTGTCATTCCCGCTTCAATGACAAAACGATGAACGTAGGAAAAAATCGGATGAGCTAAGGAAATGGTGGATTGGGTTCGGGTTTAGCAGCTACTTTGTGGTCCTACCGAAACGTTTGCCCCACCATAATGCCGAGCTGATTATTGCGGGATATTTGATTTGAATCTATTTACTTAATAGGACTTGAGGATAATATCATGTTGACATCGGCATATCGCCATGATTTATCAAAATCAGCTTTTACTTGTTGTGCTTCCATGTTTTTTTTCTGGGATATTAACGAGTTATATAACCCGCTCAGTGCCCAACCGTTTTTTTTCCATATCTGTAAGTCCTTGCGATAAACATTCTCCGCTTCCTTGTATTTTCCGGCTTTTAGCAGCACCGCTCCTAAATGATGTCTGACAGAAAAAAACCAGTCTGGAGGTTCATTATAGTTTAGATTATCTTCCATTTTAACGGCTTCTTTGAGCAAAGAAATGGAGACCTCGAATTGGTTTTGTTTTGCAGCTATTTCGGCTGATAATATGTTCATTGCAATTTGGACAAGATCTGCCGTAGTATTGATATCCCAAACAGTAAGGTCTTTCAGGCTAGTATCGGCAGCCAATGTTGTTAGGATGCTTAATTCTTTTTGTGCATTGGGTATTTCTTGTTTTCCTAAATATGCCATACCTTTTGCATAATGCCAGACTGCCTGTGGATAGACCAATTCCATTTCCGGCGGGGAAAGAGAAAGAATAGTATCCCACATCGCAAGTTTTACAGCAACATAATGGGGAATGGTATAGTAATGTTGTAATGTTCCCCACCCAGGTTGGTACATGACATCTTTTGCCGTATGTTGTTGCAATTTTTTCGCTGCTGTCCAGGCTAACTTGGAATTACCTTCTAAGGTAGCAGTTGCTGCCAGAAAATGATAATTATGGGGATAATAAGCCAGTGGATAAACGCCTTGTGCATGACAAGCGGTAGTATATATGCTGTCCACTTCCACAGCCCGAAGATTAGAAAGTGTGCCAAGATGATAATCGCCGGTATTGATATAAATATGAGAGGGCATATGCACCAAATGTCCAGCCCCCAGGACTAATGTGTCCAGCAATTTTGCACTCGCCAATGCATTCTCGGGTGTGGCAGAGGCTTCCAATGCATGGATATAAAAATGATGTGCGCCAGGATGCTTCGGATTTATTGTCATTAGATGCTCCAGTACTGCAAGCAGCTCCAATGTCCAGTCTTTGGGCTTTTTTGTTTGCTTGTCATATAGATCCCAGGGATGTATGTTCATCAATGCTTCGGCATAAAGTGCTCCAATGTCGGGATCAGAAGGGTATTGGTCGTACACTTTTTTCATCTCTGCTGCATAAGCAATATCCAAAGGTGTTCTATCTGAGGGCGGATGCTCTGAATACCTTGAAGCTAATGTGTTGATCAAGCTAATCTCTTTTGGTGTGGCATTTTTGGATAATAATTGTGCTTTCAAGGCTGCATTATAAGCCCGTTCAAAATTGTCTTCTTCCATTCCACCATTATAGTTGGGACCCAATACATAGGCATAGCCCCAGTAAGCCATAGCACATGCAGAATCCAAGCGGGTAGCTTCATAAAAAGATCTTGCCGCTTCTGCGTGATTGAAGCCATAGGACAGCATCATCCCCTGGTTAAAATACCCTTGTGCTTCTTTATTGGCCGTTGAAATTTTGAAATTAACGCCTTCCAATCCTTTAAACTTTGGGGCTTTCTTACCCGATGCATACCAATCGTTGTCGGTTGTTTTTGGGCTGTAGCAACCAATAACCTGGGTAAATTTTTCTTTTCTCTCGTTCTTGTTTTTACATCCAAATAAGAGTAAAACTGAGAATAGAGCCAAATAGATTCTATTCATAAACTATGGCTTTAATTACTTTTGGGTATAGATAGGTTTTTCATAATCGGATCACACAGGCAACATCACCCTTGCGTTCTCACACCTGCCTGCCGGCAGGCAGGGAACCATACGTGAAAGTCTCCCTCTTCCTACGGCTCTTCATATTAATCATCGCTAAGGGCTAATTAGCCCCCCGATGCACACCGGTTCACGGCTTTGCGAAGGCGGGAATCTCCTTTACTCATTTTTCTTGCGAAGCATCCCGACGCCATCAGGACACAAATTTAGTAAAACTTTATTAATGAGCAATTTAATAATATTGGCAGTTCGTTGCTATTTTTCCGCACGTTCTGCCAAAACCTCTTTTAGCGCGTTTGTTCCATTTATGGCTGATGGAAAACCTGAATAGACAGTCATCAAAAGCATTATTTCTTTTATTTCGGTTTCGGCCAGTCCGATGTTCAGTCCTGCGTTGATATGAAATTTTAGTTGTGCTTGTGCGGTTCCTAATGCTGTCAATGCCGAAATGGTTGCTATTTGTCGGTACTTCTCACTCAAATTATCTCTTGAAAAAATATCGGCATAACCATATTCAAGCGTGAATTTTACTAATTCGGGCGAAAAATCATTGTAAGCTGATTTTAATCTTTCCACTTGAAGGCTGTCCAATTTAGATAATTCTTGTTCGCCTAATTTTAATCGGTTGGTTTGATTGTTTTTGGTCGCTGTTTTTCCGATTTCGTCTTTAATTCCGTTTTTTTTTTCCTTTCTGCCAAAACTTCTTTTAAAGCATTCATTGCGTTTATGCAACTCGGGAAACCTGAATAAACGGACATTTGCAAAATCACCTCTTTTACTTCGTTGATTGAACTTTCTGTATTTAACGCACCATTTATATGGACTTTTAACTGTGGTTGTGCGTTTCCAATTGCTGTTAAAGCCGCAACAACGGCAATTTCTTTCGATTTTAGGTCAAGACCATCTCTTGAATAGATGTCTCCGAAAGCATATTCGATGATGTAGGTTCCCAAATCGGGCGAAATATCTTTCAGACTTTCGATTACCTTTTCTCCTGCCTCTCCGTCAATTTCTTGGAGTTTTTTCCACCCCGTTTTAAACCTTTCTGATTGCATATTTTCCGATGACTTTATTTGTCCGTTCACTTTTACTGTCATTAAAAGCAAAAACGAAATGTTTATAATTACTTTCATTTTTTTCGGACAAAATTAGTCGTGAAACGATCTGTATTGTTAGGACTTCTTTCGGCTTTTCAGGCACTTTTCCAGAAAGTTTGCAGGCGAAATATTGGTTTTCTTTTTGAAAATTCTTGAAAAATAAGAGCTGTCTTCAAAGCCAAGTTTAAAAGCTATTTCGCTTGTGTTTAACGATGAATAAAGCAAAAGCCTTTTGGCTTCCGTTATTTTCAGATCCAATTGGAGTTGTTTGGCAGTCAATCCGGTTTCGTCTTTACACAATTGGTTTAGCGTTTCGGTCGAAAGGTTGAGTTTTTCTGCGTATTGCTCTATTGTGAAGTTTTTATCGTAGTTTTCCGTTATCAGTTTTTTGTACTGAATAATCGTATGACCTAGTTTGTTGGGCCGTATTTCAGGCCTTGATAAAAGCGAGATAAGGTAGGGAATAGCGGTCAGTTGGTTATTCTCCGATGTCATCCGCTTAAATATTTCATTGACAAATGGAATGTCATCCGTTTTTAAATCAACGAAAGGCATGGAAAAGTCGATATTAAGCTGCTTGGCAAGATGTTCTTCAATCAGTAAAAAATATCCACGACTGTCAACAGAATAATTCCAATTGTGAATTTGTTTGGTATTAATGGTAAAAATTCGATTTGACAGGATTTCGTATTCGTCAAAGTCAATGACGTTTATTCCGTTTCCTTGTGTGAACCAAACCAATGAATAGAAACCGTGTCTGTGTGGCCATTCAATATCAGGGTCAGGCGTATCTTCAAAAACTCCGACATAATACTCTTTCGGTTTAACCAGACTAGGAATGATGTCGTTAATTTGATAGATTTTCATTTAAACACGGTGTTCGTTGCAATGACCACTAATGGTTTGGCTATAGAATGTTAGTGGCTGCTCTTCTTTTTCAATTTAGTTAGAGTTTCTTCAATCAGCTCCATACGTTTTTTCACTTTTTCAGCCGAAGCGTCCAACGTATACCCTTCATCCAAAAGTTCTTTGACAAGCAACATTTTTTTGATGTTCTCGTAATTGTATCGTCTATTTTTACCTTCTTCTTCTGTTAGGCTTACAATGATGCCTTTTTCTTCCCAATATCGAATTTGTCGTGTAGGAATACCTGTAATTTGAGCAACTTCTCCAATTCCGACAACTAACTTTTCTAAAAAGTCGAAGTCAAAAGAAAGATCTTTGTCTGTTTTCGATTTACCCATTTTGTAAATTATCTACAATCTATGTTGCAAATATAAAATAAATGGTTTTATTTTGAAATTGTAAATTATTTACAATGTTTGAAACTAAAAAACAATTTAAAATGAAACTGTTACTTTTTTCACTTCTAATAATTATGACAATGGAGACAACAATCAATGCCCAACAGCAAGGCAAATCGGCTTTAATTCTAATAGAAACTCAAAATGAATGGATGCACCCAGACGGGAAATTGTACAAATCTCATTTAAAGGACCAAGAAATGTTGCATAAATCAATTGAAAACATTGAAAAAGCATTGGATTATGTCCGAAAAAACAATATTGAGGTTATCCACGTTGGGTTGCGTTTTGAAAAAGGTTATCCCGAATTAGCCAACGGAAAAAGTGGTTTAAGAAAAGGTATCCCAAATGCAGGAACTTTTCCAATTAACGAATTTGGTTCTCAGTTTTATGAAACCGTAAAACCAATTCAGGGAGAATTTGTGGTTACAGGACGAGTTGGAGCAAGCGGATTTACAGGTTCAAATTTGGATGTTTATCTGCGAAACAACAAGATTGACAATCTGTATTTGGTTGGTTATGCTACGCACGTTTGCGTGGAAAGCACCTTGCGTGATGCTCACGATAAAGGTTATAATACTCGTGTGATTTCGGATGCGACTTCTGCGTTTAACCGTACACAGCAAGAGTATGTTTTAAGCGAAATTGTCCACCATTTCGGAGAACATCTAACAACAGAGGAATTTACAACTCCATAAAAAATCAGCTGCTATTTTGCCAAACCTAGGTTAGCGGTTCGTTGGTTTTTTTGCTCGATATAAATTTGTTTATCTCTCTTGTACATTGAATACTGTTCCTGCTGGATCTTGTATCCAATGCATATTTTTCGGAAGTTCTTCAATCTCGTCACAAGTTTCCACAGAGTTTGCTTCTAAATAGCTTGTCGCTTCAGCTATATTAGGAACTGTAAGCTGTAACCAAGTTTCAGAGTGAGTGTAGTTGTCAACGCAGTCCAACCAAATTACATTATGACCAAACTTCACTTCGTGAGTTCTGGAAACGGTTGGATTGTCAATTGGTATCTCTTCAACTTCCAATTTCAAAATGTCTCTATAAAAGGCAACCGTTTTGTCATACTTGCTTTTTGGGATTTTAATTGCAATGTTAATCCCGGCTTCAAATTTCACGTCCATTGTCGTTATGATTTTTCTGTGTTAATTATTCAAGTTTTTTACCATTACTTATTTCTGTCATTGGTCTGTTTTGCATCTATGACAACTAACGTTTGGGGATTTGCGATGGTCCAGCTTTAGCGAACTATTAGCTGAACTGCCTGATGTCGAGCCTTTGTTTGTCAGCCACACTATTGCAAAACCGCCTGGCATAAGCAAGCATTTGATTTTTGTCGCCTGATATTCTTTCTTTCGTTACAAGAATGAGATCGAGGTCAGAAAATTCGTCAATTTGGTCTGTCAACCAAGAACCGCCAACAGCCAAACCGACAACATCGTCGTCCACCGCCAAAATGTTTTTTGCATTGTCGGTATGTATCATCTTGTTCATACATTGGTCATTGTGGTTGCTACCGGCAGGAAATGTAATGGAAGGCCCAGAGGGATTTCATTACATCGGGCCGCGAAGTGGCGAACAAATTAGACAAAAAGTTCAATTTGCCCGGAACATAGCCTATGTATTTTCACAACGGCTAATTTATGAAAAAACCGAATGTGAAACACATTCGGCAGCAAAAACATACAGACTTTCGGCGTGGAGTTCAACCCACCATTTTGCCAATGCCACGTTATAACGGCGTTATTTTTTATTGATTAGTTTTAGTGTAAATTCCAGTTCGCTGTCAGTGCCATTGACATATTCTTCAACAGTTGTCGTTACTTCATAATCAGGAATTACGCCTCTTCCAAATGGGATTTTGTCGCTTGTGAAAGTTGTATAAAATCTCAACAATGGTATTCTAATTTCCATTTGTGTGTTGGGCAAAAGTAAATAGACATAAGAGCCACTTGTTTGACCGTAAAACCCTCCCCCGGTTTCTTCTCCGATAATTGTTGCATCAGAGTATGCTTTCGCAATTGATACAAACTCAGCCCCTCCTGAATAAGTTTTGCCCGAACATAAAATGTAAAGATTTCCTTTAAATGGTTCTTTTTGTGGCTTTTCAGTAGGCAAGACGCTTTTCTTTCTCAAAATTCTGCCATCTTTTGTCTGTTCGTGTTCTTCTTTTAGCATATTTTCCAATTTCTCTCTGTCATCTTTATAATCGGTGAAATCTAAAAATGAAAAAGTAAATCCATTGGCTTCTACATATTGATATTTTTTATAAGGTTTTTTTGTGAGATACGAAAAAAGATAGTCTTCTGCTCCTTCAGTACCACCGCCAACATTTCTAACGTCAATAATTAAATTTTTAATTTTGCTTGATTTGATTTGGGTAAAAATGCTGTCAACAACTGATTTAAAATCTAAGTTTTGCTTCTCAAACCTTCCATAACCAAAATCGTTAAATGTCAGGATTGCTGATTTTGATTGTGGAACTATTTCCAAATCGAATAATTTGCCTTCGTGTTTGCTTTTTATTCTTTGTACGGTTTTGGCAAGGCTTACGAGCGAATCTCTGCTGATCAAATCTATTGAAATCGCTGTACTTTCGTCGTTATCTGGATTTTGAGTTGTCAAACTTATGTTCTCCGACCTGTAATCAATAAAATCCATATATAATCCGCTAAAACCGAAGTGATCTAAATCTCTGTATTTCCCCGTCACGGAAAAGCCATCGGAATATCTTGATGTATGCTCAAAAATTGTCTGGATAATTGAATCTATAGGAATTTCATTTATGTGTGTTATAATTTGGCCTTTTGTCTTATTCTTCCCAATGTTGTTTAACACATATAGCTTTTTATCAACTGTTTTAATAGCAAATGGTAAGTACTTAGCTTTTTGGTTTACAAATTGACCTATATCTTTGGAGGAGTAAACTTGGGAGTGCCCTTCTTTATCGGCAGAAACAATTTTGGAAATGACCCTGTAAAAATCATAACTATTCATCCCGTCTTTGATCTCTGCCCGATTTTCGGAAAAAATTTTTTCAAACGCTGCCCGACTGGTGTACCAATATAAACCAGGATGTGCTTCTTTCAGCGAATTTACCAACAAATCATAATCTTGATAGAGTTCGGCAGATCTATACGTTTTTAATATCGAATCATTTTGGGCGAAACAAAAACTATCAACTAAAATAAAACAAAGGATGGCTATTATTTTTCTCATGCTGCAAAGCTACAGAGAGCAGAAGAAAATGAATTGTATAATATTGCATTACGCGTTTTTGTACGTTCCGGGAGTTACACCGGTATATCTTTTGAATTCCCGATTAAAATGCGCAACATCATAAAAACCGGAAGAAAAAGCAATTTCAGATAAATCTTCATTTTCGGAAAGCATTTGCTTAGCTTTATTGATCCGTTGGAGAATAATGTATGCATTCGGTGTTAAACCCGTTTCCTGTTTAAAAAGCCGAAGAAACTTGAATTTATCCAACCCAAATTTGTTTGCGGTCTTTTCCAGCGAGAATTTTTCCAGCGAATCTTCTTGCAAAAAATCCTGGAAGAGTTTTGTGTCTTTGTGTTTAAAGTATATCTCTGTTGCGTATTCTTTCACTAGTATTGAAAGTGCTTGGATTAATTCTTTTTCAAAATTTATTGATTTGTTTCCCATGTTTTGAGCAAGAAAATAAAGCAGAGAAAAGAGTTTTTGGTTATCGATAACCTTATCTTTAAAAAAGACATCAACACCATTGTTTATTTGCGTTAAAACCGTGGGAGCGATGTAAAATGTGATGAATGAATTGCCTATGTTTTTGTCGCAAGGTGTCGCGTGAATTTCATCGGGATTCGTTATACACAATGTTCCTCTTGGTGCCTGCAAGAATTTTGAATCTAGTTTGGCATTAAAAGTTTGGTTTAAAACCAATGCGATATTAAAGGTATCGTGTGTATGATTTGGGAAATCCTGTGTGTGATTTTTAGCGAATAGAATTTCTGTTCCATCCAAGATATCCAGCCTTTTATATTCACTTACATCTTTCTTATTCATTTTGTCACCAAATCTCCACCAAATTTTTTCCGAAGCATCCCGCCATGGACATGCTGGCATCGGAATGGAAATCCCAATTTCCCGAGTCAAACTTAGACGCATTTTTCCTCGATCAGTATTTCGAACAACAGTACACAAGCAATAAGCATTTTGCACGCATAATGGGCCTTTTCAGTGCGATAGCTCTACTCATTGCATTACTTGGCCTCGCTGCCTTGGCCAATTTCAGTGCACAGAAAAAGTTGAGGGACATTGCCATACGCAAGATATATGGTGCCGAACGCAGACATATCATCTATCTTTTTGCCAAGGAATTTTTGCGAACGGCAAGCATAGCATCCGCCATAGCCATTCCCATTGCCGCCATAGCCATGCAACAATGGCTCAACGGATTTGCGTTTCGTACTTCCATCGGTATATGGATATACCTATTGGCCATTGGATGCCTTGTTGGTATCTCTTTGGCTACCATCATACTGCAATCGTGGAAAGTAATCGTCCAAAATCCGATCGAGAATCTCAAAAATCCATAATTACATTTAGTCATAACCTAATTGTAGTACACCGAGGTCAATCTAGAAGAGACAATGCACAACTGCTCCAGATGCCAACGTAAGGAATGGGTAGATGCTTGGAATAGCCCTAGAATCAATTAAAACAGGGAGATTGTTCCGCAAAGATATTGTCCGCATACGAACAAAAACTGTTCGCTTATGGACACCCAATGATAGGAGCAAAACAATAAATCATTGATATTCAAACAATAAAAACATTGGCCTCATTTATGGCACACCAGTATCGTGTGTTTGTTATAATTTAGACCTTGGTAAGACCCCAAAGCTTACCAGGGTTTATTTCATTTAAAGTTTAAAGATATATCGCCAATAAGACATGTTATGATCCATACCTTCAAGATAACCATCAGAGCAGCCCGGAAGTCAGTGGGCTATACCACGCTTAACATATTTGGTCTTGCCATTGGCTTTGCGGGCTTTATCCTGGCTTATGCCTACATCAACCGCGAGAACAGCTACGATACCTGGAACGATAATTATGAAAATATCTATCTGATAGGCAACGAACAGGAAGGCAGCTTTGCTGACCTTACCCCGGCGGGCCTATCTCCAAAGATACAGGCACAATTGCCGGAAATAGCCTTATCCGGTAGGGTAGCACAAGCTCCTTATGAATTTCCCTTTATCTCGGACAACGATGTTTTCTTTATAAAGCGCTGGCTAGCCGCCGATAAGAGCATAGCCCAGATTTTTCAAATCGAGGCAGCAGGTTATTCCATAGTGGAATCAAATACTCCACAAGTGGGAATCTTCTCCAAGGAAGTGGGGAAGAAATTGTTTCCCGGTGAAACAGGCCCTTTTGCCGAACCCAAGACGGTGGCCTTGATCAATGAAAAATCCGGTTTCTTCGAACAGATACACGCCATTGGCGATAACTCTCGATTGAGCAATATCCAATACGATTATATGGCATTCAAGGAAGACGTAGCAGAAACGGCGGGTAATGGTAGTGTACCTAGCTACCAAACCTACATCCAAGTGAAACCCGGAACGGACATTCGTGCATTGACAACCAAAATAAACCAAATCTATCAAAACGAGGTACTCGGCGATGCATCGCAGAAGCAGGCCGCGTCTACCGTACTGTACCTCGATCCGTTGAAAAACCTGCACCTACACCCCAAGCATGGTAGCGCTACCGCCTATCATATGGTCATTGCACTTGGTACGCTATCCATTATCATACTGGTATTGGCCTGTGTGAATTTTGCCAACATGATGGTGGTACAGGCCCAACAAAGGGCCAAGGAAATAGGCGTCAAAAAGCTATTCGGCGTATCGCGAGCCAGGCTAACCAGGCAATTCATGATGGAAGTCTTCTTGCAGTGCCTATTGGCAGCCGCAATAGCCACCTTGCTGGTCTACCTTTCATGGAACACCATGAGAATCTATTTCCAATATGATTTTGATAGTTTCCAATTCAACCAAACCGTCGCTTTTCAGCTTGGTATGGCCGTATTGGGCACTACCCTGGTCGCAGGTTTGTATCCGGCCGTCACCCTGTCTGGCTTTCGGCCCGTAGCCGTTTTGAGTGGTCGCTTTCAGACAAGTCACAAAACAGCCACTTTACGCCATGCCTTGCTCACTTTTCAATTTGTCATCGCTTTTCTGTTCATCAGCTCCATGCTGGTCATCAGCCGGCAGCTAGATTATATGAAGAACAGTGACAAGGGCTTTTCGGTAGACCAAGTACTGTACGTGAAAAACATGGCATGGTATAATGATACCAAGGATTTTGAAGCAGTTCGTACCTCGCTCAAATCGCTTCCCGGAGTACGGTATGCTACCGTGGCATCCAATGTACCCGGCGGTAATGCACCCAAAAGCTATGCATTTCAATACCAGGCAAAAGAAATAACACTGGATCATATTGCCGTCGATCTGGAATATTTTGAAACCTTGGATATTCATGTATTGGCTGGGAAATCATTTTCGAACGTCTCACCTGGAGATACCAGCCAGATCGTCCTCAATAGCAGCGCCGCGAAAGCGCTAGGCATCACCGATCCCATAGGGCAACTTATCAAGCAAGGCGAATGTACCTACCGTATTACTGCTTTAGTGGAAGACAGCAAGATGGAGGGGTTTGAGCAACTAGTACGCCCTATGGCCTATACGCTAGACGTGATAGGCGTCCCGCCCATGGGCCAATATAAGGTGGAAATGATGATCAAACTGGCTAGCGACAAAGTACAAAGTACGTTAAAGGCGCTGCAGGAGAACTGGACGACCATAAACCCCAAGGATGGACAGCATTTAAACTATGAATTTCTCGATCAAAAGTTCGCCCATTCCTATGCCGATCAGGAAAAACTGAAAAACGCCTTTACCGCTTTTTCCTATCTCATCCTGTTGGTAGCCTTGATAGGCTTGTTTGCCATGTCGGCCTATGCCATCCATATTCGTCAAAAGGAAATCGGTATCCGCAAGGTCCTTGGAGCAGATGTCAAGCAGATCTTTCTGCTGCTCAACAGGCCCTTTGTCCGTTTAGTAGCAATTTCTATAGCCATTGCCACGCCCATCGCTTGGTGGGCATCTAGCAAATGGCTGCATACCTTCGCCTATCGCATAGAACTCTCGTGGTGGATATTCTTCGTAGGTGCTGGCATCGCTCTTTCCTTGGCCCTGCTCACCGTATGTTATCAGGCGCTAAAAGCCGCGACGGCCAATCCTGTCGAGTCTTTACGCGATGAGTAAATCGCGCAATAGCGAGATCCGATGGATATTGGGATGGAATCTTTGAGGGATGGATAGCACTGTACTGTCAACCTCTATTATGGAAAACAGGCCAAACGGTTCCCCATCAGGAGAGGGGATTAATTTTAGTCTCTGGACAGTTTATAACTGATTCCAATTGAAGCACTCGCTTCCGTCAATTTATTTGGGTATTGTTCACTATGAAAACCTATCACCCTGTGTTGGATCAACTGCGGATTTAAAAAGAAGCCTATACCGTTTTTTAAATAATATTGAGCCCCTATCCCAACGCCCGCACCAATACCCGACTGGCTGTTGACACCGCCACTATTCTTAGCTTCTATATCTAGCATTACACCTCCATTGAGATATAAAAATCTCAAAAAGGAGAATTTGCCATAGACAGGCACACTCAGTAATTGAAGCTCATGGGCGGTAGCTGTTTGCGGTATGCCCGTAGGTGCCGGCCTTAAGTCGTATCGATACTTCAAATATTGAATCCCCGATTCAATTCCCAGCCTTTCATTTAACTGATAAGTATAATGCAGACCGAACTTGCTTTGTGAGCGCCCTTCCTTACTCCCAGTACCCAACAAGGCTTTCTGATGAAAATAAGCATCCAAGGCAGAAATGGACGCCCCCAAATAATGAGCACCTCTTGCCCGTTCCTGTGAATGAACCATCGCAAAAGGAAAAAGGAAGTAAATGAGAAGCAGGCTGGTATAAGTTTTTGCTATCATATGGGTAAATCACGGTAAACAAACAAACATAGTGAATTCCATAAAAAATAGCTAGGTAGCATATATTTAAACGGTAGGTACAAGACAAATCGCTTTTAGTCATCGTTTCACTATGCCCACCATATCACCTTCGCCAAGCGCAAGGTGAAAAGACAAACCAACTGAAGCTTAGCAGATTTTTGTCGCGTACCCCATAAACACTTATATTTATAGTCATCATTCATTTTTAACTCTTTTAAACATGATAGAAGGAAGAGAAGAACTGATCCGCTTGGTGCAAGCAAGGTATCATACCTTAAAATTGAGTATGGAACAAGCCGAAAAAATCTTTGAACATGAAAAAGTCAAAGATATCTATTCCGAGAGCAAGCATTTTTTCAGTCTTTGGGAAGAGTTTGACTTCAACAGGCATGCGTTGAAGAATATCCTTCGGAAAACTCAATTTGAGGAATTTGAAAAATCGGCCAAGGCAACGATAGCGTTCAATGAAAATCTGATGCGAGAAAACGATCAAAGCTACTTGAAGGATATTGCCTATCAGCTCGATCTCATTGCTTTCTATAAAGATCATTTTGTGCCAGGCTTATTTGCCAGTGGAACGTTCATCCAACGTGCCTATCACTTTTATCATCTTAAAAATAGGGTAGAATACCTAAAAGCAGAATATAAGCGCTTCTTGGACACAAAAAAACTAGAAATCATTATCAACCACTTTCGTTTCCACAGAACTTTCAAGCCTAATTTCTTAAAGAAAAATATCCTAGAGCACCATCTCCTTTATATATTTCCAGATCATCTTTATTTCAAACAGGAAATGGACGAAGATACAAGGGCCATTGCCGAATACATAGCCGACCACTTTGCCCCCTATTTTGATGATGAGAAAGAACATATCGAGGACAATGTCCGTAAACTAGCAGAGTTCCAAAAAGAAAATGCACGAAAGCACTATCCAGAAAACGATTTTCGGCATATTATAACCAAATATGATAATATAAATGATATAGAACCCGATGAGCTGGCAAAGATTAACGCTTCTATTTGGATCAAAGAGGCTTCGCCCTCCGATTCACGAGATGCGGTCATGAATTTTATACTGTTGGATCGACATGGCTATGGTGCCCAAGTACTTGACTTTTATTAAATTGATGTAGTTACGTTACAGCCAGACTGACCAATTCCGTACTAATACTGTCCGTTATCGGACAATTCTACAAACAAAAAACCAATCAAAATACTGATAATAAGATCATTAAAACAAAAGGAACGATTTTGGCATAGCTTTTTTTAAGTTTTAAGAGGTAAAAGATCCCAGTAGTATTGGCCACCGGATAATTTAAAGCTTAATACCTACTGCTTAAAACGCAAGGAGATTTTCTGACGTTTGATATCTCATGTCTCAAATCTGATGTCCCAATACGCAATACGCATATCTCAATACTAAAACGATGCTAAAGAACTACATCAAAATCGCTTGGCGAAATCTCATCAGGGCAAAAGGATACGCCTTTATCAATCTAGCAGGACTATCCGTTGGCATGGCGGGTGCTATCCTCATCTTGCTGTGGATACAGCACGAGGTAAGCTATGATCGCTTCCACGAAAAGGGCGATCAATTATATGAAGCCTACCATCAAAGGGAAAATGGCGGTAAAATAGGAAGTTGGAATAGCACGTCAGTGCCTATGGGGCCAGCCCTGAAGGCCGAGTATCCAGAGGTGGAAGCCACCAGCCGCTATGCCAATGGTGGCAAGCTCTTATTCAATACAGGTGGGGCGTCCATCGACCAGCAAGTGGTGTTTGTAGACCGCGAGTTCTTCGATCTGTTTTCGTTCCCCTTTATAGCAGGAAATCCACAAAGTGCCTTCGCGCAACCCAATTCCATTGTATTGACCGAATCTACGGCAAAAAAACTGTTCGGCGATAAGGAGGCTATGGGACAGACCATCCAACTGGAAAATGAAGAACGCTACAGCGTCATCGTGACGGGCATCCTGAAAGACCTTCCTGCCAATACGCGCTTCAGGCTGGATGCCACCATCAACTGGCATATGTATGAAACCCTGGGCTATGCCGACACCTCGCCCCATGCCTGGACAAACAGCTACCTCAACACCTTCGTGTTGTTAAAACCAGACACGGACGTGGAAGCTTTCAACGCCAAGATCAGGGACATCAGCCGTCGTAAGGACGATCTGTCGCAACTTGATGTGTTTGTGTACCCATCGGCCAAATGGCACCTCTATGAGCGCGTTGAAAACGGACAGCCTGTTGGCGGGCGCATAGACCGCGTGTACCTATTCGGGGCTATCGCCGTCTTCGTCCTGCTCATCGCCTGCATCAATTTCATGAACCTGAGTACCGCCCGGAGCGAACGGCGCGCCAAGGAAGTGGGCGTACGCAAGGTAGCAGGTGCAAGACGGGGCATGCTCATCGGGCAGTTCATCAGCGAGTCCATACTACTGGCCGTGCTGGCAGGCATCATTGCTCTCCTGCTTGTGGCACTTACCCTGCCGCTCTACGAGACGCTCATAGCAGAGCAGCTGTATATCCCCTATGACAAACCTGTGATATGGCTCGCTGCAACAGGGTTCATCCTAGCTACGGGACTGCTAGCAGGCAGCTATCCGGCATTTTTCCTTTCGGCATTCCAGCCCGCCAAAGTATTGAAAGGCACCCATGTGCGGGTGCGTTCGGCATTCAACCTACGCAAGATGCTGGTAGTCCTGCAATTTACCTTTGCCATCGCACTTATCATCTGCACGCTTATTGTCCGACAGCAGATACAACATGCCGAAAACCGGGATACCGGCTACAGCAGGGATCAGCTCATGACCGTGTACCTCAACGACATCTCCCGCCCAAAAAGCGACCTCATCCGGCAGGAAATCATCGATGCCGGGGCAGCTACTTCCATTACCAAAACGGGAGCACCCATGACCCGCACGTGGAGCAATTCCGGCAGCATCAGCTGGGAAGGAAAAGCACCGGGAGACCAATCGCCCATCCACCGCTTTGCCGCAGATAAAGACTGGACCAAGACCTCGGGTGTACAATTGGTGGCAGGGCGCGACATCGATGTGGGCAAGTATCCCACGGATTCCACGGCCATGCTGCTCAACGAAGCGGCAGTGAAAACCATGGGCTTCGATGATCCCATAGGCAAGATCGTGGAGGACAACTATATCCAATATACCGTAGTGGGCGTAGTCAAGAATTTCCTGATCAATTCGCCCTACAAAGCAGTGGAGCCTATGATCATCGCCGGCCCAAAAGCCTATACGGGCGTAATGACTATCAAGCTCAACGGCGAGCGCAAGACCTCTGAAAACCTGACCACTATTGGAAGCATCTTCCACAAGTACAATCCCGAGCATCCTTTGGACTATGAATTTGCCGACGAGCAATATGCCGCCAAGTTCAGGAGTGAACAGCGCACAGCGGCGCTCACCGGCCTGTTTTCCGGCCTGGCCATTTTCATTTCCTGCCTGGGTCTATTTGGCCTGGCCGCCCACACCGCCGAGCAGCGCAGCAAAGAGATCGGCGTGCGCAAGGTATTGGGAGCCAGTGTAGGAAGTATCGTTCGCCTCCTGTCCAAAGACTTTGTGCGGCTTGTGGCCATCTCCTTTGTCATCGCATCGCCCATTGCTTACTATGCGATGGAACACTGGCTACAGGACTTTGCCTATCGGATATCGGTGGAATGGGGCGTATTTGCGATGACGGCTTTGCTGGCAGTCACCATCGCCGTACTGACCGTTAGCTTTCAGGCCATCCGCGCTGCCATGGCAAACCCAGTCGATTCCCTGCGAGATGAATAGCGGGTATTTATCCTATTGACAATGACAAAACATTTCTCTTTTTTGATTATTTGAATACGAACATCCATGGAAGAAAACCTAGACAAGCCGGGTGCGTTATTCTCGGCCAAGAAGAAAAAACTGCTACAGACCAATCGGATATTGAGCTTATCTGCACTGTTTGTCAGTGTTTCCACGCTATTTATCTTGGTCTACCAGACCCATCTTTCCAACAAGATGTATTACCTAGAGGAAAAGGCACAGAAGATGGCTGTACTCCCCTACCTGCAGCTGGGAACAAGCTATGATCAAGGAACCAGGCATCAAATCAACCTGGAGAACAACGGCATCGGCCCCGCATTGATCAAATCGCTCTACGTACATTACCAAGATTCCGTTTATGCCATGGACTTAGCCAATTTTATACTCGAGGAAATCAACCCCAATCTAGCTGAAGAACGGCTAGACATTTATTATACCAACCTTTCCAGCAAGCAGTTGATTCCAGCCAATTCAAAAATCACGCTGGTGGGCAACGCCAATCGCGAAAACAAAACAGCAGAGCAACTGTACGAATTATTCAACCGTAAAGGCCTCATTGGGATAGCCATCACCTATACATCCATCTATGAGGATCAGACATGGACTTGTTTTTATGGCCCGCACTTCCCTGTTCCATCGGTGTCCGATACAGAACAAGCGGATTGATCACTTGCCATTGGCACTTAGGATAAAGTCAGCTAGCACCTTGCATACCCTTATTCATTTTCGCACAATCACTGTCCGTTATCGGACAATTCTATAGACAAAAAATCAATCAAAATACTGATAATAAGATCATTAAAACAAAAGGAACGATTTTGGCATGACCTTTTTTGAGTTGTACGTTGTAAGTTATAAATCTTCTGGTGGCATGGCCACTGTGATGTTTATCACTTAAAATTTATCACCTATAACTCAAGGAGATTTTCTGACGTTTGATGTCTCAAATCTCATATCTAATGTCTCATATCTAAAACTATGATAAGAAATTACATCAAAATCGCTTGGCGAAACCTTGTTAAGAACAAGACGTTCTCCATCGTCAACATTGCTGGCCTGGCAATTGGTTTGGCTTGCTTCATCCTGATTGCCTTATATGTAGTGGATGAGCTAAGCTATGACAAGTACAATGAAAAGGCAGATCGCATCTATCGCGTCAACTCCGATTTGCGTATTGGCGGCGTTGACCTCACGCTGGCTACCAGCAGCGACCCCATGGGTGCGGTCTTAAAAAACGATTACCCGCAAGTGGAAACATTCACCCGATTTTATGCCTCTTCGGGATCAAAGCTTATCAAGAAAGGCAACCAATTCATCAATGAAAGCCGTGTGGCACACGTTGATTCTACCTTGTTCGATGTATTCACGTTGCCGGCTATTGCCGGTAATACCCACACCGCGCTAAACGAACCCAATACGGTCGTCATTACGGCATCTGCGGCAAACCGGTATTTCGGCACCACAAATGCCGTAGGTAAATCCCTTGAAACAAACGACAACAATGGCACGCTATACAAAGTGACGGCGGTGATAGCAGACATTCCACGCAATTCGCATTTCAATTTCGACTTCTTTTTCTCCATGAAAAACGTACGTTATCCATGGGAAAGTTTTTTGAGTCACAATTTCCAAACATACATCCTGCTGAAGCCGGGGACGGATTATAAAGCATTCGAAAAGAATTTTAAACAGGTAATCGATAAATATATCCTACCCCAGGCGAAACAGTATATGAATGTGGCTTCCATGGAAGAATTTGCCCGGGCTGGCAACAGGCTGGACTACTCGTTAATACCCCTGACGGACATCCACCTGCATTCAGACAGGCATCCAGAATTGGGCGTCAATAGCAGCATACAGTATGTATACATCTTTGTAGCTGTGGCGCTATTTATCCTACTACTTGCCTGCGTAAATTTCATGAACCTGTCTACCGCGCGATCAGCCTCACGTGCCAAGGAAGTGGGCATCCGAAAAGTGCTGGGAACAGGAAGACGCTTGTTAGTCGGCCAGTTTCTCGTTGAATCGATCATCATGGTGTTTCTCGGCTTATTGCTGTCGATAGGTCTGGTTGGATTATCCCTTGGGAGCTTCAATACGATTTCTGGCAAGGAACTCGGCATTTCAGATTTAGCCAAACCGGCATACCTGATCGTTCTATTATTGTTGACCATTGTCGTAGGAACATTGGCTGGCCTTTATCCGGCGCTTTTCTTGTCGGCGTTTCGGCCTATTAAAGTACTGAAAGGCAAGATAAACGGCGGATTTCAGAAAAGCAATTTCAGGAGTTCACTGGTCGTGTTCCAGTTTGTCACCACCATTATACTCCTAACCGGCACCGTCATTGTATTCCAACAGCTGAATTATATCCGGAACAAAAAAATCGGGTTCAACAAGGACCAGGTATTGGTCATCAATGGTACGGGAGCGCTAGGCAACGGTGGGGATGCGTTCAAGAACGAAGTGGCGAAGATGAATGGTGTTAAGGCCGCCTCCTTCGCGGGTTACCTTCCCGTGGGCAATTCTTCCAGAAGCGACAATTCTTTTTCAACGGATGCAGTAATGAATGAGAACAATATGTTCAGCATGCAGGTGTGGAATATCGATTACGATTATGTCCCCACATTGGATATGAAGGTATTGAAAGGGAGGAATTTCTCTCCTGATTATGGAACAGATTCAACAGGTCTCATCATCAATGAGGCTGCCGCGAGGTTAATGGGATATGACGACCCGGTAGGAAAAAAGCTCTATATGCCGGATGATCTTGCCGCACCGCCCATAGCCTATACCATTGTCGGGATGGTGGAAAATTTCCATTTTGAATCTTTGCGCCAGCATATCGGGCCACTTTGCATGCGCTTGGGCTATAATAAATGGACCACGGCTTTTAAAGTCGACGCAAGTGATGTACAGACCTTGCTTAGCCGTATTGAAACCCAATGGAAATCCATGGCACCAGGCATGCCCTTCAGCTATCAGTTTCTCGACGAGTCGTTTGAATCGATGTACAAGGCCGAGCAACGGGTTAGCAAAATTGCCCTATCGTTTTCAATCCTTACCATCATTATTGCCTCCTTGGGACTCTTTGGCCTCACAACCTACATGGTGGAGCAGCGCACCAAAGAGGTGGGCATCCGCAAGGTATTGGGAGCATCGATATCCAGTATCGTGCGAATGCTTTCGTCCGATTTCGTCAAACTGGTGCTGATTGCCATTGTCATCGCCTCTCCCATCGCGTGGTGGGCGATGAACAAATGGTTGGAGGACTTTGCGTACCGAATCGAAATACAATGGTGGATGTTTGCTTTGGCGGGACTGGCAGCAGTTGCAATTGCATTAGCGACCGTGAGCTGGCAGGCTATCAAAGCGGCATTGGCCAATCCGGTGGATAGTTTAAGGGATGAGTAAATTAAGAACTTTACCAAAGTTGTGCGCAAGGCCAAAGCATAGGCAAACTTTGGTAAAGTTTCTCGGAAATTATTTCGTTAAGATTATTTAGAACTAAAAACAGAGAACTTGCCTGACGGCAGTCAGGGACTAAAGACAAAAGCTGATCTAATAAAAGTTGTACGCTATAAGTTTTAAGTAGTCTCAAATCTCATAACTAATGTCTCATATCTAAATATTATGATAAAGTATTCTTTTAAAATCGTTTGGCGTACTTTCCTTAAGGAATGGAAATATAGCGCCATAAAAATAGGTGGATTTGCCTTAAGCATTGGCGCATGTCTCCTCATACTCTTGTATGTTTTGCATGAACGGGGATATGACAAATCCTACCCCGATTCCGACCGCATTTATCGCTTGGTCGGTCAATCGCAGAATAACCAAGGAGAAAACACAAAAGGGACTTCTTTTCCCGCTCCTATGTCAAAGGTGCTAGAGGATTACTTTCCAGATATAGAAGTTCAGGGTCGTCTTTTGCCCAGCCCACTATTCGGTGCAGGTAGCAACCAGATTAGTACGGAAGACAAGCCAGAGCTGTTTTACGAAGAGGGGTTTACTTTTGCCGACCAAGCAATTCTTGACATGATGCCGCAGCCAACGGCCTACGGAAATTTGAAAGACGCTTTGAAAAATCCGATGAGTGTTGTCATCACGAAAAGAAAAGCCGAAAAACTTTATCCCGGTATCGACCCCGTCGGCAAACGCCTTTTTATCAACGGAGACCAATCGGTGGCGATTACCATCACCGCAGTTATGGAGAATATTCCTTCCAACTCCCACCTACATGGCCTGGACTTTTTTGTATCATTGAACAACATGCATTTTTATGAAGGAGAACAAGAGAACTGGAATGCCAGCAACTATGTCATTTACCTAAAAATCAAACCTAGTGCCGATATCAGTTCGTTACAGAATCGGATGGGTGATTTGGTCATCAACGACTACATGATCCCAGCGGCAAAAACTGCTGGAAGACCAATTACCGAACGGATGAAATCTGCCAAATTGATATTGCAACCGATACAGGATATTCACCTCAATTCGTATGACATACTTGATTATCAAATCTTTACAGACAATAAAGGAGATCAGCGGGTAGTTTGGTTATTTACCGCAACAGCCATTTTTATTTTAGCCATCGCTGCCATCAATTTTGTCAATCTGGCAACCGCACGTTCTGCCGCAAAAGCACGGGAAGTAGGTATGCGCAAAATAGTAGGATCCAAACAATCCGCTATTGTCCTCCATTTTTTATTGGAGTCCATATTTTATTGTTCACTGGCAGTACTACTGGGCATCCTTGCCGCTGTGCTTTTTTTGCCAATATTCAATCAGTTGAGCGATAAAACCATAGCATTTCCTTGGCGGGAATGGTGGTTCATTCCATTTCTGGGAACCACCTCTTTGGTTATCGGTGTACTGGCGGGCGTGTACCCTGCCTTCTACCTCTCATCCTTCAAACCTGCTACCGTCCTGAAAGGAAAGACCAGTACCGGCGCACGTCAACCGATTTTACGCCGAGGGTTGGTAGTCTTCCAATTTACCATTTCTGTCATCTTGATCGTCTGTACTTTAGTTATCCATTATCAGATGCAATTTATCCTCCATAGGCAACCCGGATTTGACAAATCACAAATAATGGTTTTGGAGGGTACAAACATGCTGGGCAGCCAAGTCCAGGCTTTTAAGTCGGAGTTGAAAAGATCTGCGCTTGTTCAAAACGTTACGATAGGCGATTATCTACCTGTACATATGGCGGCGGCAAAGCGCAATGGCAATCCAATATGGAACGAGGGTACAAAGCAGACCACCGATCCGGTGCAATCGCAATTTTGGCAAGTGGATGAAGACTACATCGGAACCATGGGAATCGACCTCACTGCGGGGCGTAATTTTGCTTCTTCCATGGCGACAGACTCCCAATCGGTCATCATCAATGAAAAGCTTGCCAACATGCTTAATTTAGAGCAACCTGTTGGTGCACGCATTGTGAATGATTGGCAAGCATTTACCGTCATCGGGGTAGTTTCGGATTTTGAATTTGAATCCATACGCGAAGGTGAAATAGGTGGTATGGCACTTGCTTTGGGGCATAGTCCGCACATGATCTCGGTCAAACTCAAAGAGGGCGATATCGCTCAAAGTGTGGAAGAAGTGAAACGTATATGGAGCAAATTTGCACCCAATCAAGACATGCGGTTTTCGTTTATGGACAGTCAATTCGAGTCCATTTATAAAGACGTTGTCCAAACAGGATATATTTTTACTGGATTTGCGGGACTGGCCATCTTCATCGCTTGTCTGGGCTTGTTTGGCTTGGCAGCTTATATGGCTGAGCTTCGTACCAAGGAAATCGGCATCCGCAAAGTATTGGGCGCATCCATTCCTGCCATCGTCAATCTTTTGGCCAAAGGATTCATCATGCAAGTATTCCTAGCGGTCATCATCGCCTCTCCCATCGCTTGGTGGGCGATGAGCAAGTGGCTCCAAGATTTCGCGTATCGGATTGATATCGAATGGTGGATGTTTGCCTTGGCTGGATTGGCGGCCGTGGCAATCGCCTTGGCAACGGTAAGCTGGCAGGCAATCAAAGCGGCATTGGCCAATCCGGTGGATAGTTTAAGGGATGAGTAGCTAAGCTTAAGAACTTTACCAAAGTTTGCCGGCGCTATGGCCTTTGCGCGCAACTTTGGTAAAGTTTTTCGGATTTATTTCGTTAAGATTATTAAGAACTAAAAGCAAAAAATTTGCCTGACGGCAGTCGGGGACCAGAGACTAAAGCAGGAAAAGTTACACGTGATAAGTTTTAAGTAGTCTCAAATCTCATATCTAATGTCTCATATCTCAATACGCATATCTCAATACTAAAAATATGATAAAGAACTATTTCAAAACCGCTTGGCGAAGCCTATGGAAAAACAAGGGATATTCGGCCATCAACATTATTGGTCTGGCTATCGGCATGGCCGCCGTATTGATCGTTTCCCTATGGGTGCAGAATCAACTGCAATACGATAACTTTTATACGCATAAGGATGATATCTATAAACTTTGGAATCGATATTCAGACGAAGGAAAAGTAAGTGTTCATGACATCACCTCTGGACCTGCCGCCATTGCGTTAAAAGAGGAATACCCCGAAGTGGAACACGCTGCACGCATGTACTGGTCTACCGACCGCCTTTTGGCCTATGGAGACAAAAGCCTCAAGTCCATCGGGAACGCGGTAGATCCGTCTTTTTTACAGGTTTTTGGTTTTCCCTTGCTTAGTGGCGATGCAACAAAACCTCTGGATGGTCAAAAAAGTATCGTTCTTACCCAACAGCTGGCCAAGCGCTTATTTGGCGATGAAGATCCATTGGAAAAAATAGTGACTTTGGACAACGAAGAACCTTATAAAGTTACGGCTGTGCTTCAAGATCTCCCCAGCCAGACCGATTTTGATTTCAGCTATCTGATACCCTTGGATCATACCAATACGTACATTAGCAGTTGGAATACAAACACGTACTACACCTATGTACGGTTACGCAGCGGAACGGATGTGGAAGCTTTTAACAAAAAAATAGCGCCTATCGTTAGCAAACACGCGCCTGATATGAAGTCTAATTCCATATTTCTTTATCCGATGTCAAAGATGCACCTCTATTCACGCTTTGAGAATGGTATTCCCATAGGTGGAAAAATTGAGGAGGTCCGTCTGGTTGTTGGAATAGGCTTACTGATCTTGTGTATTGCCTGTATCAATTTCGTCAACCTGAGCACGGCCAGGAGCCAAAAAAGAGCGAAAGAAGTCGGTGTGCGCAAGGTTATCGGTGCCGGAAAAAGCAGTCTCATCGGCCAATTTCTGACGGAATCCGTTATGATCGCGGTTATTGCCGGAATACTTGCGATATTATTGAGCTTTACGGCGTTGCCGCTGTTCAACCGGGTATTGGACAAGCCCCTTTCACTAGAAGTTGCCAATCCTTTGATTTGGTTGGGCTTGCTAAGCTTCATCGGCTGCACAGGATTGCTTGCCGGGACTTATCCTGCATTTGTCCTATCGGCTTTCCAACCGATAAAAACCTTAAAAGGTCTAGTAAAAAAAAGCCAGTACACGCTAAACTTTCGTGAAGTATTGGTGGTTTTGCAATTCGGTATTGCTACGGTTCTCATCGTGGCCACATTGATCGTACGCCTTCAAATCCGTCATGCCAGCGAACGTAACGTAGGCTATACGACATCGCAGCTGCTCGAAATTCCGCTAGAAGGAGGCGCTGATAAAAACTATGAAGCCATCAAAGCCGAACTGTTGAACAGTGGTGCCGCAAAAGGAGTGACACGCACGGGATGGACGATCACGACGAATGCGTCCTCGTCAAGCGGAGGTTTTTCGTGGGATGGGGCCACACCCGAACAAATAAAAAACATGTCCTTTGAACTCGCCCGTGCGGAAAGTGATTTTGTAAAAACCGTAGGCTTAACGCTCATCGATGGGCGTGATTTCGATTATGCCCGCCTTCCGGCAGACAGCAGCTCCGTGATACTGAACGAAGCGGCCATCAAAACCATGGGGCTTGAAAATCCCGTAGGGAAATACCTAAAATGGGGCGATGACACCTACACCATAGTAGGTGTTTTCAAAGATTTCATCAGCGGTTCTCCCTATCGAGATATTACACCGATGCTGGTATATCCTTCCAAAAATTGGATGTTCAATATGATCGTTCGTACAGACGAACATCGCTCCATGCAGCAGAACCTGCAAACCATCGAAAATATTTTAAAGAAATTCAATCCCGCATATCCGTTCAACTACCATTTTGTAGATCAGCGGTATGCCGAGAAGTTTAAAGATCAGCAGCAGACGGCATCACTATCGTTTATATTTTCCTTGTTGGCCATTTTTATCTCCTGTTTGGGTCTATTGGGACTTGCATCGTATATCGCAGAAACGCGTATCAAAGAAATCGGCATCCGCAAGGTATTGGGAGCATCTGTTTCAGGTATAGCGACACTGCTCACCAAGGATTTCGTCAAGTTGGTATTGATAGCCATTATCATCGCCTCCCCTATCGCTTGGTGGGCCATGAGCAAGTGGCTGGAAGATTTCGCCTATCGGATCGATATCGAATGGTGGATGTTTGCCTTGGCTGGATTTGCTGCCATAGTGATTGCGTTGCTCACCGTTAGTGGACAGGCGATACGAGCGGCAATAGCCAATCCGGTGGATAGCTTGAGGGATGAGTAGCTAAGCTTAAGAACTTTACCAAGGTTTGCCGGCGCTATGGCCTTTGCGCGCAACTTTGGTAAAGTTTTTCGGATTTATTTCGTTAAGATTATTAAGAACTAAAAGCAAACAACTTGCCTGACGGCAATAAGAGACCAGAGACTAAAGCAGAGAAGTTACACGTGATAAGTTTTAAGTAATCTCAAATCTCATATCTAAAAATATGATAAAGAATTATATCAAAATCGCCTGGCGGAACCTCTGGAAAGACAAAACGTACACGGCAGTCAATATCCTGGGGCTCTCCATTGGCCTTACCGTTTTCCTCTTGATACTGCTCTATGTCAACCGCGAGCACAATTACGACCAATGGGATCCCGAGCTTAGGCGTGTGTACCGCTTAGGGGTAAGTGAACGTAACGAGGACGGGCTGGAAAAATCGCCATCTGTACAATATCCTTTGGGTACCTACCTGCAGGAGGAATGCCCGGAAGTAGAACTGATGTCGCGAGTAAGTATTCCTTACGAGGAAAATATCATCGCCATCAGCGAACAGGAGTTTTTCGAAAAACAGGTCATCAGTGCCGACAGCAATTTTTTTGCCGTCTTTCCTTACCCTTTTATCCACGGGGATGCACGGACAGCCCTCAACCGCCCCAATACGGCGGTGATCACCAAAGCCATGAGCGAGAAGTTGTTCGGAAAGGGAAATCCACTAGGCAAGACCCTCACTGTGAATACACAGACAATATACACCATCACGGGGGTAATCGAAAAACCCGGCCCATCGCACCTCGATTTCAGTGTCTGCCTTTCCTACCATTCTCTGCATTTTGCGTCCAACTGGTTTATGCGTAACCACGACACCTATGTACGGCTGAATGCACATGCTTCAGTTGCCAATCTGCGGGAAAAGGCAAGCAGCATATATGCCAAGCATTACGCCGCTTCACGCACGGATGGCAGTGCCGGGTCGAAAGTAGAAATAGAAGGTGATCCGGTACGTTGGCTGGCCGAAAATCGAGGCATCGCAGATCTAGGTGTATTCTTTGAACCTGTGCAGGCCATTCACCTGCAGCCTGAAGGGTTCGAGGAATGGTCGTCACAGGTCCCCGTATACGATTTCGACAAAGGAAACCGAATGCCCGTAATGGTTTTCTCCCTAATTGGTTTTTTGGTGCTGTTATTGGCCTGTATAAACTATACCAATATGGCCATAGCACGTGCCGGAAGACGCGCCAAGGAATCTGGCATGCGCAAGGTGATGGGTGCTTCGCGCAGACAGCTCATCATACAATTTCTGATGGAAGCCTTTATCCTGTGCCTACTTGCACTATTATTGTCCTTGTACCTCACCGTGGCACTCAAAGACTTGCTCAATACTACCTTCCTGCTCGACCTGCAATTGTGGAACGATATCAACCAAGGGCAAAATCAGCTGCTCCTCTGGCAATTGGCGTCGATTGTACTGGCCGTAACGCTCGTTTCGGGGGGATACCCCGCATTCGTACTATCCGCATATCGCCCGGTGAAAGTGCTCAAAGGCAACATCTCCCGAACAGTAAAGGGCAAATGGCTGCGGAATAGTCTAGTGGTCGCCCAGTACAGCATTGCCTCCTGCTTCATCATCAGTGTGCTCGTCATTTTCCTGCAATTGCGTTTCATGCAGGATAACGATCCTGGCTTCGACGGTGCACAGGTACTACGCATACAGCGAACCAATACGCTGTTGTTCCCTGGGCAGCCAAACGACCGATCTACGGAAATCAAAAATCGATTGCTCCAAATACCGGGTGTACAACAGGTAAGCAGTGGCAATTTTTATCCGGGAATGGCCAGTGGTACGATCCAAACCGCAAGCTACGACGGTGGCAATACGTTACCTATCCAGTTTAGCCTCATCAATTTTGGCTTCTTTGACGTTTTGGGCATGGACATTGTCAAGGGAAGGGATTTTTCCGAACAATATGCACGCGATACAGTGGATGCCGCCATTATCAACGAGGCAGCTGCCAGAAAAATGGGCTGGGAAAACCCCTTGGACAAGACCGTGGATCTGATGGGCATGAAGTACCGCATCATCGGCCTGCTAAAAGACACCCACCTATCGGGCTATGATACCGAGATAACACCTCAAATCTATATGATGGGCGTAGATGAACCAAGAAATTTTATAGGACACAGCAACCTGTTCGTCAAAATAGACGGAAAGCAGGCTAAGGATGCCGCACAATCAGTAGCGGCTCTCTGGAAAACGATAGAGCCCGAGTTTCCGGTACGTTACTCCTGGGTGGATCAGGATTTTGCCAAATTGATGGAAAAATACGAACGCTTTGGCAAATTGACGGGCTACCTTACCTTGGCAGCCTTGGGTATTGCCCTCATGGGCATTCTGGCGTTGAGTGCGTTTACTGCGCAGCAGCGCACCAAGGAAATCGGCATTCGCAAGGTACTGGGGGCTTCCGCATCGGGTATTGTAACATTGCTTTCCAAGGATTTCGTAAAACTCGTGCTGATAGCCATCCTCATAGCTTCCCCTATCGCCTGGTGGGCTATGCACAAGTGGTTGGCCGACTTTGCCTACCATATCGACATCCAATGGTGGATGTTTGCCGCTGCGGGATTGGCAGCAGCGGTGATTGCCTTGGCTACGGTAAGCTGGCAGGCGATACGCGCGGCAATAGCCAATCCAGTGGATAGTTTAAGGGATGAGTAGCTAAGCTTAAGAACTTTACCAAAGTTCGCCAGCACTACGGCTTTTGCGCGCAACTTTGGTAAAGTTTTTCGGATTTATTTCGTTAAGATTATAAAGAACTAAAAGCCCCATCCCTCTTCAACCCAAACAATGGCCTGAGAAAATTTACCCTGCGGATAACAAACTCATACGACGCGAAACATCCGATACCGGTAAACACCAAAAGCAAGGCAAATTGAAGGGGAGCGGCCACGTCTAATGGGAATATCAACAGCGACCCAAGGTATAGAAATACCATATGGACAATGTAAACGGGATAGGCTGCCTGACTTAAATAGGTCAATGCTTTGCTAGGATGATTGAGATATTTATGGCCAAATGCAAAAACCGAAATAATCCAGCAATTGGACTCTATAGCAAGCAGGTAATTCGGTGCATAGGGTTGGAAATACACGAACCTAAGAATAAAAGCGATGATCGCAAGGCCTAGGAACAACCATCGCCATCTCGCGATCATCGCCCAAAAGGTACGGCCGGATAAGACGAAGCAAAAGCCGAAGAAAAATGCCAGCAGTCCCAGCCAGAACCCGTGCCAAGTCATAGCATATAGCTTAAAAGGTCTTGGGTCCAGAAGTAACGCTTCGGCGACAAACACGCCCATGACTGGCAGCAATCCCAAGGGATTGCCAAGGCATTTCCTCATCCAGCTCACGAGCCTACCCTGCCCATTCCGCTTCAAATAAAAGAAAACCGGCGACAGCAGGAGGACATAGACAAAGATATTGCCCAAAAACCATAAATGGCCCGGATTGGGGAAATAGGCCAGGTCAAACTGATAATAATATTGCCAGATATACACATGGACAGGCACGATAACAAAAACGCCAAATAAGAATGGCAGCAAAATCCTACTGGCCCGTTCAAGTAACAGTTGCTTCCAATTTCTATGCTGGATGGCGAAATAAACGCCCATGCCCGACACAAAAAACAACAGCGGTATACGCCATACATTAAGCATGGTCATGGGAATCCATAATGATTCCCATGACTTATTTGTGGTGATAAACCCTATCATGCCTCCCCAGGGTTGGAAACCAATGGCGGCATGGTAAAACAAGAGCAAACCTATGGTGATTACCCTTATCCAATCGATATCGTATCTTCTAGTTGATGTTGACATTTTTGTTCTTAATTCTAATGAGACCTCTCCACTCCCCGCAACCCACTGCTGACCCACGGTCGAGGTGACGACATTAATACCTAAACTCACCTTATTTCAGCATCTCCTCAATTTCCCGCCTTACCTTTTCAAGATAGGCATAGTCGAGCTTTAGTCCCATGGGTTCCAGCATCTTGCCCATCATATCGTAAGTGCTTTTCACCTCACTGAAAGGAGCAGCTACGGATTCATAGGCAGTAGCACCATACTTATTCTTTATGGTTTTATCGGCACCCTTATCCAACAACATTTGCACGATTTCCGGTCTACCGAAAAAAGCAGCCGTAATAAGTGCCGTGGATCCTTCCTTGTTCTGGAAATTCAAATCGGCTCCCGCATCTATCAATAGCTTGGCCATCTCGGGCCTATCGAACAAGGCAGCAGATATCAACGGACTCGACCCGCCGTAAGGGTCTTTTTCGTCTAGGTCGGTCCCGGCGGCAATATGTTGCCTCAGTGCCTCTTCATTGCCCGTTGCTACTGCGGCATGGATATCAACTGCCGGGGGTTTTACCTTGCTCTTATCGGATGACGAGCCACTTCCACCAGAACAGGCGCCCATTATCAATAATAATGTAAAGAAAAAGACACCCTTAGCGTCTACTTTCAGCAAATTGTCTTTTTGTGTTTTCATACTGTTTTTTTTTTTAAAATTACTATGCTTGTTTTCGATGTTGTAAAGGTCGGTCGCTTTCATTTCGCGGATTAAATAGTTTTGATGCCAAAAGCATCAAGTTTGAGGGAAGTCATATAAATTATGATGAATCGGTATAAATTATGACGCAAAAGCCAATGCAAAGGGTATATTTGTTTCACAAAAGAAAGTCAATGCCATGCCTGATTTGCAGCCCGACACAAAAGACTTTATAAGCCAAATCACTACCATTGTAGAGGATAACCTATCCAATGAACAGTTCGGCGTGTCGGAGCTGGCAGATGCGTCGCACATGAGCCGATCGAACCTGTTGCGCAAGGTGAAGCACCTGACCAACCTATCGGTGAGCCAGTTCATCAGACAGGTGCGCCTCAAGCATAGTATGGATATGTTGAGAACGTCTTCCTTGACGGTTTCCGAAATAGCCCACCAAGTGGGCTTTGGCAGCACATCGTATTTCATCAAATGTTTTCGCGAATATTATGGATATCCGCCGGGAGAAGCCAATAAAAGAAGCGAAACGGAAAGCGAAGTGAACGAGGTGGATTTCGCTCGGCCCAACCGCACACGACGCCCCATAATCCTCGCGTTCGTCGCCTTGCTTATATTGTTTGGTATTGGCTGGATGGGCTATTATCTGTGGCCGTCCCCCGAACCGATTACATTGGAAAAATCAATAGTCGTATTGCCCTTTAAAAACGACAGCAACGATTCTACCAACGTCTACCTCATCAATGGCCTGATGGAGTCAACGCTAAACAACCTACAAAAGATAAAGGATCTGAAAGTTATCAGTCGCACATCGGCCGAAAAGTATCGGAACACGGCCAAGTCCATCCCGGAAATGGCCAGGGAACTGAATGCAAATTATTTCGTTGAAGGAAGCGGACAAAAAATCGGTAACCAGATCTTATTGAACATTCAATTGATCGAAGCATCGAGCGACAAGCACCTATGGACGAGGCAGTACCGACGTGAGGTGAAAGACATCTTTCAATTGCAACAGGAAATTGCCAAGGACATTGCCAGCGAGATCCAGGTGATTGTCACCCTAGATGAGAGAAAGCAAATAGAGAAGAAACCCACGGAAAATCTGGTGGCCTATGACCTGTTCCTAAAGGGGCTGGATTTGTTACGTCAAGGCGGTAGCGAAAACCTGGAAAGTGCGATTGCCTATTTCAAAAAGGCCATTGAACAGGACAACAAATTTGCGCTCGCCCATGCTTGCGCTGCCATAGCTTGCTACTACCTGGATATTTTTCAAACGGAGAAGAAATACACAAGTGATATTGCCTCTTTTGCAGATAAGGCATTGTTCCATGATCCCGTATTGCCGGAAAGCCTGATAGCCAAAGCCCTGTTCTATGCGCACAAAGGCGAGTACGAAGCTGCAGTTCCTTATTTCGAAAAAGCATTGGAATACAATCCCAATTCCATTTTGGCCATCAATTTTCTCTCGGACCTATACAATGGTTATCTGCCCAATACCGCCAAATACCTGGAATATGCGCTCAAGGGGCTTCGGCTAGATGCCAAAGCGCATGATTCTGCCGCAATGAGCCTCAATTATCTGCACCTGAGCAATGCCCTTATCCAAACCGGATTTATAGAGGAATCCCTCGACCATATCAACAAATCATTGGATTACAATCCGGGAAATTCCTTCTCCATTTGGGTCAAAGCGGCCATTCTCTTTGCCAAGGACAAGCGTGTCGAACAGGGTAGGCAATTGCTGCTGAAAGAATTGGACAGGAATCCCGCACAGTTGCATTTCCTGCAAGAAGTGGCCAAAACGTACCATTACACTGGAGACAACAAAGAGGCCTATCGGTACTTCAAGCAATTCATCGACCTTCGGGA
This sequence comes from Olivibacter sitiensis DSM 17696, assembly GCF_000427965.1. GTDB lineage: Bacteria > Bacteroidota > Bacteroidia > Sphingobacteriales > Sphingobacteriaceae > Olivibacter > Olivibacter sitiensis. The sequence goes on along the minus strand of NZ_ATZA01000039.1, from coordinate 1,042 downwards.
AGCGCAACAGGTGGATGTATTTAAAAACGTAGACCTCACGATAGCCATTGTCATGTCCCAAATGGGAATGAAGGAAGAAGCGAAAAAATTCGCTGCCAGTTTCAAGGCTTATGCGGATAGCGACCAGTCTATCTACAAAGAGGTACATTTGGCGCTATACCATTTGTATCTGGGAAACAATCAAAAATCAATTAATCACCTCAAACTGTTCTCGAAAGAAGACAATTTTCAATATTGGATCCTTTTATTGCCACAAGACCCCATAATGGATCCCATTAGGAGCAATCCCAAATTCAAGAAGGTCATGCATACCATCGAAACCAAGTTTTGGGATAAACATAAGGAAATTAGGATATCTTTGGAAGATAAAGGATTGCTGTAGCAATGGTCACACACACAAACTGTTGATTTTGACCTCCATTGATATATTAGCACTTTTTTATCTATCTTTGTGTCAATGGGATTTTAAATACCAATGGCATGACAACATTCACCGTAAATATTAATGACAAGCAGTCTGAAAAAGTAATCAAGGCCTTTTTTGATGCGTTAAATATCCCCTATCAGATTCAAACGGGAAATGTCGATGAAGCATGTCGTCCGTTGAACAAAAAAGAGCAAGAACTTTTCGATAGACTTAAGAACTCGCTGTCTGACATTAAAAAATATGAAAAAGGGGAACTTGAATTGAAAGATGCAAGAATTTTTTTGAATGAGTTTTCTAGTTAAGACCACCCCAGATTTTGAAAGATCAACAAAAAAAATCACTACTGACCGACAAAAAATAATTTAAGGAGCTGCCATATCTGGCAAGCTCCTTTTTTCATATTTTGGTTTTACGACAAACTAAAAATATGAGTGATAAAAATACAGAAAAGAAATTAGTCGGTCAGCCAATCTTCAAACAATTATTAGGTTTTATTCCAAGGAACAAATTTGAGATGCTTGTGAGCAAGCACCGGTCTGACCGCTATTACAAGACCTTTGATTCATGGACACAACTCATGACGATGCTGTTCGGAATATTCAGCCGATGTGATTC
>NZ_KE386609.1:40348-59655 GCF_000427965.1 Olivibacter sitiensis DSM 17696 | reverse complement strand
AAAATCCCAGAGCAAAAAGGCGTTTTCCACCATTGCTGCACTGATAAGAATCCATTTAATCAGTAATCTTGAGATATATTGGATGGTGCAGAACAGCAGGAGAACTTACAGCAAACAGAAAAAACGAAATAAACCACCTTGTATACAGGTAGAACTGTTCTAAAAAACAGGGGGGGGGNGGCTTTTTTATCTAATGAAAATATTTACTGATAATCAGTAAGTTAAGTGAGTTTATTGCCTGTTTTTAAGTTTATCCGTTTGGTAGTGAATTGTTTTATTTATTTACGCTTAACAATATGACAAACAAATTTTCAAAATTGAGAACCGGCAAAGTGGCAGGAACCGCCCTTGTGGCTATTGTCCTGTCTGCAGCAGGCACCGCTGTCAATGCCCAGACCTTGTCCAAATCACAGAAAGTGGGCAATGGCCTATATGAAGTAGCTATTAGCGAAAGTGACGGAACGCTCTACGTCACCTCCGCTGGCTCCAGAAACGACCCCGCGGGCTTTATCTATAAGCTTGACCCCAAAACTTTGGCCGTCAAAGACAGTATTTCCTTGCAGGAGACACCTCCTTTCGGCATTGCCATCAACAACAAGACGCAGACCATCTATACCAGCAACACGCGCACCAACTCTGTCAGCGCCATTGATGCCAAGACTGGCGAAGTACTGGCCACGATCAATAACGGCAAAGAGAAATCCCATACCAGGGAAATCGCCATCGACGAGAAAAATAACCTGGTATATGTTTCTGACGTAGGAGATCCAAGCAATATCTGGGTGATAGATGGCAAAACCAATACCTATCAATACTCCATTGAGAACACGGGCAAGACAACTGCAGGCATCATTGTCTCTCCGGATGGTAACTTCCTTTATGCGGCCAACATGGGTACAAACGAAATAGGAATCATAGACCTGAAAGCAAAGGCATTGACAAAAAGCTATCCGAGCGGTGGCGAGTCGCCCGTAAATATCGCTTTGGATCCAAAAGGCTCCCGCTTGTTTGTTTCCAATCAAAAGAGCGGGGACATTACCGTCCTGAACACCAAGGACGGCAGCTTGATCAAAGCCATCAAGACTGGCGAAGGTGCCATTGGCGTAGCTTATGACCCCTTGAAAAACCGCATTTACTCGGCAAACAGACAAACCGGCACTACCACGGTCATCGATGGCGCAAGCTATGCTGTCATAGCCGACATCACGACGGGATCACTGCCCAATTACGTGAGCGTGAACAGCAAGACCGGAGCTGCCTATGTAGTGAACAAGGCAAAGGGAGGGCGTCCGGTAGAAGGACAGCCCGCGCCACCTGCAGACCCTGATGGCGATACCGTGAGCCTGTTATTGCCATAGGTAATCACCATTGCTATAATAGAACATATTCAAAATGCAGACATAAGGCAGCCCCTACCATTAGAGGCTGCCTTATGAATTTAAAAAGAAGCTCTTTTAGGAACGGAATGTCATGGCAGTGTTGACTTTTTAGCAATTATTTGGAACTGTTCTAAATAATAAGAACTTTGGAACATGATTTTTACGCCAGGCCAATAGAAGCGATATCTTATCCCTGGTAATCATATATTAAAAAGACCTGTTTGCCCATGACATATTGATCATGGGCAAGACAGGCACAATCAAGATAAAACAAAAACAACTATATGTCTTCTACAAACGGCGTGTTGAGGGCCATACTCACCGTAAAGGAAAAATTTTCCATCACTCCACATTATATAAGAGTAGTCCTTACGGGCCCCGAAGTTGAGCAGTTTGCGATAACTACAATAGGCGTGAACAATAAAATCTTTCTCCCACCAAGACCGGGCGGTGAGATCGTATTTCCTATATTTGAAAATGGTGCCTGGATACTTCCCAATCCAGATGAAAAGCCCATCGTGCGTACTTATACGCACCGTGGTATAGACATGAAAAAGCAAGAAATGTGGGTTGACTTTGTCAACCATGGCGACAGTGGCCCTGCCTCTGCATGGGCCAATCGCGCACAACCGGGAGACAAGCTGGGTATCGCGATGAAAGGACATCCCGTACAACTTTACCCTAATGCCGACTGGTATTTGTTGGTTGGCGATGCCACAGCTATCCCCGTATTGAGCGCCATTTTGGAAAGTCTGCCGGCCAGCGCAAAGGGCGAAGCTTTCATCGAGGTTCAAGGGCAGGAAGACGAACAAACAATAGCAACGCAAACAGATGTGGACATCCATTGGCTCCATAATCCGCACCCGGGGATAAATTCCCCTTTGGAACAAGCAGTTCGTCAGCTATCGCTGCCTGACGGGTTGCACGGAACCCGCTTTGCTTACGTAGCCGCAGAATTTTCGTCAGTGCAGGCCATACGCCAATACCTGCGTAAGGAACAATTCTGGGATCGGGACGAGCTCTATGCGTTCAGTTACTGGAAATACGGCAAAAGCGAAGACGGATCGGCACAGGAAAGGCGTGAAGAACGAAAGAACGTATAAATAAATTTAAAAATGGCGAACATGAAGAAAACACTAGTACTTCTGCTTATGCTAACAGGCAAATTTACTTTTGCACAGGAGGTCAAAACGCAAACAAACCTCGATGCTGGCAATGGCATGGTGCTATTCAACCTGGCCAAAGGACGAATCGTAGAGGCGTCAAAACTCCAAACAGCGGATTGGGACATCGCTTTCCAAAAGACCACTATTCTCTTCAATAGTGGCAGTAGCGGCCCTGGAAAAACTTCGGCCCAACTAGTAGGCAGCAGCTTTGAGCAATTGACCAAGGCGCCAGAAGATGGTTACAAAAGCGATACGGAATCTACCAAAGCGATACCAACAGGAAGCGGCAATGGTTGGTATGTCTACGACATGGAGGGCCATACCATAACGCCCATCCCCCACAAAACCATTGTAGTCCGTACGGAGACCGGAAAGCACTACAAGCTGGAAATCTTATCCTACAACAAGGATCAAAAGCCCTATGAGCAATCGGGCTACTATAGTTTTAGATTTGCACCTCTGGGCAAGTGAACTTCAACGCACTTATGATTTATCATAAGGCAAGCAAGTGGAGGAAAGTAAACCAAAAGTTCTCACAAAAGATAAACAAAAAGAGTTATTTGGTTGAATATACCAATGGAGCGAAAGGGACTTTGAAAAATCTATGAAGTCGGGAGACAAAAAACTAATTTGAACTGGCCTTCATAAAACCCAAACCAAAGGCGGTAGCTGCTCCCAGTCCACCTCCTACCAACACATCCGAAGGATAGTGCACCCCCAAATACATACGGCTATAGCCCACTGCTCCTGCCCATAGCACAGACGGTGCTATGACGTACCATTTGGGATAGGCGCGTGACAGGGCCGTAGCCGTACCAAAGGCGGCCTGGGTGTGTCCTGAAGGAAAGGAATAGCCGCTGGCTTCATATACCGGAACGAAAGACACATGGGCAACGAAAGGCCTGGGCCGTTTGAACGCCTTTTTCAACAAAATATTCACTACGGTAGTAGAAACAGTCGTAGTGGCTATATAAGCCGCATTTTGCCGCATGCCCTTGTCTTCGCTTATGACTCCTGCGGCAAAAAGCCCAACCGGAATGCCTAAGTGCACATATTGATGGGTATCCGATACCGTGCGCCATAGCTTCGTCCGCGCTGGTGTACGCTGGGCGGCCAGCTGTTCCAAGATATGGATATCCAGATTTTGCCCTTTACGGACTTCCTGCGCAAACAGTCCAGAAGTGAAAAGTAGCGTATGGATAACAAACCACACCCTCAAACGTAACGGCCTATAACATTCCATAAACGCAGAATTATACCATTCATCTCTTAGGCAGCTATTATCAAGAAATAGTTCTTTTTGCCCTTTTGTACAACTAAGTACTTACCATTGATCAAATCACCTGACGCATATACCTGCTCCACATTAGTCGCTTTCTCCTTATTGACAGACACACCATTGCCCTGTACCATTTTTTTAGCTTCACCCTTGGAAGGAAAAATGGAAGTATGGGATGCCAACAAATCAAGGATGTTGACCCCTTCTTGCAGCACGTCCTTACTTACTCTAAACTGGGGCAATCCCTCGAATACTTCGAGCACGCCCACATCATCCATATTTCTGATAAAGGCCAGGTCTCCCCCACCGAACAAAAATTCGGAGGTTTTCACCGCGGTATCGTATGCTTCTTCGCTGTGTGTACGCGTGGTGATATCCTTGGCCAATGCTTTCTGTACCGCACGGGTATGAGGTGCCGCGTCATGCTCGGCAATAATTGCCTCTATCTCCTCCTTGCTTTTGAGCGTAAAGATCTTGATCCAGTTCTTGGCGTCCTCATCGCTGGCATTGAGCCAAAACTGGTAAAATTTGTAAGGAGATGTTTTTTTAGGATCCAACCACACGGCACCGCTTTCGGTTTTGCCAAACTTGTTGCCATCGGCTTTTTTGATCAGTTGCGTAGTCAATGCATAGGCTGTGCCACCGGCCTTTCTACGGATAAATTCCGTGCCGGTCACGATATTGCCCCATTGGTCCGATCCGCCCATCTGCACCAGGCAGTTATGGTGCTTCCACAGGTAATAGAAGTCATAGCCTTGCACCAATTGGTACGAAAATTCGGTAAAGGACATACCGTTCTCGCCTTCCAATCGTTTTTTTACAGAGTCCTTTGACATCATGTAATTTACGGTGATATGCTTACCAACGTCACGAATAAAATCCAAAAACTTGAAATCCTTGAACCAGTCGTAATTGTTGACCATCACTGCTCCGTCTCCTCTGTCGGAGAAATCCAAGAACTTGGAAAGTTGCTCTTTGAGACTGGCAATATTATGATTTAACGTTGCCTCGTCCAATAGGTTGCGCTCGGCAGATTTGCCCGAAGGATCGCCTACCATGCCGGTTGCCCCGCCTACCAGCGCCACTGGCCTATGCCCCGCCCTTTGGAAATGAATCAAGGTCATGATCTGCGTGAGGTGGCCCACATGCAGGGAATCGCCAGTGGGATCAAAACCAATGTACCCAGAAGTCTTTTCCTTAAGCAATTGTTCCTCTGTTCCAGGCATCATATCGTGCAGCATACCTCTCCAGCGCAGTTCTTCTACAAAGTTCATGGGTCTCTATTCTTTTTATTTCAAATACGCACATGTCCATTAATTCCATATGCTATTCTCTAGTTGACAAACATTAATTAAGGATGCAAAGATAGAATATTAAAAAAATATATGTAATTTCACATGCAATATTAGTCTCATGAATTTCCTCTCGCATTTTTACTTTGAAAGCAAAAATTCCGATCCCGAACATGTGCTTGGGGCCGTTCTGCCAGACTTGCTAAAGATCACCCACAAGAATACCCATATTTTCCCGGAAAAACACTCCGTTCTATTTCAAGAACCGGAACCCAGCAGGGCCATCCTGCAAGGTTGGATAAGACACATCGAGGTGGACAAACTCTTTCATTCGTCTTTCTTCTTTAAGCAAAAAACCCATGAACTCAAAGGCTATATTAGCCCAGCCATAAAAAACACCGCCATTCGCCCTTTCTTCCTCGCACACATCGCGCTTGAGCTATTGCTGGACCGATTGCTGATGATAAACAATTGGGTACATGAACGTGACTTCTATCTAGCCTTAAAAAGCTGCTCAAGGGATCATATTGATTTGTTTCTCGTCCAGGCTGGCATAGAAGACAGGACACCCTTCTTTCTTTTTTTTGATAATTTCTTGCAAGAATCTTACCTGGGATCATATCGTAGAATGGAGTCGGTAACTTATGCATTAAACCAAATCTGTAAGCGCATATGGCCAGACACATTGACCAAAGAAGAAGAAATTTTGCTCACTAAAGCCTTGCGAACGTATGAAGTGGACCTAAAGCAGAACTATAAAGCCATTTTCAACGAGATTGCGCGACAATTGAGCACGAAAAAATTAAATTCGTAAGAATCGCACCACAAAGCACGCATGTTATGCGTATTTTTTTTATGTTTGAGCCTTAAATAGCAATTCTATTCCATTTTTTATATGGCAAACAATCTATTCCGAAAAAAAACGGTAGACCAAATCATTTCAGATAGTCAACAAAGAGAAGGTTCTGGCTTAGCAAAAATACTGGGTGTCCGCGATTTAGTTTCTCTTGGCATTGCGGCCATCGTGGGAGCGGGCATCTTCAGCACCATCGGCCTTGCAGCTTATAACGGTGGACCGGCAGTTTCCCTTCTTTTTGTATTTACGGCCGTCGCTTGCGTTTTCACCGCCCTGTCCTATGCACAGTTTGCCAGTACCGTACCCGTTTCGGGCAGTGCCTACACCTATGCCTATGTGGCTTTCGGCGAGCTTTTTGCCTGGATTATCGGCTGGGCATTAATCTTGGAATACGCCGTGTCCAATATGGTGGTTGCCATTTCTTGGTCCGAGTATTTTACCACCATGCTGAGCGGATTTGGCATTAATATACCCAAATGGCTCTCCATCTCTCCCATCACGGCATATAAGGCCTATTCAAAACTCCAGAGTGAAGGCTTGGAAGCTCTTAGTACCAGCGAGCGTTTGGCGAGCGAAGCCTTTCAGCAGGCACCGCATATAGGCGATTTCTCCCTGGTATGCAATGTTCCTGCCGGGCTGATCACCTTGCTTGTAACTTGGCTGGTCTATGTAGGCATCAAGGAGTCCAAAAATGCCAGCAACATCATGGTTGTATTGAAAGTAGGTGTTGTGCTCTTCGTTATCATAGGCGGAGCCTTTTTTGTTAAACCGTCCAACTGGTCGCCTTTTGCACCCAACGGCATAGGTGGGGTCTTGAGCGGTGTTGCAGCAGTGTTTTTTGCCTTCATAGGCTTCGACTCCATTTCCACCACGGCCGAAGAATGCAAGAACCCACAGCGCGATCTCCCCAGGGCAATGATCTACTGTCTGCTCATATGTACCGTGCTCTACGTAGCCATCACGCTTGTACTGACTGGAATGGTCAACTATAAAGAGCTGAACGTAAACGATCCATTGGCTTTTGTATTCCAGCAAGTGGATATGGACTTTATGGCCGGTGTCATTTCCGTCAGCTCGGTCATCGCCATCACAAGTGCCTTGCTAGTATTCCAGATTGGGCAGCCACGTATTTGGATGACCATGAGCCGCGATGGACTCCTCTGGAAGAAGTTTTCCAAAATCCATCCCAAGTACCATACCCCCAGCTTTGCCACCATCATGGCAGGTTTTGCGGTGGGTATTCCAGCGCTATTCTTTGAAATGGATTTCGTGGTAGACCTCACCAGTGTAGGCACCTTCTTCGCATTCATTTTGGTATGTGCGGGCGTACTTTACCTAGACCATACGGGCCTTTCAAAGAAATCTAAATTTAGAGTACCTTACATCAATGGCAAGTACCTGATAGGCATTGGCCTTATCTTGATGCTTATCGGACTAGCGGTATATGGACAAGATGTGTTAGCAGAGTGGAAAGGATTGAGCTTCGTGGAAATTTTTGAACACAAATCCCTCACCTTATTTTTCTGGCTTGCTTGGGTCGTGTTGGCCATCTTGGGCTTCAAATACAAATTTTCACTCCTTCCGGTAGCGGGCATACTGGTCAATCTGTACCTGATGACAGAACTGGGAAGCAGCAATTGGATTATCTTCGCCATCTGGCTCGTGGTAGGCTTGGGCATTTACTTTATATATGGATACAAGCATTCCAAGCTAAAGGACGCAGCCTAACATTGTGCAGCACTGTCTCTGACAAAGATACTCTGACGACCATCAAATGAGCCATCAGATTATCTGCTAAATGCTTATTTTCGCAGCGGAAAAAGTGCCTATACCATTATGCAGTTAACGCGACTTGAGATAAAGGGATTTAAGAGTTTTGGCGATAAGATAACCATACACTTCAATGAAGGCGTAACGGCTATCGTCGGCCCCAATGGTTGTGGCAAATCCAATGTAGTAGACGCCATCAGATGGGTATTGGGCGAACAGAGCACCAAGGCACTTCGCTCGGAGAAAATGGAAAACATCATTTTCAACGGCACGAAGACGCGCAAACCGTCCAATCTGGCGGAAGTGTCCCTTACTTTCGATAATACGAAAAACATATTGCCCACGGAGTTTTCCCAAGTGACCATCACGCGCAAGCTCTATCGAAGTGGCGAAAGCGAGTACAGGCTCAATGATGTGACCTGTAGGCTGAAGGACATTACCGACCTATTCTTGGACACCGGAGTGGGCAATGACAGTTATTCCATCATCGAATTGAAGATGATCGATGAGATCATCAACAATAAAGACCATTCTCGTAGAGCTCTCTTTGAAGAAGCTAGCGGCATTTCCAAATATAAGGTTCGCAAAAAGCAGACTTTTTCCAAGCTGAAGGACACCGAAGCAGACCTTAGCCGCGTAGAGGACTTACTCTTTGAAATAGAGAAAAATCTTAAAACGCTGGAAAACCAAGCGAAGAAAGCCGAACGCTACTACAAACTGAAAGAAAGATACAAACACCTAAGCCTCGGTCTTGCCTCCTTGCGCATAGCCAGTTTCAGTGATGCCTTAGAGAAACTGGAAACGCAAGAAAAACAGCAGCAAGAAAAACAGCAAACCATTTCCAATCAAATAGATAAGCTGGAGGCCCAAGTACAAGCCCTAAAAAAGGACAGCCTGATAGAAGAGAAAAACCTGGCCAGTCAGCAAAAGGCGGCCAATGAATACAGCGCCAAAATAAGGAGCTACGAAAGTGAAAAGAAAGTAAAAAACGAACAGCTAAGAAACCTTACTGATCGAGAACAACGACTATCCAAAGAACTTGCGCAAGACAAGCAGCAGCTGAATCATGTGTTCTACAACATAAAGCGACTTGCTGAAGAGGAAGCCGCCGAACAAGAAAAGTTGCAGCTTATAAAACAAACATTGGATGAGCAAAAGGCAGAAGTAGACGAACTGCGGGGACAACAGCAGAGTGCAAGGCAGCATGTGGATGGGCTCGGAAAGACAGTCACTGAACAGCAGAATGAAGCGTATTCCTTAGAAAAAGAGATTGCCGTATTGCAGATACAGCATGATGCCCTGAAACAGGAAGGCGAACGAAACCTCTTGGACACGGCAAACAAAGAGCAGGAGCTGAATGAATTTGTGCGTGCGGTAGCAGAACTAGAGAGCAAACAAGAAACATTGCAACAGCAGTACGATCATGCTCGGCACATGGAAGACGAACTCCAACAGAGCATACTGCACAAGGAAACAGAGATGGCCTCGCTAAAGCAGGAACTCAATCTGGATAGCCGCAGCCTCGATGCCAAACAAAACGAATACAACCTCACAAAGTCCCTGGTGGACAACCTTGAGGGCTTTCCGGAATCCATACGTTTTCTACGCAAAAATGCCGGATGGCCAAAAGCGTACCCATTATTCAGCGATGTGCTCTTCTGCAAGGAGGAGTACCGCATAGCGATAGAAAACTACCTAGAACCAGTCATGAACCATTATGTGGTACCCCTACAGGAAGACGCCATACGGGCCATCAAATTACTGGGAGATTCGTCCAGGGGACGTGCCAGTTTTTTCGTCTTGGAAGCGCTTAAAACACCCACGCCAAAGGAAAAAAACGAAAACGACCAATTGATTTCTGCGCTGGACATCATCGACGTGGAAAACAAATACCTTCCATTGTGCCACCATCTACTACACAACGTATACCTGCTGAAAACAAACGGCGAAGACGAACTGGAAACCGAATTGCCGGAGGATGGCAAGGTTATCTTACATAAAACCGGCAAATTCTACAAAACCAAAATCAGCCTTTCGGGAGGGTCCGTGGGCCTATTTGAAGGCAAACGGATAGGTCGGGCAAAAAACCTCGAGAACCTAAGCAAGGAAATCAAGTCGCTAAGCCAGCATATCGTCAATCTCCAAGAAAAAATCAAGGAGGCAGAAGAAACTTGCATCGCATGGAAAGCGAGCACACAAGCCAGCTATATAGAAGAAGTAAGAAACCAGCTCAATCGCATCAACAACGAACTTGTTTCCGTAAAGACCAAGCAAGAACAATACCTCGCCTTTATACAGAACAGTCAAACCCGCAAGGAAGATATCGAAAAGAAGCTAGAGCAGATAATACGGTCGCTCGAGAGCAACGAACCGAAGCTGGCAGCCATCTTAAAAAAGAAGGAAGAATTGCTGGAAAACCAGCGAGAAGCACAAGAACGCTACAACGAAATATCCGAGATGCTCACCGTGAAGTCGGGTAGCTACAATCAGCAGAATATCCTTTTTCATCAGCAGCAAAACAGGCTTTCCAGTATTATGAAAGATTTGGAATATCGGGAAAGCCAGCAAGAGAATCTCCAAAAGCGCATAGATCAATACACGAAGGAGTACGAAGACACTCAGACAGCCATCAAAGACACCCTGCAGCATGTAGATGACTCGGACGAAGACCTTATAGCCATGTACGAACAAAAGGAGGCGCTGGAAAAAGGACTCCAGGAACAGGAACAAGCTTATTATGGATTGCGGGGAAAGACCAATGAAGAAGAGTCTAAAGTTTCTAACCTCCGCAAGCAAAAAGAGCAAGCAGATTTCTTGCTCACCGAGATAAAAGACGGGAAGACACAGCTCAAACTGGAGCTAAATAGCCTCAAGGAAAGGCTTTCGGTTGAATTTAACGTGGACATACGCGACCTGCTGGATCAAGACACGTCAAACATGGAGCAGGAAAATGCCATTCAGGAAGATGAAGAAAGCATCAAAGAACAGACTGAAAAGCTAAAGAAACAGCTGGATGACTTCGGTTCCATCAACCCCATGGCAATGGAAGCTTACAAGGAAATGGATGAGCGCTGCACATTTATCAAAAAAGAGAAAGAAGATCTGCTCGAAGCCAAGCAATCGCTCCTAGCGACCATCAAGGAAATAGACGATACGGCAGAACAGCAATTCATGCAAGCATTCACGACCGTAAGATCTCATTTTATCACCGTATTTCGTTCCCTTTTCAATGAAGAAGATTCCTGCGATCTGATATTGACCAATCCCGACAGCCCTTTGGAGTCTGATATAGAAATCATGGCTAGACCGAAAGGAAAGCGTCCTTTATCCATCAATCAGCTTTCGGGAGGCGAGAAAACACTTACCTCTACGGCCTTGCTGTTCTCGCTTTATCTACTGAAACCTGCTCCTTTCTGCATTTTCGATGAAGTAGACGCCCCATTGGATGATACCAATATAGACAAGTTCAACAACATCATCCGAAAATTTTCGGATCAATCACAGTTCATAGTGGTTTCCCACAACAAGAAGACCATAGCAAGCACAGATATCATCTATGGCGTCACCATGGTAGAGCAGGGCATTTCTAGGGTAGTTGCCGTAGATATGCGTGAGGTTTGAGCTAATAATCAATATCCAACAAGCTCTTAAGCGGAATCATGATCCCATTTTTAAGCTGAATGTAATCTTCAGTAAGCGACCATACCGTTGTCTCCACACGTTTTGGCCCATCGGTAGTCATAAATACAATGACGGACTTGGACTTAAATTCATTTCCCAGACGCACGGCACTCTGAAGTTTATAGCGCAGCTCATTCGCATGATTTTCCGGCGAATTGACAACCTTAAAATCCCTTATTCTTTCTTTTTCAATTAATTGCGCTGCTACTGCTTCCATATTAATCCTATTTTTTGTTGTAATGTAGAATAACCTTTGTTTTCGATAAGCTAATATAAGAAACGGTTATTAAAAAATAATAAATTTATGGCAAGTATAAATAATATTACAATTTCATTGCGATAGGCTGACTTAACATCGCTTTTTCAGCACAACTTCCAGTAAATCGTTAGATTGACAGTCCAAATTTGTGCAAACAGACTTCAAAATACCCCAAAGTAAATCGTTTACACGTTTTACGAAACGCGAACACCTAACATTTGTTTTAAATGTGTCACAAAAACACTAACCAATCGTTTTTTGGCGTAATTTTTGTTAGGGTTATATGGCAAAAAAAACAATATAAATCCTTAAAAATCAGACAACTTTTTGGCGTTTTCTATGTTAGATGAGAAAACTAATTTGTATTTTTGCACACTTTTATATAGAAAGGGTATATAATAATTAATGAGACAGCTCAAAATCACTCAGTCTATCACCAATCGCGAGTCGCAATCACTGGATAAGTATTTGCACGAGATAGGTAAAGTAGACTTAATTACAGCAGAGGAAGAAGTTATTCTTGCACAAAAAATCAGGGAGGGCGACCAAGCAGCCTTAGAACGTTTAACAAAGACGAACTTACGTTTCGTAGTGTCTGTTGCCAAGCAATATCAAAATCAAGGACTTACACTTGGAGACCTGATCAATGAAGGGAATCTCGGACTCATCAAAGCTGCAAAACGCTTTGACGAAACAAAAGGGTTCAAATTCATCTCCTATGCAGTATGGTGGATTCGTCAGTCTATTTTGCAAGCCATCGCCGAGCAATCACGGATTGTACGTCTGCCATTGAATCAAGTAGGGTCCCTCAGCAAGATTAGCAAAGCTTTTTCCAAACTGGAACAAGAGTATGAGCGCGAGCCATCGCCAGAAGAATTGGCGGATATCCTCGAAACCACGGTAGACAAGATATCCGATACATTGAGCAATTCTGGGCGTCATGTGTCTATGGATGCTCCATTCGTACAAGGCGAAGAAAACACGCTATTGGACGTATTGGAGAACCGCGACCCCAATACAGATAGTACTCTTATTGACGAGTCGCTCTCGGAAGAGATCAAGCGTTCATTGGCTACGCTCACCGATCGCGAAAGGGAAATCATCGTCCTTTTCTTCGGACTGGGATCAAACCATCCCCTATCCTTGGAAGAAATAGGCGAAAAATTCAGCCTCACACGCGAAAGGGTGCGCCAGATAAAGGACAAGGCACTGCAACGCCTGCGCCATACTTCTAGAAGCAAAATCCTTAAGTCCTATTTGGGCTAAAAGGGTTTTCCTTACTTAAAATTTCTTGGATAAAAAACTGAAAAGCATCCCTCGTTGGGGTGCTTTTATTTTTTGAGCCCAGCGTCTGCTATTCCCCGTGGCAACGACCTCGCAATCAAGCCATATGCACCAGACAACAAGTCCCATATCCAGCGATTGCTGTCTTTTCCCTTCTCCCCACAATCTATGATGTCTGCGGGTTTCAATAATTTAACCGACAAGCGATCAAACCAACGAGCATTCAACCTTCGCTTCAGGCGGAGCACATAATATTCATAATAGAGGTGTCCCCATATCTCCACTACCAGAGAGCGGTCCGAAATACGGAGTGCCTGGCCTTTATGACGGATATAGTCTTCTTTTATCAAGGCCGCCAATGCCCAAACCCTCTTGATAGGTTCTTGATGCACGCACTGCCAAAAGGCCATGTCATTGCATATGTGTACCGTCCCATGGCCAAAGGTCACCTGCACCTGACAATCGTTTATGGTATAGCTTTTTTTCATGCCGTTGCCAATTAATACAAGAAACCGAATAGCCAAAGGGGGATCTTATTGCCGACCCCCGCCTCCATGTCATCGGCCGCAATAAACGAATGCTCGATTCCGGCAATCTGCTTAAATCCTTTTTTCTTACCTCCTATTTCAAAAACATACTGCGCATCTACCTCGAAATCGCCTTTATTATGCAAAGAAATGTGGTATCCCGCATTAAGAAGTTGACCAACGAAGAATGATTCCCGCACACTCCCCTTATCCGGATTGCTGATGGCCAGCACCTCAAAAAGATTCGGGTTTTCAAGCAACACTTTTCCAGGCTTCTCGAGCTTGCCATATCCTTTTCCGGCAGCGTACAGATTGTTGATCAATCGGGCTTTGTCAAGATAGTGGAAATACTGCACGAGAGTATTCCTTCCCATGGCCAGTTTCTTGCTAAGCTCGGCAATGTTTGGTGTGAAAGGCACATGTTCCGCCAGAATAGCCATCAACTCCAGTATTTTGCGGATATTTTGATAGTCTATATGTTCTACGAAAGCTAGGTCATACTCGATCACTAGCCGCATCACCTGTTCCAACCGAGTGGTATAGGAAGCGATGTTTTCCTTATAAAATGGGTAGTAACCGTGATCGAGGTATGCACCAAAATGCTTCAATGGCGCCATTTTCCGACATAGCTCTATGGCCAGTTTCGAGTGATTACCTATGATATCCGCTAGCTTGATCTTGCCAAAATCGAGCCCTTGGTCATAGCTCAAAAATTCTCGGAACGATAGCCCCGTCAATTGATAGACAATGGCTCGCCGACTAAGGTCTACCGGCAACCGCAGCATATCTATAATGGATGAGCCAGTGAAAACAATAAAAAGCTCTCGATTAAAATCATAGATATTCTTGATTTCCCTGTGCCACTCCGGGTATTTGTGCACCTCGTCGAGAAACAGGTATTTACCCCCCCTCGACCGAAAGGTATCCGCCACATCGCCCAGGCTATGCCGTGTGAAATAGAGGTCGTCCAACGAAAGATAAACAGCTTCCGTCCCACTCAAATCGAGCTCCTTGAGCCTTTGCAACAGGATGGTGGTCTTACCCGTTCCCCTCGCTCCCATCACGCCAATGAGCCGATTTGTCCAGTCTATTTCATCATACAATGTACGCTTGAACGTGAGGTCTTGCGCAGCAATGACCTTATCGGACTTTAAGATAAGTTCCTCCATTTAACAATAAAGAATAAAAATATGCTTTACAAAAATAGCATTTTTATATAAAAAATGATCTGTGTATATAGCATTTTAAACATAAAAATGCTATATACACAGATCAATGTCGACTTTATCATTCTTCAGGCACTTGTATTACCTTCCCTTTTTTCATGTTTACTACTTGCCATCAATGCTCGTTTTTATCATTTCCTATCCTTCCCAAATGGGTATACCTGAACCCTGTAAAATATTTCAGGCCATAGCCAAATGCCCTATCCATGCTACTATGCCCAAAAAGCACGATCCCGCTTATCACCCCTACATCCGAATGTGCCCAATAGCCCAACACCCCCACCAACAAGGCCAATGCCCTATGATGAAACAGGTTGTAGCTTATGGCTCCTACCCTATTATTGACTACGTAGCCCAACATGCTCAAATCGGGCAAAAGCAACAAGGCAAAGAACCACCACCAGGTATAACCCAAGGCTAAGAACAACAAAAAGCTACAAATAAATAGACAAAACTCCTCCAAGGCTACCAATCTCTTCATATCATATTTCTTTTCCATTGGATACTGTTTGATGGAAAAAGTTACACTTGGGAGGGTATAAGATACGGGGCAGTTGCGTTCAACAATAATTTAGGACTTCGTAAATTCAAGGCGCGCAGTCATGCGCATCCCTCATTTTTATACGTATATTTGCTCTATAAAAATGATTGTTATGAAAGCAAGATTAAATTTAACGATTGACGAGGGCTTATTGAAGCGCGTTAAAAATTATGCTGCAAGCAAGAAAAGCAGTGTGTCCGAACTTGTGGAAAATTATTTTAAAACATTCGCACAAGTATCTACAAACAAGAGCATCATCGATATCGTTGAAGAACTCCCGAAGCCCAAAATGACTGCCACAGGCGACTTAAAGAAAAAATACACGGAAGACAACGCTTCTAAATATGGCTTTTAAGGTGTTTTTAGATGCAAATGTCCTACTAGATTTTGTGTTGCGACGCGAGGGATACGAACAGGGCAAAACCATCATTTTACACGCGGAACAAAAGAAGATCGTCGCTTTCGTTTCTCCTACAGTAGTACAAATTTGTTCCTATTGGATAGCAAAAGCCTATGGTGTATCCAAGACCAAGGAAATCATGTCCACACTATTGTCATTTATCAACATCATTGATACGCCCCATGAACAAGTTCTGACGGCTATCCATTCATCTATGGATGACATCGAGGATGCCCTTCTTTACTATACAGCTTTACACCATCGGCTGGATTATGTCATCAGTAGTGACCAAGGATTCCAAAAAGCAGCTCTTCCTTCCCTTCCCGTAATTTCCCCGATAGACTTCGTTGCTAGATTTCAATAGACAAAAAAAGCCCTTGACGCTTCTTTTACATCAAGGGCCGCTTATATTATAATTAATTGGTATTAAGCGTTTACGCGCTATATCAAATTGACACTTCTCTTCACAAATTTAGTCAGGTCGGCACCGCTCAACAAACCTCTGGAAAGCAGAGCCAGATCAAAGGCCTGTTTGGCCAATTGCTCCCTTTCCTCCTCGTTCTCATCGTTCAATATACGTTTTATGAGCGGGTGGTTGCCATTGACGGACACCTTGTAAGAGTCGGGCATATTGCCATACCAGCTCATGCCACCACCTTGCTGTGCCATATCCTTCATACGGCGCATGAACTCGTCCATGGTAACCGTTACAGGCAACTCGTCTTCGGCCAGAGCCTCCACTTCCACCTTCATGGTGTCCTTGCTGATGGCCTTATCGAAGATGGATTTCACCTTGGTTACTTCTTCATCAGAGAGAGAAAGTTTCACCTGCTCTTCCTTTTGGATCAATTTGTCCACCACATCCGAGTCCACCCGTTTCAGTTGCGTCTTTTCCGTCTTTTGCTCCAGGTAGCTCACGAAGTGGTTGTCTATGGGCGAGTCCAGCTGCAGCACATCGTATCCCTTTGCCTTTGCGGCCTCTATGAAGCTATCCTGCTTGGCGACATCGGTTGCATATAGATAGACCACATTGCCATCCTTATCCTTTTGGATGTCCTTCACCTTTTCTGCATATTCCTTTAAAGTAAAGAATTCTCCATCCACGTTATTCAACAGGGCAAAATCCACAGCCTTTTCGGCAAACTTATCGTCGCTCACCATACCGTACTTGATGAATAGTCCCAAGTCCTTCCATTTGGACTCATAGGCCTTGCGGTCGCTCTTGAAGAGGTCGTTCAGCTTATCGGCAACTTTTTTGGTGATATAGTTGCTGATGCGCTTCACGTTGCTATCGGCCTGCAGGAAGCTACGCGACACGTTCAGCGGAATGTCCGGCGAGTCAATGACCCCGTGCAGCAACATCAAGAATTCGGGCACGATATCCTTCACCTCATCGGTGATGAACACCTGGCGCGAGAAGAGCTTGATCTTGTTGCGCTGTATATCAAATTCGTTCTTGATCTTGGGGAAGTACAGGATACCCGTCAGGTTGAACGGATAGTCTACATTGAGGTGAATCCAGAACAAAGGTTCCTCGGCAAATGGGTACAACTCTCTGTAAAAGGCCAGATAATCTTCGTCTTTTAGTTCCGATGGTGCTTTTGTCCAAGCCGGATTCGTATTGTTGATGATGTTATCGACCTCTATGGACTTATATTTTGGTTTACCCTCTTCGTCTTCGCCATCAGGCACAGACTCCGTCTTGGTACCAAACTTGATAGGCACGGGCAAAAAGCGGCAATATTTGTCCAATATCTCCTGCAACTTGCTCTTGTTCAGGAATTCCTCCGAATCGCTGTTGATATGCAGGATCACGTCGGTCCCCCTTTGCGTACGTGTACCTTCAGAGATTTCGTAAGAGGTACTGCCATCGCACACCCATTTGGCAGGTTCGGCACCTTCTTGGTACGAAAGTGTTTGTATTTCCACCTTGTCTGCCACCATGAATGCCGAGTAGAATCCCAGACCAAAACGGCCGATGATCTCATTGGCATCGTTGGCTTCCTTGAACTTTTCCATGAACTCGGTAGCCCCCGAAAAAGCAATCTGGTTGATGTATTTCTTCACCTCCTCGGCCGTCATGCCTATGCCCTTATCGGAGATGGTGATGGTCTTGGCCTTTTCGTCAAAGGAAACCTCAATGGTCGTATCCCCCACTTCACCGCTGTATTGCCCCAAAGACGACAAACGCTTGATTTTTTGCGTAGCATCTACCGCATTGGATACCAGCTCACGTAAAAAAATCTCATTGTCCGAGTATAAAAACTTTTTGATTACCGGAAAGATATTCTCGGTATGAATCGAAATATTGCCTTTTTCTTGCATATTCTTTTATATGTAAATGATTTAAATGTTTCCTATTTTTGCCTATCATCATCAAGACACGTTCCAATCCGTATTTTACGCCAAGCTGACAGAAGCCGTGGCATAAAGATGAAATTTTTGCAGCTTGCAACTTCGGTAAAGTTCTTTAGACCTTTTGGACAACATAGAAACTAGTATAAAACTTGACAAAAACGGCCAACAGTTTGGCAATTTCATCCAAATGACCGTTCAACGGAAACATCAAATCCCACCATGTTTTATTTTGAAAATGTTCCATTATTAGTTAACTTTGTTGGATGGAAACAATTAGGGAAATCGTTTTTTATAAAGACTACTTTGACGATTTTTTTGAAACCTTGACAGATAAAGTAAAGGACAAAATTGACCAAGTGCTTTTTATGATGACAATTCTCAAACGTGTTCCTACTAAATTTTTTAAAAGCATTGAAAGTGTAAAAGGGCTTTTTGAAATTAGGATTGAATATGAAAGTAATGTTTACAGAATATTTTGCTGTTTTGACAAAGGAAATTTAGTGGTACTTTTTAACGGATTTCAAAAGAAAACACAAAAAACGCCAATAAAAGAATTGAATAAAGCAGAAAAAATAATGGAAGAATATTTTAACGAACAAAAGAAAAAAGACGATGGAAACAAAAAATAAAAACCTCAAAACTTTTGCCGAACATCTTGACAAAAGATATGGCAAAACAGGCTCAAAAACAAGAACTGACTTTGAAATTAAATCCAAATCATTTGCAATTGGTGAGTTAATTAAAGAAGAAAGAAAATCGGCAAATTTGACACAGGAGCAACTTGCAGAAAAAATTGGGGCAAAGAAAAGCTTCATTTCAAGAATTGAGAATGGACACAGTGACATCCAACTTTCAACACTTTACAAACTCATTGAATTTGGACTTGGGCGAAAAATAAACCTCACAATCCAATAAAAAACCAGTACGGATCACGCACCACAGTCGTGCGCCAGTTATTGCGGCCAGCGGGCCAACCAATGCCCCTCTAAAAACACCCCTTGCTACGGTGCGGCCAGATGAAAGCTTCTGGCGCCTTCTTTGGAGCTTAGGACACCTAAGGCAAGTAGAACAAGGGGATGACATGAAATTGCTTGCATTTCAATATCAACGAGGAAGATTACATCAAATTAAGCGACATGAAGGCTTAACTGTTCTTCAATTTTTTAACCATTAAGGCATTAAGTGACATGAAGGCTTAACCACCCTTAACTCCTTCATGGTTTTGTTTTGAACGATTAAGACTTAACTATTTGAAACATTAAGGCATTAAGCGACATGAAGGCTTAACT
>NZ_KE386609.1:0-40238 GCF_000427965.1 Olivibacter sitiensis DSM 17696 | reverse complement strand
GCTTAACTACCCTTAACTCCTTCATGGTTTTGCTTTGAACGATTAAGACTTAACTATTTGAAACATTAAGGCATTAAGCGACATGAAGGCTTAACCACCCTTAACTCCTTCATGGTTTTGTTTTGAACGATTCCGACCTTAAATAATGGAATAACGGATTACAAATCCGTATTTATCTGTATGTTCGAGATGCCTGCCTGTCTGGTAGGCAGGCGCTTTGCTAACATCTCGAACAGCTTAAGAATATCTACCTCCCCCTTTCCCGCACACTTGTCTAGCACGCTCCCCCTCCAGGAGGGGGATAGGTATGGCGTACTACCTGCCAAACGCCAATATTATAGCTTCATATTTGCGCGTACACGTTAGGAACACTCGGGACGGATATATACAAAGCAATGAGCAAATAACATTGGTTTTTCTGACAAAAATTTCCGAATACCAAAATTTATAGCCAAATTTGTGACTCCTTAAATCTTTAGAGAAGTAAAAAAATTAAGTTACCCCTTGTTATGGTGCGGGTCAGGCGAAAGCCTCCGGACGCTTTCTAAAGAGCGTTAGGACACCTAAAGCAAGGGATTCATTTTTCCTTAAATCTTTAGTTATTATGGTTACCATCAAACCAAACAAGCTTATCATCGAGCTTGAAGACGTGGGCGGCCTGGAAGTCGACACGTTGCACCGCCTCCACCAAGAACTACTGGAATTGTTACAATGTGCCCTTGTGCTAGACGAGAGCGGAGACAGGCGACTAACGAGCGCCTATTACGGCACCATCAGCCTGTTGAAAGCCATTGCCCCGTCTTTTGACGACATCGAGCGCATGGAATACGACATTCCACCGGAATGCCTATGACATCATAGCCCCGCTCCTACGGAAGCGGGACTACTTTTCTTTTTTCCAGACCAGCGTCTACAGGGCATCACGGTCTCCCATCTTTTCAGCAAATGTTGCGCACGCTTTTCTTCGCGGCTTTGCGGCTCTGCGTGAGAAAACCGCACCGGGTACAGTGGGTTTTATGTATCCATAACCGATTTATGACACAATATTACACGAACTTTTGCTAATTTTGGCACTTGCCCAAATTGGTCTAAGGATTTACCACAGAAAGGAATCTGCAGAGATCGACTGATTATTACATGAACAACTTGGAAAAGAATAAGGACAAGTATATCGTAGTCAAAGAAGTAATCCGAAAGAAGAACCCGAAGCTTCTGAAATGGATACCTTCTTTTGCCTTGCGCTACATAGAACGCGTGGTGCACGAGGACGACATCAACAAGGTAATGGCAAAAAACGGCCACCTTGACGGTCTCGAATTTGTCGATGCGCTCATCGAATATCTCGGGGTGAATGTAGAACTCCAAGGGGAGGAAAACATCCCTTTGGAGGGTGGGGTAATCTTTGCATCCAACCATCCTTTGGGCGGATTGGATGGCGTAGCATTCATGCATGCCGTAGGCAAATACCGCAAGGATATCAAATTCATTGTCAACGATATTCTCTTAAACGTAAAAAACCTACAGCCTCTGTTCGTGGGGGTGAACAAACACGGGGCACAAGGCAGAAAGGCGAGCCTATTGATCGATGAGGCCTATCGGAACGACAATGCGCTCTTGGTTTTTCCGGCAGGACTCGTATCGCGCAAGCAAAAACACGGGATAGAAGACCTGGAATGGAAAAAGAGCTTCATCTCCCAATCCAAGAAATACAAGAAAGATATCATTCCCGTGTATATCGATGGTAAAAATTCCAACTTCTTTTATAATTTCGCCCATATAAGAAAGAAAATCGGCATCAAGGCCAATATTGAAATGTTCTATCTTCCAGACGAAATGTTCTCGCAACAGAACAAGACCGTGACGATACATATAGGAAAGCCCATTCCCTATACGTTCTTCGATGACAGTAAAACAGAAAAGCAATGGGCCCAATACATGAAGCAAGAAACTTACAATTTATCTCCGAAAGGCTAACGTGATGAAAGAAATAATAGAACCTGTTGATAGAAATCTGATAAAAAAAGAGCTTACTAAGGAGGTATTTTTAAGGTACACAAACAATGGCAACAACGAGATCTATCTCGTCAACTACCGCAATGCGCCCAATGTCCTAAAAGAGATCGGCAGGCTACGGGAACTTACGTTTAGAGCTGCCGGAGGGGGGACAGGGCTGGACTGCGACCTGGACGAAAACGACACTAGTGAATTTGCCTACGACCAGTTAATTGCTTGGAATCCCGTAGAGGAAGAAATTATAGCGGGGTACAGGTTGATAAAGTGCAACAATATAGTGGACGATGCCGGCGAAATCAATCTGTCTACTGCTCATTATTTCCATTTCTCTGAACAGTTCATCGAAGAATACCTGCCCTACACCATCGAACTGGGAAGGTCTTTCGTACAACCAAAATACCAACCGGCCAAAGACAACCGCAAGGGACTTTTCTCCCTGGACAACCTTTGGGATGGGCTAGGCGCTGTGGTCAAGCTCAATCCCGATGTCAAGTACCTGTTTGGTAAGGTAACCATGTATCCGCACTATAATAAAGAGGCTAGGGATCTGCTCCTTTATTTCATGAACACCTATTTTCCGGACAGGGAACATTTGGTATGGCCCATTCGTCCACTGGGCTATCACCAGGATCCTCCACAAGGTCTGTTTGATGGCCTCGACTACAAAGCCGGCTATAAGGTGCTCAATGGAAAAGTCCGTGAGCTGGGAGAAAATATCCCGCCGCTTATCAATACCTATATGAACTTGTCCTCCACGATGAAGACCTTCGGTACGGCCATAAACGATGAGTTTGGAGAAGTGGAGGAAACAGGAATACTAATCACGATAGACGATATCTTTGAAACAAAGAAAGAACGTCACATGTCCACTTATGAAAGAGACAAGGAGAGGGAAGGTTAATCCCCCCTCTCTCCTTGTTTACATCAACTTACCTGCATCACAAAATTTTGAAATGCAACCCTCTTCTAAGGCCATATCCCCATGCTTTGATAAGAAACGGCAATCTTATCAATAGCCAGCACAAAGGCCGCTGTACGCAAGGTATCTATCTTAGGATTGGCTTTATAGACCTTATGAATCTCGTGATATGAACGGATCATGGTGTCTTCCAGACCAGAGTTTACCAATTCCAGTTCTGACGCTCCCTTTACGATGACGCTCCGCTGTTGGGAGGTAAGCGTTACCCCAGTCACCGCCTCTACCATATTCACGATATTGAGGTTGGCAGTCTCTTCGTAGCGCTTGTCCATACGTCCAAAGGCAACATGCGACAGATTTTTCAGCCACTCGAAATAGGAAACCGTCACACCACCAGCATTGCAGTACATGTCTGGGATAATAATCCCTCCTTTTTCCGTAAAAATTTTCTCTGCGGCAGGAGTCGTAGGACCATTGGCGCCCTCGGCTATAATCATAGCTTGTATCCTGCCTACGTTTTCTTCCGTAATTTGGTTTTCTAGTGCCGCAGGCACCAATATATCGCAAGGCTGTTCCAAGCCTTCGGCAGAATTTTTAAATTCCTTGGTAGCGCCCTTGAAACCCAAGATGGTTCCCACCTCTTTTCTGTGTTCGATAATAGCATCTATATCCAGGCCACCTTCGTTATAAAGCGCTCCATCAAACTCGCATATGCCTACAATAGTAGCACCAAATTCCTCCAGTACCTTAGCGGAATTATAGCCTACGTTTCCCAATCCCTGTACAATGACGCGCTTGCCCTCAAGGCCAGCCGTAAGCCCAATGGCTTTCATATCTTCTTCTATGCTCACACACTCACGCACGGCTATGGCTACTCCACGTCCAGTTGCCGTACGGCGGCCATCTATGCCACTAAGCGAAAGGGGTTTGCCAGTTACACTACCCAAAGCGTCCAATTGGCCCGGATTCAGTGTCAAATAGGTGTCCGCTATCCAGCTCATCTCTCGTTCGCCCGTGCCGTAGTCCGGTGCCGGCACATCGATACCGGGGCCTATGAAATTCTTCTTGGCCAGTTCCGTGGTATAGCGTCTAGTGATGGTTTCCAATTCAGACACTGAGTAATTTTTCGTGTTGATGCTTATGCCACCTTTGGCCCCACCAAACGGCACGTTTACTATGGCACACTTGTAGGTCATAAGGGCAGCCAATGCCATTACCTCATCCTCATTCACCATCTCGCTATAGCGAATACCTCCTTTGGTAGGCGATTTATGGTGCGAGTGCTCGACGCGCCACGCATAGATTGTTTCCATTTTGTTGCCCCTACGTAGTGGAAAACAAAACCTATAAACACTGTTGCAAGCCTTTATCTGTTCTAGCAAGCCCTGGTCATGACTAGTAAACTGAGCAGCATGATCGAAAAACTGGCAAACGTCATCAAAGAAGCTAAACTCTGAATGGGAATTAATTGAAGCCATATAAAATGAATTTTTAAACTATATAATTGGTTCTCGCTCAAAATCCAAGCAGTCATTACAACTTAACGCGTATCGCTTATAATTTGTTACGCCTTTGCTTTTCCAACCTGGAAACTTTTCTATCAATAGTAAATAGATAAACAATAAATCCCACCAATATCAGGGAAATGACCGATACCACCACATAGATCTTGCCAGAGCTGCGCAAGAAATCCGCCATTTCCACTTGATTGGAAGATTGTGCAAAGCTAGAAAAAAAGGACATCAGCCCCATCAGTGTCAAAAGAATTAGCTTCTTCATATAGTATAATGCAAATTATTATTTCTTGTTAAACCAAAGGCCATAATGAATAAATAAATCATGCATAAGCCTGCCAAAAATTATCATTTAAGCCGAGATATTTTTGTCTTCGTAATCTAATATTCTTACCCGATAGCGCAGGGTCATGACCCAAGTACCTATCAGTATCCATCCCAGTACAGCCGGGTAGAAGACACGTCGCATCTGATTGTCCATATCTATATCACTGAACGTAGAATTCCCACCATTGCCAGGATGCAATGAATCTGTCATGCGGGGCAGTACGAACAGCAATACGATCATGATAGGAAAAGCGAAAACATTATACAGGGCAGAAATCTTGGCCCGTTTTTGTTCTTCTTCCAGTGCATTGCGCAGGACCAAATAGGCCAGATACATCAAAGTAGCAATGGCAGAACCATTGAGCTTGGGATCGGATGGCCAAGGATCGCCCCAGGTGACGTTGGCCCATAACATACCCGTAAGTAGCCCAAAGAGGCAAAAGATGATCCCTACGTTCACGCTTTCCACCGCCATAAAGTCATGCTCCGGCTTTCCGGAAGACAGGTATTTAATGCTGTACACAACGGAAATAAAATAAAGAAATGTCATGGAAAACCACATGGGCACATGAAAGTAGAGGTTCCTGATCGTTTCATGGAGAATAAAAAGTTTGGGCACATCGCCCAAAAAACCAGCCACCACACTGTAAAGCAACAATATTGCTCCCAATACTTTCCACCAGTTTTGTCTCATCATATCATCAAATTAAAACTACGCCGTAGCAAAAAAAGCCTTAAATCGCAACAAATCGCTAGAGCGAACCCCACAATCATACCTGCCCGACCTGCCGTGATATTAATGCGAACAAAGGTAAACAAACATTCGTCTTTTTTCTATCGGAAAGATGAAAAGCACGCCCTGAACTTTCTCGTATTTCATAGTGGTTTTGGAAAAAAATTTGGCAAGGAAGGTTATGTCATGCATCGGTAAAAAGGAAAGCGCCGAAAAACCCTATCACGGTCTTCTTGTTATAACAGCAAATTAACAAAGTCTTTTATCTTTATTTCAAAACGACACAATTTTATGGCACCTAGCAAAGAATCAATCGAGCAGAAATTGCAAAGGCATATCAGCGTCATTGAAGCTGATATCGCTATCAAACAAGAGGAGCTGGAACAAGCAAAAACGAACCTGAAAAACTACCTGGACAACAAGGAAGTGATTGAAAGCATTCTTGAACTCCATCTTGCGCCCAGCATAGACGAACTCCCCAAAAAGTCCAAGAGGAAATCCAAGACTTCATAGCAATAAGGAAAGAGTTGTCTCCTGCATTTGTATGAACAAACATAGAGACAGCTCTTTTTTGTCGATTCAATAACCCGTCTCCGACTGTTAGAATTAGCTTCGGCCGATCATCCATTCTAAACCATACACTCGAAAGATCGTGCAGCACAATCAGTCCCGCCACAGATACGGAAACAGCAAGAGCGAAACACTCACCACTATGACGTTTATGGCGACAAGCACTCCAAGTTCATCATAGCTCACCGATCTGTCCAGCCCATCCATTGCGTTCTTGGAAAGCTTGATGAGCAGCAGCAACAAGGGGATGATAATGGGAAAACTCAATATGGCCATCAGGGTGCCGCTGCTATTGGCCTTGACACTGATGCCCGATACCATGGTAAAGACACAGGCAAAGCTAATGCTTCCCATAATGATAGAGACGAAATACAAAAGCGGGTCGCCCACTTCATTTCGGAAAATGGTGGAATAGGCAAAATAGGCCACACAGGAGAGCAAGAGCATCAGCAGCACATTGTAGATGATCTTCGACAGGATGACCGCCTGCGGACTCACAAGGGTGTAATAATAGAGTTGCCTCCCCCTACTCTCCTGAACGAAGCTCTTGGTAATGGCATTGAGCGATGCAAAAAGTAGAATAATCCAGAACAGGGCGTTCCAGACGGGACCATTATTGTCCAAGCTACGAAAGGACTGATAGCAGACAAACACGGTAGAAACTACATACAGCAAAATACCGTTCAGCGCATATTTGGATCGCCACTCCAATATGATTTCCTTGTGCACCAAAAAACGAACCTGATTGAAAAAATCCATCGGCGCAAAGATAGGGATTAGATATGAGACGTGAGATGCGAGACTTGAGATTCCAGGCAAACAAAAAGGGAGCATGAACAGCCTATCCACGCCACTCATGCCCCCTATACCTCCTCTGTTATCAAATAAAAGTCTAAGCGTCTTCTAGTTTTTTCTGCCCCTCTTTGGCCAAGGTTTCAGCATACTTCAACCCTTTGGAAGCCAAGCTTTTTCCTTCTTCCTTGTATTTTTTAGCTTTTTCAACAGCTTCGTGGCTTACGTCCTCTGCTAGATCGAGTACCTTATAGTACTCAGCTTTTGCTTTATTGGCAAATTTGGCCGCACGTTCCAATCCTTCTTCTGCTTGCTTTTGAAAACTTTTCTTCAAACTATCTACATTCTTAAGCGTCTTATCTAACGTCTTCCTTCCTTCTTTCGTACCGAACAAATAGTAGACGGCCGCACCTACGGCCAAACCGGTAAGAGCATAAGCTAAGAATTTGCCCGATTTCTTACATTCTTTCTTTTCTTCTATTTTCTTACTCATAACTTTTTATTATTTTAAAAACCCAACTATTCGTCTACATAAGAGACATTGCAACTACTATGCACATATTGTACCAATTAAACAAAAAAGCATGTTTTTTGTTTTTTATTGCGCTATAAACACGGGAATAGCTACGCGGTGTCGCAATTTGTCGACAGTCTCTCCATACACAAAATCCCTTAGCCCCTTATGCCCGTGACTACCCACTACGATCAGGTCTGCCCCCACCTCTCTGGTAATACGAACAATCTCGCTTACGCGCCTCTTGTAACCTAGCGCATACTGTACATGGTAGCCCTTGCCATGAATGAGGTCCAGGTATTTTTGC
Organism: Olivibacter sitiensis DSM 17696; assembly: GCF_000427965.1. Taxonomy (GTDB): domain Bacteria; phylum Bacteroidota; class Bacteroidia; order Sphingobacteriales; family Sphingobacteriaceae; genus Olivibacter; species Olivibacter sitiensis. The sequence continues at coordinate 32,549 of NZ_KE386609.1, read as the reverse complement.
ATCCGTTCCTTGTCATGACGGGCTTCATAATCATCCGTATCCTGCTGCGAGATATGTGTAGAAGCACTCTCCACAATATGTATCAAGGTGATGAGCGTATCTTGACCCGCCATACTCATGGCATACTGAAGTGCCTTTACGTCCGACTCTGAATAGTCCAATGCCACGCAAATGGACCTAAAACCGTTGGCTTGCATTTCTTCCACTTTCTCAAAGGGCGGATGCACCTCTATCATTACTCGCTTCCTGCGATTGCCGAGCAAAGGATAAATGACCGTAAAGGCCAAAAGCACTAATAAACCTAGCCCTAAGGTCAGCAAAAGTATATGTAGCCAGGTATTGTTACTCTCCGCAATCCACCCCTTTATTTCGTCATATACCAATTGAAAATTGAGCACCGAAATGATAGCGGCAATGATCCATGACAATACTTTTGTTTTCCACCCGATGACAAAGACCCCCATGCGGTGCTTATCGCTCACGAAATGTATAAGTGGAATGACGGCAAAGGCCAACTGCATGCTAAGTAGTACCTGACTAAAAATAAGCAAAGGGCCAACCTCTTTTTCACCAAAAAGCAAGATGACCAAAACAGCTGGAATAATAGCCAACAGGCGTGTAATGATGCGCCTCAGAACAGGGCTGATACGCAAACGCAGGTATCCTTCCATTACAATTTGCCCAGCCAACGTGCCGGTAACCGTAGAGCTCTGCCCAGCCAGTATAAGGGCAATGGCAAATAAGCGGGGAGCCCACTCCGTACCCAACATAGGCGCCAAGAGATGATGAGCGTCTTCCAGCTCGGCTATATCTTCCATGCCGTTCTTGTGGAATACGGCTGCTGCCAGGATCAAAATGGCGGCATTCACGAAAAAAGCCAGATTCAGGGCGATGGCACTATCCAAAAAATTATATTTCAGTGCCCTGCGTATACTCTGCTCGTCGCGTTTTATCTTCCTGGTCTGCACCAATGCCGAATGCAGATACAAGTTATGAGGCATCACCGTGGCCCCGATAATCCCGATACTGATGTACAAAGCCGTCTTATCTGGTATACTGGGGATAAATCCGCGCGCTATGCCCGTCATGTCTGGCTCTGCAAATACCATCTCTACCAAAAAGCACATCCCTATCATGAAGATGATGCCGATGATAAACAACTCCATCTTGCGCATCCCAAGACGTTGTAGATATAGCAATAAGAAAGTATCTAAAAAACTGATGCTTACACCCCAAATAAGGTCTAGGCCAAAGAGCAATTGCAGACCTATCGCCATACCTAGCACCTCAGCCAGATCACACGCTGCTATGGCTAGCTCAGCCAAGAGATACAGGATGAAATTCATCCCTTTTGGGTAGCTCTCCCTATTGCATTGCGCCAAATCTTTGCCCCAAACAACACCAAGGCGCGCGCACAGGCTCTGCAAGAGCAATGCCATCAAATTGCTCATCAATAATACCCAAATAAGGGTATAGCCATACCTACTTCCTCCAGCAAGATCTGTAGCCCAGTTGCCCGGGTCCATATACCCCACACTGATCAGGTAAGCCGGGCCAAAGAATGCCAGCGCTCGTTTGAATTTGCTTGTTTTGGATTGCACGTCCACACTCTCATGGACATCATGCAGGGATTTATGTTCTTTGCGTGTATTCAAGTGACTTTTGAGCTTGAGAAAAAAAGTTAAGCAAATCTAACATTTTGTTTCTATAGTTACAACTCGCTGTACAATTGGCTCCAAGCAGTATTCCATTGGCCATGGTACATTAAACAAACATTCGGCATAACTACTCGTTTTGTAGGTATTATAAACCATAAGAAGGCTAACAATGAAAAACCACAACATAACAGAAAGCCATAGCCCCATTATAGCCCTTGCATTGCATGATGGCCATTATATTCCCCCCGCATTTCAATCGCTGTCCAACCTTTCTGAATTTGAACGGATGAGAGAAGAGGATCCCTATACCGCTCAATTTATTGAGAGACTGCACGGAAACAAAGTAATCGTTCATACATCCAGGTTTTTTGTCGACCTCAACCGGCCATGGCAAAAGGCGATTTATCTGGAACAAGAAGATGCCTGGGGGCTAAAAGTATGGAGAGAAAGGCCGTCCAACGAGCTCATCGATCTAATAAAAAGCTACTATACCAGCTTTTACGAACAACTAGGTCGCTTGGTAAACAATTGTTTAAAACGATTTGGCTACTTTGTTATCTTGGATATACATTCCTACAACTACAGGAGAAAGTCGCCATACGAGGAAGATACCTCGGAAGACAATCCAGAAATAAACATAGGCACCCAGCACAATGATGAAAAATGGCATAGCGCAACGGAACGTTTCATCGCTTTCCTACAGTCTCAACACCTATGTCATCGGCATCCCGATGTAAGGGAAAACATAAAATTCAAGGGAGGCGGTCTGGCGCAATGGATCGGGGAAAACTACAAAAAACAAGGTTTTACGCTATCCATAGAATTCAAAAAAACCTTTATGGATGAGTGGACAGGACGTGCAAACATTGCACATATAAATGAAATAAGCCAGCTAATGGCCGATGCTTCTTTATTTCTACGGGGCACACTTGCTACTCGTGACTGAAGCAAAAAGCAAGTGACTAAGCAAAACATATAACGTGCTGCTCCTCGCCTATAGCAGATCGATCATCAAAGCTTATATCGAGTAGACCTTGATCCTAAAAACAAAAAGATGAAAACTAAGCAAAACCATCAAAAGAAGAAAATAAACCAAATATTAGACAAACTGAAAAAGGGTGATCCATTGCGCATTTCCCTACCCGAAAGAGGGGTGCTCAAGATAGACCGTCCCTTGCCTTTCATTATCGTTTATAGAATACGGGAAAAGAAGGATACCTTTATAAGCAACCTCAGCAAAACCGAATCGTCGTTTCTCATTGCCACCGAAACGGCGGCATATCCCCTAAATATGCTGATTCAACAAATGGCGGAATACCTGGCAGATAAATTTGGGTCTTTCCTCATTTTGGAAATGTGGTCTGCGGAGGACACACTCCATGAGGATTTCACCATCCATCTACACCAGAAGGCGGCACTCAAGACGGCCGAAAACTTACAGTCCGAGCTAAAGAAAATAGAGATTGGCAACAATAGCAAACTATCTGCAACATTGGAAACGCACAAATCTCCCTATAGCGCTCCCGGTTTTTCTTCCTTGATAGACGATGAAATTGCAAAAAAGAACCAAATCATACGGATGGGCATCGAAATAGCGCCTATTTACATTAACAAAACGACTGGAAAGCCTTACCCCATTTTTCTCCGTGAGCTCCGAACAGCATTTGGCAAAGCCTTGCGAAAGAGTCTTTTCGAGTATGTGCGTACCGCTACCACCTTCAAAGCCACCCATTTCGAAATGCTCGGGACGACGATCATTGATGAAAAAGTTTGGGCCATAGACGAAGCATTAGCAGAATGTAGCAATTTATTTGATTTTCTGCTTTTGGTAACCCCCATCAACGTGGCAGACGAATGGGATACCTTCAAGAAAAACAGCTATTCCAAAGACCCCATATTTCACTATAGGCCCATGCCCATAGAACCAGATCTCATAAAAAGAAGGTTATATGAACTGCGCATAGAGGACATAGCAGATCCCACACTTTCCTTTCTTTTCAGGGATAAAAGAAAGGAATTGGACCGCATGCTCAATATGATGCTGGATAGGGACAAGCCGGATTTCATGCACAGTAGCCTGCAGCTCTTCGGCAATATCGACGATCAGCTGCTCGACGTGGCCCAGGCCATCCTGGTTGTTTCCAATCGCCCCTCACCGCAAGAAGAAGAAAAAGCAATGGATGCAAAGTCATTTGCGGTAATGGCCGAACAGGAGCTGAAATGGCTGAAACAACAGGACGAAAGCGTCTCCACCGTGGTACGTATCAGGGATGACATAGAGGGCGTTATGGTGTCAAGGGGAGTCCTCAACATAAACAAAAATTACAAATTGACCCCACAAAGGGCTCTGGCGCTGTTACAGCACGAAGTGGGCACGCATGTGGTCACCTACTACAATGGCAAAGCGCAACCGTTGAAGTTATTTTACATTGGCGTGCCCGGATATGAGCAACTACAGGAAGGACTTGCCGTATTTGCGGAATACCTGGTAGGAGGCCTCAGCAACGACCGCATGCGGGTCTTGGCGGCACGCGTTATCGCCGTAAACCAACTTACAAAAGGATATCCGTTTAGAGATACCTTCTCCTTGTTGATAGATAAACATCACTTCACCCCGGCAGATGCCTTTCACATCAGTATGCGGGTATATCGCGGTGGCGGACTAACGAAAGATGCTGTCTACCTAAAAGGTCTATTGAACTTAATAGAATACATAAAAAATGGGTATGACCTCGCTCCTTTGCTCATTGGCAAGATAAGGCAAGATTATATTCCAGTTATAAATGAATTGACCTTTAGGGGCCTATTAAACAAGATACCCATAAAGCCACGCTATCTTTCGCCTCCTTTCAACAAAAAAATAAAATACATTAAAGAAGAGGGCACAATATTTAATATGCTACAGAACGAAAACAATTAAAAAAACGAAATATATGAACATAGGATTTGTCGTCAATCAGTTTCACAAGGAAACCCCAGCTTACACTACTTCGGGCCTTGCATTGCAGGCAAGTAGGATGGGACACGAAGTATACTACATCAGTGTAGGTGACTTTTCCTATACCCACGATGAGCGCATGGGGGCCTTGGCGCGTCGACTTCCCGAAAAAGGTTTTCGAAATACATCTACATTATTGGAAGCCCTCAAGCAAACCGAGAAGATAAAAATCACCTCCTCGGACCTAGACGTCATCCTCCTTCGTAATGATCCCGCGGCGGATATGGGAAAAAGACCCTGGGCGCAAAACGCCGGCATTGTCTTCGGACAATTGGCACAGCAACAGAATGTATTGGTGCTGAACGACCCTTACGCATTGTCCATGGCCTCCAACAAAATGTATTTTCAGTATTTCCCAAAAGAAGTACGCCCAGCTACCATCATTACCAGGGACATAGCAGACATCACACATTTTTTTAAAGAGAACAACAGCAAAATAATCTTAAAGCCCCTCCAGGGATCTGGAGGAAAAAATGTCTTCATAGTAGACAAGAAAGACACAAAAAACCTCAATCAGATAGTGGAAGCCATCAGCCGCGATGGCTTTGTGGTAGCACAGGAATATTTGCCTGCGGCAAAAGACGGAGACATAAGGGTATTCTTGATCGATGGCGAACCCATTGTGATAAAAGGGCATATGGCCGCCATACACCGCCACCAAAAAGAAGGTGATATCCGAAGCAATATACACGCGGGTGGACACGCTACCAAAGCTCGAATCACTAAGAACATAAAGAAAATCATCGAACAGGTAACCGAGAAACTAAAAGCCGACGGCATGTTTCTATGCGGTTTAGATATCGTGGGCGACAAACTCATGGAAGTCAATGTATTCAGCCCAGGTGGACTATACCACGCATGCGAACTGTACAACGTTGATTTCTACGAACCTGTTATAACAGCTATAGAGAAAAAACTCGACAGGTGAGTATGCACACACCTTTTTTGAATTTATGCTGTATATTTGCAGCTAAATCAGCTAAATTCAAGAAGGAAGCATATGAAGGAGCAGACAGCCAGCAGAAAGGAAAAAATCATGACAGCTGCGCTATTACTATTTGCGGAGAGGGGCTATGAAAACACTACCACCAAACTTATAGCGCAAAAAGCAGAAGTTTCAGAAGCACTTATTTTCAAGCATTTTGAGAACAAAGACAAACTGCTTTATCACCTTATTAAGGCAGGATATAGGCGAATTGTGCTACAAAATAAAGGTATGCTATCCTATCAGGAACCTAAGCTATTCCTACAACATATGGTTGAATTGCCCCAAAAACTGGTTTATGAAGAGCCTATGTTCTGGAAGTTGCAGGAACGACTTTCTCATAACGATTTCTCCAAGCAACAGCATAATCTGTTCATGAAACCTGTAACGGCCATTATGGAAAAAGCGTTCAAAGAACTGGGCTATGAAGATCCTGCTTCCGAAAGCCAGTTCCTATTGCTCATCATAGACACACTATGGAAAAAAGCAGCCATCAATGAGATCCAAAACATGGCATCCTTGGTGGCAACTATAAAATTAAAATATAATTTGAATTAATTATTAGTGAGTGTCTACTTACTTATTTTTTAAATAATATTTCCATATTTCATTATTTGCCTTAGATTTGTACCCAACCAATTATAAAGCTAAAGAATGAAATGAAGTGACCGTCAAAGGCTCACTGGCAAAGTGAGGATGTACTCATGGTCACTTCATTAACTTGACATAAACAATTGCCAAAAGCAATAAAAGATACACTGCCGCATGGCAGGCCTATTAAATTATGATGAAGTCGGGGGACTGAAAAATCAGTTATGATTAACAAAAGGGGCTTTAAACAGGTTAAAGCCCCTATATACCTTCCCATCTTTCCATTAGTTTTTTCGAAAAATCAGCATTATCTCGATCGAATGTACGGTTTTATGCATTCCCCGCAGGGATTGGCACATTTTTCGTATCTTCGCTTTGCTATCCAAGCCGCAGGCATTGGTGACACCCATTACTACCTTTTAACGACTTTGGCGTAAGGGTGATTTACTTTTTAATTTTTTAATTGTTAATTGGCTCAGTGAATCGCTCGAAAGAAATTCATAGTTTTTTCAACGGACAGCCTTTCTCCGAAGGGATAAAGATCACATGCGGCATACTCATCCCCGCTCTCATCTTCTCGTTCATGGGCGATGTGCGAACGGGAATCACCCTTTCAATGGGCGCCATGTGGACAAGCATCCCAGATAGCGCAGGACCCGTGCGGGATAGAAGGATAGCCATGCTCATCTTGGTCCCCATGATCTTTGTCATTTCCCTGCTCACAAAAACAATCCACCACTGGCCATGGACCGTAGCAATCATGCTAGCGCTACTCTGCTTCTCCATGTGCATGATTGCCGTGTACGGTGCCAGAGCTGCCGCTTTTGGAACAGCTTCCATCCTAGTCATGCTGCTTAACGTTGATGACATCAACATTGGCAATCAAAACCCGCTGGTACATTCCCTCCTACTTGCGGGAGGTGGAGCTTGGTATGCCTTCTTGAGCCTTAGCCTCTCTCAGTTTCGCCCTTTCAGACTACCTCAACAAGCCCTGGCAGAATCCATGATGCATATCGCGCGCTATTTAAGGCTCAAGGCAGACTTCTATGATCTCAACAAAAACTTGGACACCACCTACACCAAACTAATAGAGGAACAGGTAGAAATACAGCAAAAGCAAGACAATGTCATGGAACTGCTGTATCGCAGCAAGACGATGGTAAAGGACACTACCAGGATAGGCCGATTACTCGTCATCATTACGACCGACATGATGGACATATTCGAATCTACCATGGCCACGCATTATGACTATAAAGCCATTCGCGACACTTATACAGATTCTCCAAGTTTAAAAGCTATTAACGAAATCTTGCAAAAGCTAGCGCACGAAATAGACAATTTAGCCTATTACATCACCATCAATAGGCGACCACGCAAATTGTATGACCTTGACAAGGAATTGGAACGGGTGATGGAGTTGGCAAATAGCAGTACCAAAGAACCCCTCGTTATCAAGAAAATCTTTGCTAACATCCGCAAATTGATCAAAAAGATAAACTTAATCTATCGCTATTTCGAAATAAAGGACATCAACTTGGACAACCATCCATTTGAAGTGAACCAGCAATTGTTATCCCATCAAAGCTACCACCCCAAACTGCTGCGCGACAACCTTACTTTTGAATCGGGCAATTTCCGTCATGCGCTGCGGCTCACCATCGTCATGCTCGTCGCCTACGGTCTATCCCAATTCTTCGCGTTGGGACATCACAGCTATTGGATACTCATAACGATACTTGTTATCATGAAACCGGGTTTTAGCGTAACGAAGAAACGTAATTTTCAACGCCTGGTAGGCACAGTACTGGGTGGACTGTTCGGAACGATTTTCTTGATTCTTGTGAAAAACGAGTCCGTTCATTTCATCGTCATGCTGTTTATGATGGTGTCCGCTTATACGTTCATTAGGCATAACTATATACTAGGCACTTTTTTCCTTACGCCCTATATTCTAATCGCCTATACCTTTATGTCCAATTCGACAAACACGCTTGCGATCATGCAGGAACGTGTAATAGACACCCTATTTGGAAGTTCATTGGCGTTTTTCTCTAGCTATATCATTTTCCCCAGTTGGGAGCGAGCCCAATTGAAGGTAAGTATGCAAAAAATGCTCATTGCGAACTACAACTACCTCAGCTTGGTTTTCAGGATATTACTTGATGAAGAAATAGACAATGCTACATACAGAATCGCTAGGAAGGACTTATACATAAATCTTTCCAATATTACTTCGGTTTTTCAGCGAATGATTACGGAGCCCAAAAGCAAGCAAAAAAACGCAAAAGAGCTCAACAGATTCACCATATTCAACCACGTGCTCTCTTCTTACTCCATTGCATTGCTGAATGTGGTCTCCAATGCGGAGCGCAAGTCATTCACCAACGCACATCTGAAACTAATGAGAAAAACGCTGTTGCAGCTCAGCCAAACGATAGAGATGTACGAAGACCCCGGACATCCTTCGGGCTTTAGGGAGACCGAATGGAATAGCGGAGCCGTGCCTGTAGACAAAGAGCAACCCATCAATCCCGAAGGTAAACTAATCGAAGAGGAATTGACCCTGATATATAAGGCGAGCCAAGATCTAAATAAAATATGCCATGAAATGCACCTGACATAAAGTTTAGGCCTAGTTTTTGGGCAAAACAGTAGACACCACTTTATCCGCCATTCGGGTAATATCGGTCTTCAGCCCAATGTAAACAGTAGCGATATTCAATGGCCTATCCTGTATGGAACGGAACCCATGCAGCCATCCAAAATCAGCAAAGACGAAAAAGCCCTTGAATTTATAGTCGGCACCGACCCCTACCCTCGAGCCAAAGATGAGGTATCTCTTATAATCTGTTTTGGCAATCAGGCTCTCGGCCTCCACGCCTACCCTTGGTTCCTGAAATAGGCCTATAGACGGCCCTAGCAACACGTAAGTGTTTAAATGCTTCCATTGCCTGCGCACGCCCAGTGGCAAGTTGACGTTGGTAAATGTTACCCTGCCATTTTCAACGCGGTATGCGTACTCCGCGTCGTCTTCTATCTGGTCATAGGCAAACCTTAGGTAATCTATGGAAGGATAAAACAGCATATTTCTGTTGGGCAAAGAGATATCTATACCCCAGTTTCCGGACAAACTCGTGCTCAAATAATCTTTTGAACGGCCAAGAGGCAATCCCAAGCCCACACTCCCACTACCGATATACACCTTGCTGTTGTGTATGGTATCGGTTTCGCGCTTGATAATCATCGCCGTGCTGTCGCCAGCGATAAGCCTAAATCGCTCTTTTTGTTCCTGGCCGTAGATATTCGCCACACCAAATAGCAATAACGCCATTATGGCTATACTGATTTTCTGTATGTTCATAGATAGATGCTCACGAACAGAACAGCCGAATCAGTTTTTAGTTTTTACCCGCCCCTTGTTACTTAAAACTTATCACCTACAATGAAATGCTACACAAAACTATCCCTCTAAACAAGCAATGGCCAGCATCTAAAGATATTGCCTGCTATTGGGCCCTTGATTGAACAAGAGATCAACAATGCTCAAATTGGGCAAAAACCCGTGCTTGGGTTCAAAAACCTGAAAATAGGGCTTGGCAGCAAAACCGGGGGCCTCCTTTTTGGGATGGATGCTCTCCCTTAGATCCAGGCAATCTGGATAACTGGACTCATACGTCGATGTTTTCCTGATTTCCCTGTTCAATTTGACACAGCGCATAATTAGTTCCAATAAAGCCTCGTTCAAATCAAACAAATAGTCGTGTCTTTCTTCATAAAAAGGAGCAAATTCGTCCTCGTAATACTCAAAATAGGCCGACCTACGGTAACAGGTCTGTAAGCTCATCCAGTGCAAACGCTGCCAGTCATATTCATAGGCAATGCGTACGTCCTTCATTTTCGTATGCACCTTACTCCCTTTCACCACGGGCACTATGAGGTCCAGCTTGCCATTGGGCGAATAGATACTAGCCCTGTTCCTGTAGGTCTGTTTCGGGAAATGTTCGTACTGTTCCAAATAGATCGGCACATTGCCTATAGCATTGATGGCCGAAAAAGCGGCAATAGGTCCCAGATAAAACGAAGGCAGTATAATTCCTTGTGTCATATATGCAAAAGTTTCTGCCGCGAAATTAAGTCTTTTTGGCAAAGAGCACCTATTTTAGCAGCCTAAAATAAATAAGATTACCTTTGCCAAAGCAATTAAATGAAGCGTATCTTTTATAAAGCACTTGGCCTCATGATGTGGACGGTTTCCCTGTTACCGTTTTGGGCAATCTATATCATCTCAGATACGCTCTATTTCATACTTTATTACATAGTACGCTATAGAAGAAAAGTGGTGGCCGAAAACCTGGACATTGCCTTTCCCAAAAAGACCGATGGCGAGAAAAAGAAGATTGCCCGTGCTTTTTATCACTATCTCGCGGACATGATCTGCGAAACCATCAAGCTAAGCAGCATCAGCGCCAAATCTGTCGTAAAACGCTTCCACTTGAACAACCCTGAGCTTATCAGCAATTACCTCGACGAAGGACGGCCTGTCATAGGACTTACAGCACATTATGGCAATTGGGAGATGGCCCTGCACCGCCTATCCATATTGGCAGGCAAGCATCCCGCATTGGTCATTTATAGGCCTTTGAGCAATACCTATTTCGAAGAGATATTCAATGCCATCCGATCCCGCTTTGGCGCCCAGTTGGTTCCCATGAAACAAACGCTGAGAAAAATACTTTCTTATAAAGATCGCCCGCATATTAGCATGTTTGTTTCGGACCAAACACCAACACGGAATGAATCGAAGTATTTCGCCTCTTTTTTTAACCACCCCACACTGGTATTCTTGGGAGCAGAAAAAATAGCAAGAAAAACTAATTTCCCGGTCATCTATTGCCATATGGACAAACGAAAAAGAGGATATTATGAATGCACCTTTGAAATCTTATTTGATCAACCCGCCCTTACTGTAGATCACGAAATCACCTCGCGCCATTTACATTTGCTGGAAACAACCATTCGTCACAGGCCCGAGTTATGGTTGTGGTCTCACAGAAGATGGAAACACCACCCGCAATGAACAGGAAAATAGCCATAGTAATACTCAATTGGAACGGCAAGCACTATTTGGAACGCTTTCTTCCATCGGTATGTGCCAACACACCGGCCCATGCGGAAATTGTAGTGGGCGACAACGGTTCTACCGATGACTCGGTAGATTTCATGACGCTCCATTATCCGCAAATACGCCTTGTGCAAACGGGGGCCAACTTGGGCTTTGCCGGAGGATACAATGCCGTACTGAAAGAAGTAATTGCTGATTACTATGTGCTGCTCAACTCCGATGTGGAAGTAAGCCCAGACTGGATCTCCCCCATTATCGCGCTTATGGAGTCATCGCCCGCCATTGCCGCAGCACAACCGAAGATCAGAAGTTATGATGACAGGCAAAAGTTTGAGCATGCCGGTGCCGCCGGGGGGTATATAGATCTATTCGGTTTTCCTTTTTGCAGGGGAAGGATACTCAACGTGACGGAAGAAGACAATGGCCAATACGACGAACCGTCCGACGTCTTTTGGGCCAGTGGTGCCGCCTTGTTTATCCGCAGCAATGCATGGGCTGAAATGGGTGGGTTCGATAGCGATTTCTTTGCTCATATGGAAGAAATAGATCTCTGCTGGCGCTTGAAGAATGCTGGCCACCGCGTCGCCTATTGCCCGCAGTCTGTGGTTTTTCATGTGGGTGGCGGCACACTGAGCAAGACCAACCCCTACAAGACCTACCTCAACTTCAGGAACAACCTATATATGCTGCAAAAAAACCTGCCCTTCCTCAGCGCCTGTTGCTTCCTCTTTATACGTCTTTGGCTGGACCTAGCCGCATTGATCCACTTTCTGCTAGAGGGCAATAGAAAAGAGGCATTGGCCATCAGCAAGGCACATTTCAGCTTTTTTCGCTTCTTCTGGAAGACGGCCCGCAAAAGAAAACACCTCTCCAAAGGGAGAGGTGGCAAGGGAATCTATTGCGGCAGCGTTATGTGGGATTTCTTCGTACGGGGCAAAAAAAAGTTCAGCGACCTGGATCCGTCAAGCTTCAGTTGAACAAGACTTACAGCTTGCTCCGCAACATAGCCTGCTCCATATCGTTGATGTCCGCTATCATATATTGTCTTACGTCTACGATCTTCAATTCGTCCAGCACATCTACCAAGGTGCTGTAGCTACTTTCATTGCCGGGCTTCACGATGACCATCAGCCCCTTTTTATCCACTGAACGCCTGGGTATCTCCTCCTTTTTGGACAGGAGCAGATCTCGCAAGGAATTTCTCCCTTTCCCTACAGCTACGGGCCCTTCAATGGGATTTTCGTCCAGTCCCCAATACCAGACCATTTGGCCATTTGACCCCAGCAAAATGGTCACCGTCCTCTCATCGGACAATTCCATGTGTACGCCCGCTGTTTTATCTGACATGGCCACGTCCATCGCATGGGGCTTGCTTAGGCTGGTCGTAAGCATGAAAAACGTGATCAGCAAAAACGCCAAATCTACCATCGCGGTAAGGTCTACCCTAGGCTGTACCTTTCCACTCGTGTTTAGTTCTGCCATAACAAAGCTTTTAGTACTAAGATGCCATAGCGGCAATCTTTCCATACACATTTGTAAAAAGCAATGCTAAAAACAAACTCGAAAAGAGGCTGTTAACCTAACAGAAACCAATTGAAAAACGAGATGAAACAGCATTTGTCAAACGATCTTTTGAAACGATTAAAACTTTACGGATATACCACGCTAAATTTGATAGATGATGCACCTACCTATACCATAGGCAAAGAGTCGCCAGATGACGTAATGGCATCGCATCATGAAAGCAAATCTGCATCACAAAAACTACTTATTGAAGACCTGCTCATCAAAGATCTACCAGATGAGGAATTGTATGGAGAGGTGATCCTGCCGGACGAAAAACTGGAATCGGAATTGTAAAACATAATTAAGATCATTTAAATTGTACTTTATATGATACGATTTTTAAAATAAATCGTATCATATAAAGTACAATAAACTATTTATTTCGCATCTTTGTTGATACGATGGAAGTACTAACAAATAAATATCGTGCATTATTACGTCATACAAGGGTAGGATTCGTACGGGAACTGAACAATAAGGTAAACTGGAATGCACGTGCCATATGCATAGAAGGAGCCAGAGGCACAGGCAAATCTACCCTGATGCTACAGCATATCAAGGCAAATTTGCCTTTAGACCGAACACTCTACCTGTCACTGGACGATCTGTATTTCAAACAGCATACATTGACAGATGTCGCTGAAATGTTTTATCAACAAGACGGCAGGCATCTATTCCTAGACGAAGTGCACAAATACCCTGATTGGCAAAGGGAAGTAAAGAACCTATATGATTTCAAGCCTGACCTGCAACTGGTAGTATCTGGATCATCCATATTGGCCTTGCAGCGTTCGGATGCAGACCTTAGTCGGCGGCTCTTGCATTATCATTTGCCTGAATTGTCCTTACGCGAATTTATCGCATTGAAAGAAAAGGTGATTTTGCCAGCTTTTGCGCTAGATGATCTGTTACAAAATCATCAAGCCATAGTGGACGAAGTCAAGGATGCTCTACCATCGCCGTTAAAGTTTTTTCGCGAGTATCTCAGCTATGGTGCATATCCCATTTTCTTGGAAGGAGAAAAAGATTTTGCCATACGCATGAATCAATTGATCAATGTCATCATCGATTATGATCTACCGGAAGCAAGACCCATCGAGCCGGGTACCCAAGCCAAGCTAAAACGACTGCTTTACATCATATCCACCGCAGTCCCGTTTACTCCAAACATCACCAACCTGGCTCGACAAGTAGAAACCTCTCGCAGCAGACTGCTCGAAATGCTCTATCTGCTGGAAAAGGCAAAGTTGATTTACAACTTGCGAAGCGCCTCTTTTGGCATAAGCCTCATGAATAAACCGGAAAAGATATTCCTGCACAATACCAGCCTCATCATCGCCTTAGCCGAAGGCCAACCCAACCCGGGTAATTTAAGGGAAACCTTCTTCTTCACCCAATTAGACGGTGCCGGCCATCGGGTCACTTATCCAAAAACAGGAGATTTTCTGATAGACGACCGTTATACCTTTGAGATAGGCGGCAAAGGAAAGGGGAACAAGCAAATTGCACAAAACAAAAATGCCTTTTTGGTACTGGACGATATTGAGTATGGCTCGGCAAACAGAATCCCTTTATGGCTTTTTGGTTTCCTATATTGACAGCATTAAGGACACAACAAGGGAAATAAATTCAAAAAAAAAACCCGGCGTTGGGGATACCGGGCAAAAAACTAATGTTTTTTCAATCAACCTAAATCTTTTACAAAGAACGGAATGAAAATCCAATTATTAAAATTTTTGTGAAAAAAAGTAACATTTTCATCACATCGATATTTTCGTGCACAAAGCAACCCTGACAATCAAAGACTTACTCAGGCACCTTTGGCACCCGATCGCCCAGCCTGTCTTTCTTGCTAAATACCGAGATTTTCAAAAATTAAACTGCACCTGCAGGCGTAAGAGATTACCTTTTTGATGATTGATGGGCAATTCTGCGTCTTCATAACGTCTATTGGAAACAGTATACATAGCCACCAACTCCATATACTTGAAAGGCTGCCATTCGGCGCCAATCTCGGTTTCTTTGACCTCGTAGCTCCTTGCATCCAGTTCGAATTTCTTGCCTCCATCATAGTAATGGTAACGCACAAAAGGATAAAGCGCCTGTTTTCCATTGTCTAAGCCAATTCGATAATTGGCCATTACATAGCCGCCCTTCAATCGTTTTTGCTCAATCTCATTGGTATTAGCATTGTATTCCGGACCCGTGCCAATATTATACTCTGCCTGTAAGCCAAAAGGCTGTGGGTAAAGCACGAAACTGACGGCTCCACGACTGTCTAGGTATTCACTGTTCTCTTTGGTAATTACGCCTTCACTCACCTCTCCCACTACATGCTTTCCCGTATAAAACTGAATACCCGGTTCAATGATCTGCTTATTCTTCAGCTCAAATGGATAAGACACCCGCGTGACCATATGTTGCGAGTTGTTGAGGTCGGCCCTGTTAGCCACCTGCCCATTGAAGACCCCAAAGGCAAACACCCCATAGTCGCCAGAACCCTTCAGCCCTTTCGCCACCAAGTCGCTGAAGCGGCGGCGGATATGCTTCGGTGCCCAATAGAAAAATACGCCCAAGTCACGCTCGTTTCTGAACGCGCTATTAATGCCATCGCTACGGTCCAAGGGCAAGCGATTTTGGCTCGATTGCATGTTTTCAAAACCAAAAGGCACTTTACTCTGACCAAAGCGCAGGCGAAAGGTATTGTCCTTGGAAAGACCAAAATCGAAGTAGGCATCCCTAATCTGGCCATAGTGCAAGTTGCTACCCGATGAGGAGGCAAAATCCGGCTGTATATAAATATAGAGCCTTTCCCCCACCTGCCCATAGAATACAAGCCGTATCCGTCGGAACGAAAAGCCGCCATTGCCTCCCCAAGCTACATCGCACTGATTGCAGTTCAAATCGGGATTGGTCTGCAGCAATCCGTTGTAGCGCAATTGCGCGTAGCCCCGCAGGTGTATCTTTCTGAACCATGGAATACCTTCATAGTTTGTGCTATCCAGCACGCTCATATCCCCACTGGCCACCTGTGCTATAACCGTTCCGCTACTGCCTCCTAAGCACAATCCCAAAATCAGCAGCAACAAGATTGCTCTTTTATTTTTTTTCATATCGAATTTGCGGAGGCGAAAATAGCCATTGCATTAAAGCAAAATAAATAAATAGTTAAATTACCATATGGTTTAACACATAAATCACTTTAAATTAACAATCACATAACATTGGATTCATTTTTAGGCCATAAATAGGTGATTTTTGGCACATCAAGACACAAGAAGCAGCAAGACACTGCTATCTTTCAGCATAGTAGATTCGTGAGCATACGAAGACTTTTCACTCATCAGCGCAGCGCTCCATCTATCTCCCTGCGGTCGAGATGACGACATACCCTATCCATACCCCCAACCTAAAAAAAACGTTCCGTATGTAACAAAAAAAGCTTACAATTGTCCATTAAAGTAGATTAAGAAGAATAAGGGTGAGCAGGGTATCTTTTAAAGGTTCCATGCAAATACCGATTACTATATAAGGTCATACCATATGACCATTAAAAAGCAAATTATAATATACATATGAAACAATTTTTCAAATACGTTTTTGCCTCCGTAGTAGGCGTTTTCATCTCCGTTGTCCTCATTTTCGTTTTCTTCATCATCATCGTTTCGGCCATGATCAGCTCTGCCAGTTCCGATGGTCCCACCGTTGTGGAGAATAATTCCGTACTGACCATGAAGCTCGATTATGCCATAGATGAGCGAAGTTCGTCTACGCCTTTTGGTGCGCTTGATCTCTATAACATGAAGACCAAGAAACAACTGGGCCTCAACGACATCTCGGCACGTATCAAAGCGGCAAAGGAAAACGAAAACATCAAGGGCATACTCTTGGATCTCTCCAGCGTAGGCGCCAATTTTGCCACGGCAAAAGAGATACGGGACGCACTCCTGGATTTCAAATCGTCCAAGAAATTCATCGTAGCTTACAGCGAATATTACTCGCAAACGGCTTACTACCTGGCATCCGCAGCAGACAAAGTGTACCTCAATCCAGTGGGCGAGTTGGATTTCCGTGGACTTGCAAGCCAGGTCATGTTCTATAAGCAAGCACTTGATAAGCTGGGAATAGAAGCACAGGTCATTAAAGTGGGAACCTATAAAAGCGCCGTAGAACCTTTTATCCTGGATGGCATGAGCGAGGCCAACAAGCTACAGGTCAATTCGTATTTGCAATCTATCAACAACGTGTTCCTAGACAACATATCCAAGAGCCGAAATATTGCCGTAGACAGCTTAAAACATATAGCCGACAGCTATTTGGCAAGAAATGCCGAAGGTGCGCTGAGCACAAAAATGATAGACGGGCTGAAGTATAAGGACGAACTTTTAGCAGAACTGGCCAAACGTCTGGATGTGAACGATAGCAAGTCCATCAAAAGCCTTACCATTGAAGATTATATTCCCGAAAGCAAGCTGAGCAGGGCCAAAGACAGGATTGCCGTAATCTATGCCAACGGATCCATCGTATCTGGCGAAGGCGACCATACGATCATAGGCTCGGAAAGTATTTCCAAAGCCATCCGCAAGGTCCGGGAAGACAAGCAGGTGAAAGCGGTGGTACTACGGGTCAATTCACCTGGAGGTAGCGCGCTCGCATCTGACGTCATCTGGCGGGAAGTGGAGCTCTGCAAACAGCAGAAACCCATCATCGTATCCATGGGAGACGTAGCGGCCTCTGGCGGCTATTACATTAGCTGTGCAGCAGACAGCATATTTGCCCAGCCCAATACCATTACCGGCTCCATTGGTGTCTTCGGTATCATTCCCAATATGAAATCCTTGCTCAACAACAAGCTTGGCGTCCATATAGACGTGGTCAAAACAGGCAAATACGCCGATTTGGGCGATCTTTCCAGACCTTTGACGGCGGAAGAAACCAGCTTGCTACAACAAGAAGTGAACCGTACCTACAGCACATTCACCAAGCGCGTGGCAGACGGCAGAAAGCTCAGCCAGGCACAGGTAGACAGCATTGGACAGGGCCGCGTATGGACCGGTAGCCAAGCCATGGCCATTGGGCTAGTAGATAAGCTGGGCGGCCTGGACGATGCCATCAAGGCTGCGGCGTCCAAGGCAAAACTGGAAGAATACAAGCTGGTGACCTACCCCGCTATCAAATCTGGCCTGGAGCAATTCATCGCTTCTTCTTCAGACGACATACAAAGCTATATGGCACGTAGGGAATTTGGAGCAGCCTATCCTTACGTCCTACAGGCAAAAGAAGCACTGCAGTTGAACGGCATACAAGCGAGGTTGCCCTATAGCATTTCCATTCAATAAATTAACAAATATTGAATATTACATGCAAGCATTAGAAAACAAAGCCATAGCAAGCCGTTTCAAACTCTTGGGTCAGCTCATGGAGCTCCATGACGAAAATCCCTTCAAGGTAAAGGCCATCAGCAACGCATCCTTCAAACTGGACAAGCTGCCCTTTAAAATCGTAGACCGCAGCGAGGAGGAACTGAGTCAACAGCCCGGCATAGGAAAGAGCACCGCAGCAAAGGTTTGGGAACTGCTGCAAACGGGTAAGATAGGCGAACTGGAAACCTTCCTGTCCAAGACACCGGAGGGCATTCTGGAAATGCTTACCATAAAAGGTATAGGCCCCAAGAAGATATACATCATCTGGCACACTCTGGGCATAGAGACACTGGGCGAGCTCTATTATGCCTGCAACGAGAACCGCTTGGTAGAGGCCAAAGGCTTCGGACTCAAAACACAGGAAGAAATCCGAAAAGCCATCGAGTTTACCATGGCCAATGAGGGATTGTTTCTATATGCCCAAGTAGAAAAAGTATATATTCCTCTATTGGCCGATTTGAAAAATCACCTTCCCAGTAGCGAAAAGTTGCAGAGCACCGGTGATTTTCGTAGGAACATGGAAATTCTATCCGCACTCGATCTCATCACTACCGCATCCAAGGAAGAAGTATTATCCTTCGTTGAGCAAAGCCCATCGTTTACCCTCTTTGCCCACAAGGAGGGCCTACTAGAATGTGTAAACGAAAACGGACTGCCCGTAAACATTCACCTAGCGTCCGAGGCCAATTATGCCCAACAGCTTTTCATCACTACGGGCAGCGAGTTGCACGTGCAACAGCTACGTCAGCACCTCAGGGGCATTATTCCCGCACTACCGTCGGAAGAGGCCATATATTCACAGGCAGGCATGGACTATATCGTGCCCGAGTTACGCGAGGGACTGAATGAGCTGGCACTGGCAGAGGAACACCGACTCCCTCTATTGATCACCGAAAACGATCTGAAGGGCACCTTGCACAACCACAGCACATGGAGTGATGGGATGCATAGCTTGCAGGAGATGGCACTCTATTGCAAGAATCAGCTCGCGCTGCAATACCTTGGCATATGTGATCACTCCCAATCTGCCGTATATGCCAATGGGTTAAGTCCAGAACGCGTGAAGGCCCAATGGGCAGAGATAGATCGATTGAATGCGCAGCTGGCCCCTTTCAGGATATTCAAGGGCATTGAGTCGGACATACTAAGTGATGGTTCGCTAGATTATGAAGAAGATATACTAAGGGGTTTTGACTTTGTAGTGGCTTCCATCCACTCCAATCTGCGCATGGACGAAGACAGGGCCACACAGCGATTGATAAAGGCGATCGAAAACCCATACACTACTATCTTGGGCCACCCTACCGGCCGCCTGCTCTTAGCCCGAAAGGGCTATCCCATTGACTATAAAAAAGTCATCGATGCCTGTGCCGCCAATAAGGTGGTAATCGAAATCAATGCCAATCCTTTGCGCCTCGATCTTGATTGGCGCTGGCACCGCTATGCACTGGAAAAGGATGTGATATTGAGCATCAATCCCGATGCCCATCGTACCGAGGGTTTTCACGATATGCACTTCGGGATATTGGTAGCCAGAAAGGGGGGCCTTGGCAAAGAACAGTGCCTCAATTGCTTAGACTCGACATCAATTGAAGATTTTTTCACCAAGCGTCGTGTCTGTAACTCCTGAAGAACCTTCGTACTAAAAACAATCTGATGAACAAAACATCAATAACCTACTGCACAAAGCCCAAACACAAATCAAAGCTTGCAAGGGAGAGGCAATTTTACCAATGTACTCAAAGCATTTTGCTAACTTTGTATTATGGATGTGTTGACAAAGGAACAGAGACAAAAAAAACATGCAGGCTATCAATAGTAAGGATACAAAAGATGAAGTACCTCTGACGAAAACTCTTTGGTAACGTGGGCATCGTTATCGTAAGAATGACAAGACTATTTTCGGTAAACCTGACCTGACCTTAAAAAGATATAAACTTGCAATTTTTGTTGACAACGAATACTTTCACGAAAAAGATTGGCAACAAAAAAGTTTCGTATAAAGACAAGCCGTGACTTTTGGTGAACGAAAATTGAGGGAAATATGGAGCGGAACAAACAGGTAAATGAAGCGTTGGTTAAAAATGGGTGGAAAGTTTTACGATTTTGGAGCAAATAAATACGAAAAAAATTAGCATCTTGCGAACATATAATTGAAGAAAATTTAATGTAAGTAATGGCAACATATAACGACTTAAAAGAAAGGCTTAACATAAATGTTGATAGGCACCTGAATGATGGTTTTGCCCATCTTACTCATTATTGGCAAAACCATAAAAATGGTATTTCCCAATACTTTAAACCTTACGCAAAAGAATATTTGCAAGAAGAAATACTTTCAGTTGTTGAAGAACCGGAACAATTATACATCCCATTGAAGTTTGACGTTCCATTTCCACCAAAAGCCAACCCTAAATTTAAGTTTGTCGATTTGTTCGCTGGAATTGGAGGAATACGTTTAGCCTATCAGAATTTAGGTGGAAAATGTGTATTTTCAAGCGAATGGAACAATTTCGCCAAGAAAACTTACGAGGCAAATTTTGGAGAAGTTCCATTTGGTGACATAACTCAAATAAGTGAAAAGTCAATCCCCGACCACGATATTTTATTGGGAGGTTTTCCCTGCCAACCATTTTCAATCGCAGGTGTTTCAAAGAAGAATGCATTAGGAAGAAAACACGGTTTCTTAGATGAAACACAGGGAACACTATTTTTTGACATTGCAAGAATTTTGGAACATAAAAAGCCAAAGGCTTTTATGTTAGAAAATGTCAAAAACCTTGTTTCTCACGATAAAGGCAACACATTCAAAGTAATCAGGAACACTTTAACAGAATTGGGATATTCAATTCATTATCAATTGCTAGATGGCAAACATTTTGTACCGCAACACAGGGAAAGAATTATCATTATTGGATTTAGAACAGATATTTTCAACGGAGAAGAAAATTTTAAATTCCCAAAACTTCCCAAACCAACCGCTAAAATAAAAGATATTCTTGAAGAAGAAATTGAACCAAAATATACATTATCTGATAAACTTTGGAGTTATCTACAAAACTACGCTGCAAAACATAAAGCGCAGGGAAATGGTTTTGGGTTTGGAATGACTGACCTCAACGGGATTTCAAGAACAATTTCGGCAAGGTACTATAAGGACGGTTCAGAGATATTAATTCCACAGGATGGAATCAATCCAAGGCGGCTCACTCCAAGGGAATGTGCAAGATTACAGGGATTTCCTGATGAATTTATTATTCCTGTTTCAGATAATCAAGCTTACAGACAGTTTGGCAATTCCGTAACCGTTCCGCTTATCCAAGCGGTTGGCAAACAATTAGTAAAATCATTATTGGTAATCAATGAACCTGCAAAATCTAAAAAAGCTGTTTATTGATAATGGCTGCCAGAAAATTTATGTAAAGGAACTATCCCCGAATGATAATTCTAAAAATCAAGTTTATTTAGGTGGTAGTTTTGAAATATTAAACATTCTTCCTCTTTCTGAAATCAAAACAGAAGAAGCAGGAGATTGGAATAGAGAGCGTTTTAAAGCCTCCATTAATTTTTCTTGGATAGGTGATGATGGGAACCTCTACCCTGCTCCAAATTCACAGCTTATTTTATATCCAAAATACCCAGAAGTAAGATTTTCTGGATTTTTAGCCAGATGCCAAAATCCACCATCAGAATTGATGACACAACGTTTAGCTGACCGACTATTTTTTTTGAGTGTATCAAAACAGGGTATCGTTTTAGGTTCTGTTGTCGCACCAGATTCAGAAATTGCTCAGGAGTTTAACAGAATCAAAATTGACAAGCAGTTAGGTGTTTTCAAAATTATTGAACTTCCTCAAACAGTAAATAATAAAGAAAGACTACTTACAGAACTTTATCGGGTTCATCAATTAGACTGGATTACTTCCAAACGATTAGACAGAAATGGTAATGTTCTACCCTGCCTTTCATCAAATTGCGGAGGATATACTTTAGAAGCTGAATTAGGCATTACACCAAACGGATATTCTGAACCCGATTATTTAGGTTGGGAAGTAAAACAGTTTGGGGTATCAAATTTTGAGCGTATTGGTTCGTCCGTCATTACATTAATGACCCCCGAACCAACAGACGGAATTTATAAAACGCAGGGGACAGAAGAATTTTTACTAAAGTATGGTTATGCGGACAAAACAGGACGTGAAGACCGCATAAATTTTGGTGGAGTTCATAAAACAGGAATACGACACAGCTCTACTAATCTTGAATTGCAACTAATTGGCTTCGATATGGAAAGTGGAAAAATAAGAAATTCTAGCGGGCGAATCGCATTAGTTGACACAAACGGAAATGAAGCAGCAGCGTGGAGTTTTGCATCAATGCTTTTACACTGGAACAGAAAACACAATCAGGCTTGTTATGTTCCTTCTCTTTCGGACACAACAGGAAACAGAAAATATAAATATGGCGACAAAGTTATTTTAGGATCAGGTACTGATTTTCAATTTTTCTTAAAACAAATGGCTGTTGGAAACATTTATTATGACCCAGGTATTAAAATGGAAAATGTTTCCATAAGCCCCAAAATCAAGAAGCGAAGCCAGTTTAGAATAAGATCGCAATATTTGAGCAACCTGTATAAGGAAAGTGAAATTGTGACATTACCATAAGCCAACGTACAATCTAAAACTTGCAAAAGAGGAGAAATGAAAAACAGGTAATTATGACGGTAGAATAAGTAATAAAACTTAACTTTTTAGATATTAGCCCCCAATCTTTTAATTTTTCTGTTTATCGGAAAATTCATGAAGATGAAAATAAAGACGAAACGACATTTCGTTTTCGTTTGCCTCAAGATGCAAACGAAAATTACGAGTATTCTGATTAGTCGTTAGTTATTCAGAGAAAGAAAACTACCAACTGTTCAAATACAAAGAGATTTACAATATAAATCTTACTGAACATTATTTACATAGCTTGTTGTTAAAATAGCGTAGAAAATCAAAACATTGAACATAAAAAAGGAAAGAAGTTTTACGACAAGAGTATTGACATCATCACTAAAAAACATACTAAAGGAAATGAGATAATTTCCCTTATTCCTATGTAAAAAACGTCGAAGAAGCACCATTTTAAGTCTATGTACACACATTTGTAAGTCGCACAAAACCAACGCCTAGACTATGCCTCTTGCTAGCGCTCAACCAACCAATTGACGACCAAAGCAATTGAGAAATGGGACCGCGCTTTGGAAAAATGGCGGGTTCAGTATTAAATTCAACAGCAACTCTTCGATTGAACTTTTGTGCCAAACTGAACATTTGTAGTTCGATTTCCGCCACTTAGAAAAGCTACAAACTATTAGCTGCAAAGGACAGGAAGTGTAGATGAAACGGAAGCTTCATTCAAGAAAAAGCTAAAAAAATTTCACTTTCATTTGCATTAATAAATTTCTTCCCTATATTTGCCCGCACAAGAACAAGAAAAATGATATTGAACACTGCATTTTGGTTTTTTGGATTCTTTTATTTTAAAAATAAGAGCCGGGAACCTCATGTATGTTAAAAAGATAAAAATTAAGATACTGAAAAGTCCCGGCATACCGCCGGGACTTTTTTTATGTCCACAATAAAATGAAGAAAGTAGCAATACAAGGCACCAAAGGTTCATTTCACGAGGAAGCTGCGTACAAATATTTTGGCAACGAGATAGAAACCCTCGAATGCGACACCTTTAAACTCACCTGTGAAAAGTTAAAATCAGGCGAGGCCGACTATGTAATGATGGCTATAGAAAACTCCATCGCTGGCAGCCTACTACCCAACTACGCCCTCTTACGCGACTATCACTTCTCTATCGTCGGAGAAGTGTATCTTAACATTCAACTTCACCTACTAGCCCTTCCAGGTGTAAAGCTCGAAGAAATCAAGCATGTGGAGTCTCACCCCATCGCCCTCAGGCAAGTATCGGACTACTTGGAAGAACATCCTACTTTCAAGGTTTCAGAAGGGATGGACACGGCAAGCTGCGCGAAAAAAATCGTTGAATTGCAACTTAGGGATACGGCCGCAGTCGCAAATAAACTGGCAGCGGAACTCTATGGGCTGCAGATTATAGACAGAAGAATAGAGACCATCAAAAAAAACTTCACTCGTTTTCTTGTCTTGGCTAGGCATGAAATGGCAGACAGCAAGGAAACCAAAGCAAATAAGGCATCTCTCCTATTCCAAACAGACAATAGCGTGGGTGCGCTAGCAAAAATCCTACAATTGCTGGCAGAAGAATCCATCAATATGAGCAAAATCCAATCCATGCCTGTGTTGGGGAAACGAAATGAATACGATTTTTACGTGGACGTAGAGTGGAAAAAGAAGGAAAACTACGACAGGGCTATTACCAAAGTGCTCAAGCACACCATCAACTTCAATATTCTGGGAGAATACAGCAAAAATGAAAAAGTGTAAAAAGACATAAGGCGCAAGACATAGGACATAATAAGAGCGTAAGATTTTACGCCCCAACAAAAATAAATTTATCTGAATATTAATATCTAAGTACTAAATACTCACAAAATGAAACTCAATTTAGACATCGTGCCACTTTCATCCTGGTTGGCAACAGGAAAAGAACCTTTGGTTATTTCTGGACCTTGCAGTGCAGAAACAGAAGAACAACTAGTATCTACGGCCCACCTTTTGGCTGCTACCGGCAAAGTTTCCGTCTTACGTGCCGGCATCTGGAAACCGCGCACACGTCCAGGTGAATTTGAAGGTATCGGTAGCATTGGTCTAAAATGGCTTCAACGAGCCAAGGAAGAAACGGGCTTACCAACGGCTACCGAAGTAGCCACAGCAAAGCACGTGGAAGAAGCATTGGCTGCTGGGGTGGACATCCTTTGGATCGGTGCACGTTCTACCGCCAACCCATTCACCGTTCAGGAAATTGCCGATGCTTTACAGGGAGTGGACGTTCCAGTATTGGTAAAAAACCCCGTCAATCCCGACTTGTCCCTTTGGATAGGTGCATTGGAACGCATCAACAGGGCCGGCATCAAGAAGCTGGGAGCCATTCACCGCGGTTTTTCTTCTTACGAAAAAACCGCTTTCCGCAATGAGCCTATGTGGGATGTTGCCATCCAATTAAAAACCGTAGCTCCAGAACTGCCCATCATCAATGATCCTAGTCACATTTGTGGCAATCGCGAGCTGATCCCTTATGTCATGCAAAAAGCCGTAGACCTGGATATGCAGGGCTTCATCGTTGAGTCGCACATAGACCCATCCGTCGCCTGGACAGATGCCAAGCAACAGTTGACACCAGCGGCATTGGCAGAAATCATCGATAAACTTTCCTTACGCAAAGCAGCCTCCAGCGACCCACTATTTGAAGACAAACTGGCAGAATTGCGCAAGAAGATCGACGTGCTCGACAACCAGATCATCAAGCAAATAAGCGACCGCATGAAGATTGCCGAAGAGATTGGCGAATACAAGAAGAGCAACTCGGTCACCATTTTGCAGGTTTCCCGTTGGGATGAAATCGTACAGCAAAGGGTAAAACTAGCTACTGCGCTAAGCCTGGATGAAGATTTCACCAAGAAATTATTGGAACTGATACATAACGAGTCTATCCGCAGGCAAAACGAAATCATGAACGCAAAACCAGCAATAGAGGCTTAGCAAATGGCGCATAAACTCTTATTGACCGCGCCAACAGGCAATATTACTGGTTCCGTGCAGCTTACCGGATCCAAAAGCGAGAGCAATAGGGCGCTCATCATCCGTGCCATCGGCAAAGGCAAAGTGCATATAGAAAATCTTTCCGAAGCTGATGACACGGTAACGTTGGCTCACCAGCTAGAAAAAATAAGCTCGTGGCAAGGCGAAGAGGAGTTGACCATAGACATAGGCCCTGCGGGTACTGCTATGCGTTTTCTGACAGGCTACCTTCCACTCATGGAAAGGAAGTTTCTGCTCACGGGCAGCGAAAGGATGAAGCAAAGGCCCATTGCCCTATTGGTTGACGCACTCAAACACATAGGTGCGGATATTGAATACGCGGGTGAAAGGGGCTATCCACCCTTAGCCATTGTAGGTCCTATACAACAGGATGCCAATGAGGTATCCATACGTGGCGATGTAAGCAGCCAATACTTGTCGTCCTTATTGCTTGTGGCCAGTGCCCTGCCAAAAGGCTTGACTGTCCACATACAGGGCGAGCTCACCTCCAAGCCCTACCTCTGCATGACCTTGGATATGCTTGCAGAAGTAGGCATTACACATCAATGGGAGAACAACAGCATCCGTATTCTCCCCCAACAGGCCAAGGAAAGCACTGTTTACGTGGAGCCAGATTGGAGTGCTGCTTCTTATTGGTATAGCGTGGCAGCACTTTCGCCTATTGGTACCGAGCTGTA
Organism: Olivibacter sitiensis DSM 17696; assembly: GCF_000427965.1. Lineage (GTDB taxonomy): Bacteria > Bacteroidota > Bacteroidia > Sphingobacteriales > Sphingobacteriaceae > Olivibacter > Olivibacter sitiensis. The sequence continues at coordinate 5,790 of NZ_KE386609.1, read as the reverse complement.
TTTGCCGGGGCTTAAAACCCATAGTCTGCAAGGCGACAGTGCCATTGTGCAACTTATGAAGCACTATGGCGTGGCATCACGCTTTGAAGATAAAGGAGTAAAGATCACCAAAGTGGAGAATACGCAAACAGCCACTCTATTCAACCTGAAGGAATGTCCAGACTTGGCGCAGACCTTGGTAGCGTGTAGTGCCGCACTGGGGATAGATGACAGCTTCACTGGCTTAGAAACATTGAAAATCAAGGAAACTGACAGAATTGCCGCCCTTCAAAATGAACTGGCAAAGTTCGGCGTACAATTTCTGGAAGAGCAAAAGGAAACGTACAAGCTGCACACGGCAAATTCCCGGGTACCGCAGCAACTAACGGTTAAGACTTACGAAGATCACCGCATGGCTATGGCCTTTGCTCCCCTGGCATTGCGCTTTGGACAAATAGCCATAGAGGAACCGAACGTGGTAGGAAAATCGTACCCCGATTTTTGGAAACACCTCGAAAAGATAGGATTTACAACCAATTCAATATAAAACAACATTATGGCAGGAAATTCATTCGGAAATTTATTTCGCATCAGTACTTTCGGCGAGTCTCACGGGCCGGCTATTGGAGTCATTATCGATGGATGCCCTTCCCAGATAGAGATAGACAACGATTTCATTCAATTGGAGCTTGACAGGCGCAAACCTGGGCAATCCAAGATCACTACCCAACGCAAGGAGTCCGACCAAGTGCAAATCCTTTCAGGTGTTTTTGAGGGCATGACCACGGGAACGCCATTGGCCATGCTCATTCCCAACGAAGACCAGCGGTCGAAGGATTATTCTCATATCGCTGACAAATACCGCCCTTCACACGCAGATTATACCTATCAGATGAAGTACGGCATACGCGATTACCGTGGTGGTGGCCGCTCCTCTGCCCGCGAAACGGCAGCTAGGGTAGCCGCCGGTGCAATAGCAAAAAGCTTGCTCAAAAAACATGGCATCGCCATTTTTGCCCATGTCTCTGCCGTAGGGCATATACAGGCCCCCAACCTTGGCGAAGGTTCCATAGATGAGCTCGTACGAATACGAGAGGCCAACATCGTGCGCTGTGCGGATCCCGCTACGGCGAATCAGATGATTGAATTCATTGACGGCATACGTAAGGATGGCGATACGGTTGGCGGTGTAGTCAGCACCGTGATCCGTGGTGTTCCCGTAGGCCTAGGCGAACCTGTTTTTGATAAGCTACATGCCGACCTTGGCAAGGCGATGCTCAGCATCAATGCCGTACACGGCTTTGAGTATGGTTCAGGCTTTGCCAGTGCTACTATGCGCGGCTCCGAGCACAACGATATTTTCACCAACCCCGAAGGGAACAGTAAACTGCTGCATACCCTCACCAATTTTTCCGGCGGCATACAAGGAGGTATTTCAAACGGTATGGATATCAACTTCCGCGTCGCATTTAAGCCCGTGGCTACCATCATGCAAAACCAGGCAACCATCAATGAAGCGGGCGAGAAAACCGAGATAGGCGGAAAGGGGCGCCATGATCCCTGTGTGGTACCCCGCGCCGTGGCTATTGTAGAAGCCATGGCCGCTCTTGTTATTGCCGACCATTTGTTGAGGCAGGAAGTATATAAACGATGAGTTATAAGTTGTAAGTGATAAGTGTTAAAGACGTCGGTTTACGCTTTCATACTTATCACTTGCAATATAGTACTCAAGAAATCGCTTCAGCGCGATTTAACAAACCCCTCCACTTATTTCCATTTCCATATTGGATTCCAATGGTGCAAGCCTAGGTATTTTCTTCTTAAAACCCATCCCCAATTTTGATCCATTGACCCAATATGACATCATTCGACACGAAGAATTGCCAATTTTGGAACACGGACACCTACTAAGAAAATTAATGTTGCTATATTAGCAAACGGTAGACAGCGAGTAGCCTGTATACCGTTATACAATTGATCATTATGCCAGTAAAAAAAACAAATACGATACGCCATGTGCTTACGCAACTGATTGCGGACGTATTCGAAAAGAGCGAAAACAAACCATTAAATTATAAACAAGTAGCCGCTTTGATGAACCTTCAGGATGCAGAGTCAAAAGCCGGAATACTGGAAATATTGGATGAAGAATCGGACTCGAAAACCGGACGCTTTGTACGCATAGCCAAAGGAAAGTTTACGCTTCGAGAGCTGAAAACCTTCATCGTGGGACGAGTGGATATGACAGCCGATGGATCGGCCTATATCATTCCAGAAGATGAACTGCAAGAAGATATATACGTTGCTCCACGCAAGCTCCGCAATGCGCTCAACAAAGATACCGTAAAAGTATATACCTACGAAAAAAGTCGTGGACGTAAGAAAGAAGGGGAAGTAGTCGAAATTATCAAACGAGACAGAACGGATTTTACCGGTATCCTTCAGGTATCTTCTCGTTTTGCCTTTCTCATCGCCGATGACCGTAAAATGATCCACGATATCTTTGTCCCCCTGGCAGACCTAAATGGTGCCAAAAACGGCGAAAAAGTTGTTGTGAGCATTACAGATTGGCCCGAAGGAAGCAAAAATCCCGTAGGTCGCGTCAAATATGTATTGGGCAAACAAGGTGAAAACAATGCGGAGATGAATGCCATCTTGGCCGACTTCGGTTTTCCCTTAAGTTTTCCAAAAGTGGTAGAAACCGAGTCCGAGGCGATCCCTGAGGAAATAAGCGAAACAGAAATAGCCAAACGCAGGGATTTCAGGCCTATAACCACCTTCACCATAGACCCTGTTGATGCCAAGGACTTTGACGATGCGATCTCTTTCCAAAAGTTGGACAATGGGCATTACCAGATAGGCATACATATTGCCGATGTATCACATTATGTTTTGCCAGATAGTGCCCTAGATAGCGAAGCTTTTGAACGTGGCACTTCCATTTATTTGGTAGATCGCGTCATTCCCATGCTGCCGGAAAGGCTATCCAACAATCTTTGCTCGTTACGGCCCAATGAAGACAAGCTATGCTTTTCGGCCGTCTTTGAGCTCGACGACAAGGCACAGGTGCAGGACGAATGGTTTGGACGCACCATCATCCATTCCGACAAACGCTTTAGCTATGAGGAAGCGCAAGAAGTCATCGAAAACAAGGAGGGCCCCTATAGCGATGAACTGCTCACGCTCAATAAACTGGCATATATACTGCGCGAGAGAAAATTCAAAAACGGCGCCATCAGCTTTGAGAGTACGGAAGTCAAATTCATCCTTGACGACGAAGGCAAGCCTTTGGGTGTGTATACTAAGGAGCGTAAAGACGCCCACAAACTCATTGAGGACTTTATGTTGCTGGCCAACCGCAAGGTAGCCGAATTTATTGGCAAGCAAGGCAGAGGGAAAAACAAGCTCACTTTTGTTTACCGAAACCACGATGCGCCCAACGAGGAGAGCCTTACCAACTTTGCACAGTTTGCCGCTCGTTTTGGTTACAAGATCAGTACCAAAAGCGAGAAGGAAACCGCCAAATCACTCAATCACCTCATGCAGTCCGTAGAGGGCACCAAAGAACAGAATGTGTTAACCACGCTTGCCATCCGTTCCATGGCTAAAGCGATCTATACAACCAAGAAGCACAACCACTATGGCTTGGCATTTGACTATTATACGCACTTCACCTCTCCCATCAGGCGCTACCCCGATGTCATGGTACACCGCTTATTGCAACATTACCTGGATGGGGGTAACTCTGTCAGCCAAGAGGCATACGAAAAGCTCTGCGTGCACGCTTCTGCCATGGAAAAGAAAGCTGCCGATGCCGAACGCACGAGCATCAAATACAAACAAGCTGAATTTTTACAAAACCAAGTGGGGACAGCCTATACAGGCATCATTTCTGGAGTGACCGAATGGGGCATGTACGTGGAGATAGAGGAAAACAAATGCGAAGGCATGGTTCGCCTTCGGGATATCACAGACGATTTTTATGCCCTAGATGAAAAGAATTACGCTATCATCGGGCAAAGGAAAAACAAAAAATATCAATTGGGCGATGAAGTAAAAATAAAAGTCAAAAGCGTAAACCTCGCAAAAAGACAAATAGATTTCACCCTTTTGAGCTAGCTAGTCTCCTCCCAAAAATCTCGTTTGATATAAATCTTATTTTTGATTTATATCAAACGAGTGTTCATTTTCATATCCGTTTTTGATGCTTGTCTTCTTCAATACCTCTCTCTTCTCTACCGGCTGTACCACGGCCGAGAACGAGGGATGCCGTATCCATGTCTGTAGCATCAATAGGCGCTGCGCCATGAAGTAGCAAATGTAAGTAAAGAATGGCACGGCTACCACATCTATGGTATAGTGCACGTGCTGGATCAGCACCATAATCCCCACCATTATCGCTGCAAAAAAAGCCACTATCTTGTCTGTTTTCTGCCTTAAGCAGAGAAACATAAGGAACATGGTGGAAGTATGTCCAGAGAAAAACAAATCTTTCGTAATGAAATCCACCTTGCCATAAGCTGCATTGCTAATGGGATCTACCAAGGGAATAAGCCCATCCGGCGGATCAAGTGGAATCAGCGAAATCGTAACGATGCGCATGAAGATCAAAAAAACGAAACTGTACAACATCTGCACGAATAGTGTAGCGTCATATAGCGAACGATATAAAAATAGGAAAGTGATGCCCCATATAAGTATAAAAATGGGGGAAGAAAGATCATAAGATGGGAACCATCGTAACAACATATCGTTAAGCTGTACCCCTTCACGCAACTCTATCTGTTCGAAAAAATAAGGCAGATAGCCCAATTGCCCTATTAAAACACATAGACCCAGCAGCAACCACAGTTTAAAGGAAGTATAGAACCATGCTGTCTTCCAAGAGGACATGTCCTCCCCATGAGAAGACGAATTATTTGCTAACATTTTTAATCAATAAAAAAAGTTAGCAAATATGCATTAAGAAAATGATATTTTTACATTAAATTTTCTTAATGACAGCAGCGATTATCTCTAGCCCTTCAAGATAGGACAGAACCTTCCTCCGCTAGTCATCTATATATTCCGATTCGGAGATCACCACTTTCATATAGACCGAACTTGTGGGCGCTGGCACTAGAAAATCTTCGTTTAGGGGGTCTTGTATAAAAACCGTAACCCAGCCTTCGCTATAATTCACTGAATAAGCTAGCCCATCTATAGTAGCCGGAAGTATATCATAGCTAGCCTCCCCGTCAAAACTTAAAGCAACAGAGACAAGATCATCCGTATAATAACTTCCTAACGCGGGTAATGCCACATCATATTTCACGAGATTATTGCTTAAGCGCTGCCAATTACCTGGTGTCAAAATCCTAATATAAGTCCTGTTGGGATTGATCATATTGTCCACATACTCTGTTTTTGTACACCCGGAAAACGTACCCAGACCAAACGTACCGATCAAAAGCAATAATAACGTCTTTCTCATAGCCAAACTTTGCCTTAAATATATGGAGTTAGTATCAAAAAGCGTAAAATAGTTTCTGATTCTCCGTAAACACGCCTAATATTTTTAGTATATTAGCACATCAAGAAGAATAGACGATGAACATATTCAGTTTTACAGCGCATTTTGGTACGGAGGAGGATTGCCGTTTGCATTTCAAGGAGCAACGGGACAAGGAGGGTGTTGTCTGCAAGCGATGCGGGGGCACCTCTCATTATTGGTTACAGGGCAAATGGAGTTACGAATGCAAAAGTTGCCGTTTCCGTACCTCTTTGCGCAGCGGTACGATCATGGAGAGTTCCAAGCTGCCGTTTCTGGTG
>NZ_ATZA01000036.1 GCF_000427965.1 Olivibacter sitiensis DSM 17696 | reverse complement strand
ACAAGCTCATCGCAAAGAAACTGGAGGCCGATTTCTTCTTCGCCCACCCCTATTCCTCTTGGGAAAGGGGACTCAACGAATACACCAACAAGCTTATCAGGCAGTATATACCGAAAAAGCAGCCCTTTGAACAATTCAATGAACAGGATATCAGAAAGATACAGCACAAAATCAATGCAAGGCCAAGAAAAAAACTAGATTACCAGAACCCCAAGAACATTTTTTATGCTACCTTAGACAAAAAAGTTGCATTGGTGAGTTGAATCTACCCACAGCTATTTTGTGCTTGTTTTTACTCCAAAGCCCTTATTTTTCTTATTTTTGGCCTCTTATATTTTTGTACAAGCGTAGAAATGAGCATAGCAAAAACCTACAGTCCGCAAGAAGCGGAAGATAAGTGGTACGCCTATTGGCTGGAGAAGAAATTTTTCCGTTCAGTTCCTGATGACCGAGAGCCTTATACCATCGTGATGCCCCCGCCCAATGTGACCGGTGTGTTGCATATGGGGCATATGTTGAACAATACCATTCAGGATGTGCTGATTCGCCGTGCTCGCATGCAAGGGAAAAATGCTTGCTGGGTACCGGGTACGGATCATGCGTCCATTGCCACGGAGGCCAAGGTGGTGGCGATGCTCAAGGAAAAAGGTATCAGTAAAAAAGACCTCACTCGAACGGAATTTTTGACCTACGCTTGGGAATGGAAGGAAAAATACGGTGGTATTATCCTGGAGCAGTTAAAAAAACTGGGTGCTTCTTGCGACTGGGATCGTACACGTTTCACCATGGAGCCCGATTTGAGCGATGCCGTAATAGATACCTTCATCCATTACTATAAGAAAGGACTTATCTATCGGGGTATCCGCATGGTAAACTGGGATCCACAGGGAAAAACGGCGGTATCGGATGAAGAGGTGATTCGTAAGGAAGTCAATCAGAAGCTATATTATGTTAGGTATGAGGTAGCAGACATCGGACATCAGATGGCTGACGACTCACAACCCACAACCCACAACTCACAACCCACAACAGACAACTCACAACCCACAACTGGCAACTCACAACCTTATATAGTGATTGCGACGACAAGACCGGAAACCATCATGGCCGATACGGCGGTGTGTATCAATCCCAATGACGAGCGATATGCCTGGTTGAAGGGTAAGAAGGTGCTGGTACCACTCGTCAACAGAGTAATTCCGATCATCGAGGACGAGTACGTGGAAATGGATTTCGGTACCGGTTGCCTGAAAGTGACACCAGCTCACGACTTAAATGACTACGAGCTTGGGCAAAAGCACCAGTTGGAGGTAATCGACATCCTAAACGACGATGGTACCCTCAATGAAAAAGCACAGATCTTGGTAGGGGAGGACCGATTCATTGCCCGGAAGAAAGTAGCTAAACTTTTGGAAGAAACGGGTCAACTGGAGAAAGTGGAAGACTATAAGTCGCAAGTGGGCTTTTCGGAGCGCACGGATGCCGCCATAGAGCCAAAGCTATCCATGCAGTGGTTCTTGAAGATGGAGCAGTTGGCCAAACCAGCTTTGGACTACGTGCTCAATGGCGAGGTGAAGCTGATACCCGACAAATTTATCAATACCTATCGCCATTGGATGGAGAACGTGAAGGATTGGAACATATCACGTCAACTGTGGTGGGGACAGCGCATTCCCGCTTGGTACAACGACAAAGGGGAGTGGGTAGTTGCCAAGACGGAGGCCGAAGCCCGCAAGGAATTGGAGAGTCAGTCGAAAAGCGCCGATGGGCTACGCCAAGAGGAGGACGTATTGGATACTTGGTTCAGCTCGGGGCTGTGGCCTATCTCCGTTTTCGATGGCTTTAAGGATCCCGATGGGGCGGATATCAATTATTACTATCCGACCAACGATTTGGTGACGGCTCCAGAAATCCTCTTTTTCTGGGTGGCAAGGATGATTATTTCCGGACACGAGTTCAGGGGGCAGGCACCATTTAAGAATGTATATCTCACAGGGATAGTTCGCGATAAGCTCGGCCGCAAGATGTCCAAATCATTGGGCAACTCACCAGATCCCATAGAACTGATGAAGCAATATGGTACGGATGGTGTCCGCGTGGGCATGCTGCTTTCATCACCAGCGGGCAACGACCTTATGTTCGATGTTTCCTATTGCGAGCAAGGGCGCAATTTTGCCAATAAGATTTGGAATGCCTTCCGCTTGTTGAAAGGATGGGAGGTGACGGACAGCAAAGCCAATGAAGGAGAGAAGAAAGCGGTAGCATGGTTTGCCAATCGCTTCAATGAGGCTGTGCTCGAAATAGATGGTCATTTTGCCGAATATCGCCTTTCTGATGCCCTAATGAGTATTTATAAATTGGTGTGGGACGATTTTTGTTCCTGGTATTTGGAAATGGTGAAGCCAGCCTATCAACAGCCTATTCCAAGGGAGCTATTTGAAGCCACTAAGGACTTCTTTGAACAGATACTTTCATTGGTGCATCCTTTCATGCCTTTCATCACGGAAGAGCTGTGGCATGATGAACTTTTTGGCCCGCGTAGCGAACTGGATTGCTGCATAGTTTCCCGCTATCCTTTGGCGGGCGATGTGGATGCCAAGTTGATCAAGGATTTTTCCATCCTCAAGCATATCATATCAGAAATACGTAATGTACGCAACAGCAAGCAGCTCTCTCCCAAGGAGGCATTGCCACTGGCGGTAAAGCGTAATGGTGATGTAGACTATAGCCTTTATCAGGAACTGATCAAAAAACTTGGTAACGTTAGCGAACTGCAGGCGGTGGAGGAAAAGCAAACCGCTGCTGTATCATTTATAGTGGAAAGGGACGAATTTTTTGTTTCTATAGCTCAAAATATAGATATTGAGGCCGAAAAAGAAAGAATAGAGAAAGAGATAGCCTATTTGGTAGGTTTCTTGGCGTCTGTGGATAAAAAACTGAACAATGAGCGATTTGTACAGCATGCCAAGGCAGAGATAGTGGAAAACGAGCGGAACAAGAAAGCGGATGCGGAAGCTAAGATACAGATGCTGAAAGAAAGTTTGAGTGCTCTTGCCCAATAAAAAGCGATAATTAATGCCGATAACTATTTACAATAAACCATAATTTTAAAAACGATTAGACATGAAGAAGAAACTTATTGGAATGGCACTGATAGCACTTGTTGTGGCTTCCTGTAATTCGAACGAAAAGAAAGAAACTGACGAAACTACGCAAGACCCCAATTTGATTACCTGTGAAGGAATTGGCAAGGTGAAATTGAGCTATAGCCATGATGATTTGGTAAACGAATTTGGCGCCGAGAATGTGAAAGACTCTACCTTGACGGGCGGAGTGAAAACAACTTATCTTTGGGAAGGTACTCCTCAAGAAGTGATCGTGACATGGACGGAAAACGATGCGCCGTTTAGTAAAGCGGAGAAACTGAGCGTTGCACAGGAGTTTGGCGATTACCACTTGGAAGAGGGTATAGGCGTAGGGGCCACCTTGAAGGATTTAGTGAAGTTGAATAACTTCTTGCCCATTACGTTCAGCAATTTCTATGCGGCTGATGATGGTTTTGCTGTTATTCAGGACTTCAACGAAGAAGGCGATATTACTACGAAATACCCCTGCCTTGGCGGCAAACTGGATATCGAACGCACAGATAATATCGACGTGAATCTATTGGAGGATTTCAAAAAGGAAAATCCGGTGAAGTCTTCGCATAAGGCGATGGAGTTCATCTATACCAAGGTAGTTGAATTGAGCGTAGGAAATAAATAGTAATTGTCAGATGTGACAAAACAACAAAGGCGGATTTCATGGTCCGCCTTTGTTGTTTTATAACCCTTCGTATACGGGGAGCTTTGGAAGAAAGCGATACGAGCCACCTGCTTTCTCAACGTTGGCTCCAAAGTCCAGCTCATGGCTTTTTGCTCAGTTTGTTGAGCAGTTCCAGTTCATATTGTGGAGCGGATTGATAGTAAAGAGCATAGGGGCTTATCTCGTCCAATAGGCTGTGATAGGTATCCATGTCCCTGTTGATCTTGAATTTGGCCAGGTTCACGAATTTGTCGTATATCGCATAGTAGGTCACTTCTAAGAACGTAAGCGTACCCGCCACGAAAAGCTGCTCGCCCAGGCTAGGCGGATCGTCCAGATAGCTTTGTTTGAGCGTACCGTTGGGGTTATAGTCGTCCGAAGTGGGACGCATGTAGTCAAAGGGACGTAGTACCCTCTTCTTTGGCCTGTCCTTCACCTTTAGCTTTTTCAGGTCGGTCACGTTGATGGTCACGTACTCGCCCTTCTTGGTAGTGATGAATATCCTGTCTCCGGTATTCCGTTCGAATATCCCCTTTACCTTGCCCATGGTCGTATGGGCCACCACGTTATAGATCATTACTTCTCTGGGGCGGCTCTTGAAATCCTGTGATTTACAAGGCAGCCAGGCGATCAGCAGCGCCAAGGCCAGAAATAGAAATGTCCATGCTTTTAAGAAAATGCGCTGCATGTTTTTTTTCGTAAAGTTAATCGTTTTTTTAATTCTTGCGCCTGGCCATTTGTTGTCATACTTGGCCACTCCGTAAATGGATGACTCATGTGGGTAAACATAATCAGCCACTTGGTATATATCGAGGGCAGCGGCATAGGTGTGATACGCATGATCACCGATGTGTGCAGGTATGGGGTTGTTTGTATGGGCGGCCTTTTAGATTAAACAACCCATTGCTTCTATAGCTCTTCGTATACGGGTAGCTCTGGAAGGAAGCGATACGATTGCAAGTTAAAATCGACCAAGGCATAGTAATGCTCCAATCCGTTGCTTACCAAGAGGTATTTCACGCGATGTACCATGTTGTAGCGGGCAATTTGGTCAAAAACCTTTTGGGTGATCTTTACGGTGGGAGCTTTGAACTCGGCAATAAGCAGCCGATTGCCATCCCTGTTAAATAACACTAGATCGGTACGTTTTTGCAAGCTGTTCAGCCTGAGGCCGCCTTCGGCCTGTATAAGTGCTTTTGGAAAATTTTTATTGGAAATGAGGTGCTGTATCCAATGTTGCCTCACCCACTCTTCGGGCGTGAGCAGCAAATGCTTTTTGCGCAGTTCATCGAAAATCAGCAATCTATCGGCATCCTGTTTTAAGGAAAAGGGGTAAGGGGGTAAATTCAAGGGAACCGGCTTAAACATTTCCAAAATTAATTGTTATTTTGCTGTTTTAAAAATAACAATACATGAGCGTACAACAAGTCCTTTCCGATCTGAAACAGCGTAAGCTAAAGCCCGTCTATCTGTTTCATGGAGAGGAGGCCTATTACATTGATCTACTGAGCGATTACATCGAGAAAAATATCCTGAGCGACGCGGAAAAAGGGTTTAACCAAACGATATTGTACGGTAAGGATATAGATTGGGCAACCGTGGTCAATGCCGCAAAGCGTTATCCCATGATGAGCGATTACCAGGTCATCGTGGTCAAGGAAGCGCAAAATCTCAAATGGGATAAAGCGGATGAACTGCTGCAATCCTATGTAGAGAAGCCACTGAACAGCACGGTCTTGGTTTTTGCTTATAAATATGGGAAGTTCGACAAACGGAAAAAGATTTATAAGGCAATAGAGAAACAAGGTGTAGTCTTGGAATCGGCCAAGATATATGACAATAAACTGGGGGCATGGATCAACGACTATGTACTGGAGCATGGTGCACGGATACACCCACAGGCAGGGGCCTTGATGGGAGAATACCTGGGTACGGAACTTTCCAAGGTGGCCAACGAGCTGGACAAACTTTTGCTCAATGTACCAAGAGACCGTGAAATTACCATGGCCGACGTACAAAACAACATCGGCATCAGCAAGGATTTCAACGTATTTGAATTACAGGCTGCGCTGGGTCGACGGGATGTGTTCAAGGTCAATCAGATCGTGGACTATTTTGCCGCCAATCCCAAGTCGAATCCCTTCGTGGTGGTTATGGGATTCTTGTATTCCTATTTTGTCAAGGTGCTCAAGTATCACGCGCTTCCTGACAAGAACCCTGCGGTTGCTTCAAAAGCATTGGGTATGCATAGTTTCTTTATTAAAGATTATGAGCTGGCGGCCAGGAATTACCACTCCGGAAAATTGGCTCAGATCATAGGGTACTTGCGCGAGTACGATCTCAAATCGAAAGGAGTAGGCGCGCAAAATATGGAAATGGCGGATTTATACAAGGAATTGATGTTTAAGATTTTACATTAAAAAACGGATTAAATACAGGATGAATAACTACAGATTTGCATGGAGATATATGCTATTGAGCCTATTGGGACTGTTTGTTTTTGGAATACCTGCTGTGGCTCAGGAGCGAAAGGTATATACGGTGTTGGAAGCAGGTGGCATCTTGGGACTCAATGAGCAAGAACCGATTGACGGGCAGGTGCTGAGTGGTTATAGGATGCGACTGGCATTAGGAAGGAATTTCAACGACAGCTTTTTTCTGGGCTTCGGTCTGGGAAATGAGGTATATAGCGCAGGTCGGCGCCCAGAGGGACTTTTTAGCAGCAGGTTCAGGGTATTGCCTTTCTTTGCCGATTTGCGGGCTAAACTGTCGGAAAATTTTGTTTCTGGAGAGCTCTTTGTCCTTGGCAGCGCAGGTTATGCCCCTCGCTTGGGAAACGATACCTTCCGGGGAGGCCTTGGGCACCTTGGGTTGAGCTACGGCTATCCGTTGTCGCCTGAACGCAATGGAAGTACGGTCAATTTAAGTTTGTTATACGGCATACAGCAAATAGTTTTGCCTTATCAAGCAAAAGACCTACAGCAACATAGCTTGATGCTCACTGTAGGTCTTTTCATAAAATGATATAGTGTTATGCGTAGAGGGCGGCCCTTTGCTTGTCTATGTCTTCATTATTGATATACTCATCGTAGCTCATCAATTTGTCTATGATGCCATTGGGAGTAAGTTCAATAATGCGATTGGCCACCGTTTGAGTCAACTCATGGTCACGAGAGGTGAACAAGATAGAGCCTTTGAAATCTTTCATCCCGTTGTTCAACGCGGTGATGGACTCGAGATCTAAATGGTTTGTAGGTTCATCGAACAATAGCATATTGGCCCGTTGCAACATCATACGGGAGAACATGCAGCGCATTTTCTCTCCTCCCGAGAGTACGGAGCATTTTTTGAGCACTTCTTCACCACTGAATAGCATTTTGCCCAAGAAGCCACGGATATATTGGTCGTCCTGGTCCGCTTCTGAGTATTCCCTCAGCCAATCGATAAGATTTTCGTCCTTGCCATCAAAAAAGCTGCTGTTATCCATGGGGATATCAGCTGTACTGATGGTGACTCCCCACTTAAATTCGCCTTTGAAATCCTTGTCCCTACCTGTGAGGATATCGTAGAAGGCCGAAGTGGCCAAGCTGTTTTCCGAAAGCACGGCTATTTTATCCCCTTTATTCATCATAAAGTTGACTTTGTCGAACAATACCTCACCGTTTAAAGTCTTCCCAAGATTTTCCACCTGCAGGATCTGATCTCCAGGTTCGCGATTCATGTCGTTGAACATGATGGCTGGATATTTGCGACTGGAAGGCTTAATGTCATCCAGATTGATCTTATCCAAAGCTTTTTTACGACTGGTAGCCTGTTTTGACTTAGAGGCATTGGCACTGAATCTGCGGATAAATTCCTGTAATTCTTTTACTTTGTCTTCCAGTTTTTTGTTCTGGTCTGCCCGTTGCTTTAATGCCAACTGGCTAGATTCGTACCAGAAAGTATAGTTGCCGGAGTAAATGGTGATCTTGCTAAAGTCGATGTCTACGACATGGGTACACACGGCATCGAGGAAGTGACGGTCGTGCGATACCACCAATACCAGACCTTGATAATCGGCCAAGAAATTCTCCAGCCAAGCGATGGTGTCGATGTCCAAGTCGTTGGTAGGCTCATCGAGCACCAGAATGTCAGGGTCGCCAAAGAGGGCCTGTGCCAATAGAACACGTACTTTTTGGTTGCCATCCAGCTCTTTTACCAATTTATAATGCAGGTCTTCTTTAATGCCCAGATTGCTCAATAGCGTAGCCGCATTGTTCTCGGCGCTCCATCCATCCATCTCGGCAAACAAATTTTCCAGCTCGCCTGCTCGTTCGCCATCTGCATCGGTAAAGTCTTCCTTTAGATATATGGCATCTTTTTCCTTCATGATGTCATACAGCTTTTTGTGCCCCATCATCACTGTTTCGATGACCGTAAATTCGTCAAAAGCATAGTGATTTTGACTTAGTACGGCCATACGCTCACCAGGGGTGATGCTCACCGAACCAGTGGTTGGATCTACATCACCCGTAATGATCTTCAGGAAAGTAGATTTTCCCGCGCCATTGGCACCTATAATGCCGTAACAGTTGCCCGGCGTGAATTTTAAGTTAACTTCGTCGAATAAAACACGTTTCCCAAATCTGAGGGAGAGATTGCTAATTGAAATCATAAGTGGCAAAGGTACGGAAAATGACTGGAATTGTCGGTGTCGTTTTCTCGGTCACTCAATTCCAGCCACCGCCAAGCGCTTTATAGATATCTACCAGTGCATGCATCTGTTTCATCCTCGTTTCTACTAGTTCAAACCTCGATTCCAATGCGTCTCTCTGAGTAAGCAGGACTTCCATATAATCTGCCCTAGCCGAGCCAAACAGGTTGTTGGAAATGGTAATGGACTGCATGAGCGCTTGTACCTGTTTTGTTTTAAGGTCATAGCTCTGTTTTAGATTGTCCACTTTGGCCAACTGGTTGGCGACTTCGATATACGCATTTAGGATGGTTCGCTCGTACTGGTAAACAGCCTGTATCTGCTTGGCATTGGCACTGGAATAGTCTGCCTTGATGGCATTTTTATTGACCAGAGGGGCTACTAAATCAGCTCCCAGAGAGTAGAGGAGCGACTCGGGCGTCCGTATTAGGTACTTGGGATTGAAGGCTTGATAGCCAATGCCTGCCGATATCCCTAAGGATGGGTAGAACGCCGCCTTGGCTACTTTTACATCTAGTTTGGATGCCGCCAATTCCATCTCTGCTTGCTTGATATCTGGACGGTTGTCTAGTAACTGTGCGGGAAGACCAGCATGGATGGAGGAGGGCAAAGGGCGTTCGAATGCTTCTCGATTTCGCGGTATCGGTTGCGGATACCTCCCCAAAAGAAAATTAATCCTGTTCTCCGTCTCGACTATCTGCTGCTGGATATCATATTGCAGGCTGGTGGTATTGAGCACTTCTGCCTCAAACCTACGTACCGCCAATTCCGTTACCCGAGTGGCCTCTTTTTGCAGTTTAACCACTTTGAGTGCGTTGTTTTGAATTTCGATATTTTGCGTCACAATGGCCAGTTGATTATCTAGCGCCAGCAGCTCGTAATAGGAATTGGCAATTTCGGCAATGAGGTTGGTAATGACGAAATTTTTTCCCTCTACGGTAGCTAGATACTTGTTTATTGCTGCTTTCTTCGAATTATGCAGCTTGTTCCAAATGTCGATCTCCCAACTTGCAAAGGCGCCTGCCAGGAAATCTGGCAGCGGTTCTGGCGTCTCCCTTCCCGGCTTGATGTCTAGGTTGGCCTCGCTAGCCCCACGGCTTGTATAACGCCCTACTTTATCGAAGCCGGCACCCCCTTTTATCCCCACGAATGGCAGGTATTCTCCTTTCCGTGCCCTAATCTCGTTGCGGGCAATTTCTATTTCCTGCAAGGTGATGTTCAGTTCCTGGTTGTTTTTCAATGCGGTGTCAATCAGTGCGCTGAGGTCGGGATCGGTAAAGTATTCCTTCCAGCTTGCCTTTGCTATATTGGTGGTGTCCTGCGAGTTGTTGTAACTCGCAGGAACGGTCCTATCCGCTGTTTTTTCTACTAGGACAGGTACCTTGCAGGCCGAATATGCCAGGGAAATGCAAATAAAACCTAGTAGGTGTTTATACTTTCTGTGTCTAAGCATGATGTTCTAATTATTCAGTTAATGGATTCTCGTCTTCGTCCTTGATTAGCTGGCGGCGGGCAGCTAGTTTTCCAAAAATGTAATACAGGCCAGGTACAATTATAACTCCGAACACGGTGCCGAACAGCATGCCTCCAGCGGCGGCCGAGCCAATAGTATGATTTCCGATAGCACCAGCGCCAGAGGCGAAAATCAATGGAATCATTCCAGCGACAAAGGCAAATGAGGTCATTAAGATCGGCCTAAAACGGACTTTTGCACCTTCTATGGCCGCCTCTAAAATGGTAGCTCCCTGCTGATGCCGCTGGACGGCAAACTCGATGATCAATACGGCATTCTTGCCCAACAAGCCTACCAGCATGATCAACCCAACCTGCGCATAGATATCATTGGCCAAGCCCATGGCTTTAAGCATAAACAAAGAACCAAATACGCCAATGGGCAGCGATAATATTACGGCCAAGGGCAGGATAAAGCTTTCGTATTGTGCGGCCAATACGAGATAGACAAATACCAGTACGACCATGAAAATATAGAGTGACTCATTGCCTCTTTGGGCCTCGTCATACGAAAGGCCTTCCCAGGCGATACCATAGCCATTGGGCAAGGTCTCGTCGGCCGTTTCCTTAATGGCTTGGATAGCCTCTGCCGTAGTATAGCCCGATGCCGGGAGCCCGCGTATTGCCGCCGAATTGTACATGTTGTAGCGGGTGATCTCATTAGGCCCCTGTGTTTTCCTGAGCTTCATGAAAGAGGAATAAGGGACCATTTCGCCCTCTTCGTTTTTGATGAAAAGGTTGAGTACATCAGAAGGGAGCCGTCTGAACTCGGGTGCCGACTGGACGTATACTTTGAAAAACTGCCCAAAGCGGATAAAACCCTGTTCGTAGGTACTACCG
Source organism: Olivibacter sitiensis DSM 17696 (assembly GCF_000427965.1). Taxonomy (GTDB): domain Bacteria; phylum Bacteroidota; class Bacteroidia; order Sphingobacteriales; family Sphingobacteriaceae; genus Olivibacter; species Olivibacter sitiensis. Next base: position 51,442 of record NZ_ATZA01000036.1, on the reverse strand, counting down.
ATCAAGATGTCCAGGTTTTCCATGGCCTTGCCTATGGACACGCCTTTTTGCATGGCCGCTTTGTTGTCTATGATCAATTCATATTGCGGATAGTTGGCCGCAAAGAAGGTGAAGATACCCGTTAGCTCCTTGCGTTTCCTTAGGTTGGCCATAAACTCCTTATTTACCTTGTCAAAGTTTTGATAATCATCGGAAGCCTTTTTTTCCAGCAAACGCAATGAAAAACCACCTGAAGAACCAAAACCGGGAATAGCTGGAGGCTCAAAAAACTCAATAATGGCGCCAAGGCCTTTGGACTTTTCTTCCAGCTCTTCCATGATTTCCGTAACGGCATGTTCTCTCTCAGACCAGCTTTTGAGGTTGATGAGACAGGTGCCGGCATTGGAACCGCGGCCTTCGGTCATGATCTCATAACCTGCCAATGAGGAAACAGATTCTACACCCTCTATCTCCTCGCAGATCTTTTGGAGCTTTCTTGCCACGTCATTGGTCGTTTCTAATGTCGATCCCGGGGGCGTTTGGATGATCGCATAAATGGTACCCTGATCTTCACTGGGGATGAAGCCTCCAGGCAAGACCTTATTTTGTACGTATATACCCACGCAAAAAGCCAATAGGACTACCCAGGTCACTGTTTTTCGGTCGACGATCCTTCTTAAAAGACCCACGTATTTTCCCGTCAGCTTGTCGAACAACCTGTTGAAACCGTCTATAAACCGGGTAAAGAGGTTGTGCTTTTTTGGCTTGCCATGATTATTTTTCAGCAACATGGCCGATAAGACCGGTGTTAGGGTCAACGCAATCAGTGCCGAAATGACAATGGAACTGGCCATGGTAATGGAAAATTGGCGATAGAAGGTGCCCACTGGCCCCGTCATAAACGAAATGGGAAGAAATACGGAAACCATAACGGCCGTGATCGCTATAATGGCTCCGCTGATTTCTTTCATTACCTCCCTGACCGCATGATAGGGGGAGAGGTGCTTTTCTTCCATCTTGGCATGTACGGCCTCGACCACCACAATGGCATCGTCCACAACGATACCGATGGCCAGTACCAGAGCGAACAAGGTGACCAGGTTGATGGACAGCCCAAATAGCTGAATGACGAAAAAGGCGCCGATAAGCGACACCGGAACGGCCAGAATGGGTATGAGCGTTGACCGCCAGTCGCCCAAAAAGATGAATACTACCAGCGCCACCAGAATAAACGCATCTCGCAACGTGTGCACCACCTGTTCTATAGAGGCATCCAGGAATTGGGAAACGTCGTAACTGATCTTATAATCTACCCCTGGAGGAAAATCTTTTTTCATTTCTTCGAGGGAGGCCTTCACTTGTTCGATGACCTCACTGGCATTGCTTCCGTAGTTTTGGTTCAGCATGATGGAGGCCGAAGGGTGTCCGTCCAGATTGGAGTAGATGTCAAAAAACTCACTACCCAGTTCTACCTTGGCGATGTCTTTCAGGTGAATGCTCTCGCCTTTGGAGTTGGCCCGGATGATGATGTCCTCATATTCTTCAGGCTTGTTGTACCATCCCTTGTAGGTGAGCACGTATTCCAGCGATTGAGCGGCTATGCCCGAGCTCTGGCCTATCCTGCCCGGGCGCCCCACGATGCTTTGTTCGGCCATGGCATCCATTACTTCGTCCACGGAAATATGGTATGCCCGCATGCGGTCGGGGTTCAGCCAAACGCGCATGGCATACCGGCGGCTGCCCAATATCTGCGACCGCGCAATACCTTTGACGCGGTTTATCTCGGGAATCATATTGACGGTGGCATAGTTGTATAGGAACTTTTCGTCGATGTGTTCATCCGTACTGTATAGGTTGACGTACATCAACATGCTGGGCTGGATGGGCGTAACGATGACCCCTTCACGTTGGACCAGTTCGGGCAAGAGCGGCATCACCTGGTCTACCCTTGTCTTTACCAGCACAACGGCCTCGTTGGGGTCTGTACCCGGTTCGAAAATGATACGTAAGGTCGCCTCGCCGGCGCTGGTAGCATCGGTAGCGATGTAGCGCATGCCTTGAACTCCGTTGATGGCATTTTCCAGTGTGATCAGAGATGTCTTTACCAGTACGTCTGCACTGGAACCGGGGTAAGCGATAAATATATTGACCGTTGTGGGCGCAATATCGGGGAATTGTGAAGTAGGCAGCTGCTTGATGGCCAGCGTACCCACGAAGACAATGATGACCGAAATTACTATCGCAAATACTGGCCTATGAATGATTTTGCTAAACATATGATGTTTTTTATAAGTATTTAATTAACGTATGTCGATATGATCGGAGGTCAAATCAGATGGTGCTTTGTGGGGTACATGAAATTGAAAATGGCGAGGTCCCGACCTATGTCGGGATGAGCATTTTGTGAATGCTTACCACAAAGCCAAGCAACATGATAGACGAACACCGACTACTCGGCGTACAATTCTAAGTTGGATATCACTTTTTTGGGATCCATAAAATCGTAGCTGATCTTGCTGTTCTCATTGACCTTACTGAGGCCCTCTAAAAGAATTTTTTCGTTTTTGTCGAGGCCATCTTGCACAATGTAGATGTGGGGCAATTCCGCGGCGATGGTTATGGGTCTCGCTTTGACGATGTTATCTTTGTCTATTGTATAAACGTATTTCTTTTCGAGGACTTCAAAAGTGGTCTTTTGCGGAATAATAAGCGCATTCCCAATCGACTCGATCATCCGTATGCTACCTGTTTCACCATGTCTCAACAATCCCTTTGGATTGGGAAAGGCGGCTCTAAAGGCGATATTGCCGGTCTCGTTGTTGAAATCGGCCTCTATGGTCTCCACTACCCCCGGATATTCAAATAGTTTGTTGTTGGCCATTAGCAAGCTGACATTTACCAAGCTGTCCTTTTTGACTGCCGTTCGGTAGTCTAGGTATTCGGCCTCGGGAACATTATAGTATACCCACATTTTGCTGTTGTCCGAAAGCTCGGTCAGCAAATCTCCTTCGTCTACAAGGCTTCCCTGCCTCACGTGAAACCGATCTATGATGCCGTCAAAAGGTGCCCGTATCTCTGTAAATTCGAGATGCACACGGGATAAGGACAACTCGGCATTGGCCTTGTCCAATTTGGCCTTGGCCATGGCTAGCTCATTGGGTGCTACGATATTGCTGTCTGCCAGTTTCTGGGTGTTTTGATATTCTATTTCGGCAAAATCGGCTTCGGCTTTTGCCCGTTGCATTTCTGCTTCATACAGTTTGGGCATGATGCGGAACAGCAGCTGTCCCTTCTTGACAAATTGTCCCTCATCCACAAAAATCTGCTGTAGGTAGCCTCTCTCTTGAGCCCTTAGTTCGATATGCTGTATAGCACGAATTTGGCAAACATAGTCTTTGGTGATAGACGTGTCCATCTGGACGGGGCTAGTGACGAGAAACTGGTTTTCTTCTTCTTTTTCTTCACTTTTTGACTGGCAGCTGCTATGCCACAGTAGGACGCAACAGCTCATGAACATGAACAATCTCTTCATAAGAATTTGCTTTTTGAGCAATGTGATTTCGTTGAAAATAATTTAAAAAAATGCAAGCACATCACGCGAGAACACATCCTTTCCAATAGCTAATGGGATGTTACGACGTGAAAATGAATTAGTGGGGAGGCAGGTCAACTATAGGATAGATACCTGCGTAAGCTTTGCAAAATCAAATCCGAAAAACCTGAAATAGGAGATAGGAATGGGGAGCGTAATAAGAAAAATGTGTACAGAGCGGCAAGCTGGATTGATGACTTTTGCTCAGATATGCCAATGTCTGGTTATAGAATATGCTGCAAAAGTAGTTGCCAATTTCTGAGTACCGGCGAAAAGAAGATAATTCGTCGTCTTCGTCTTTGCTATCTTCAGCCGTTAGCTTTTCTTTTTCTTTATATATGTCAGATGAGGGATGTTTAACAACCAAGAAATGGCTGTTGTGTGTTCCCGCCCCGAAAGCTAGATGCTGTCGATTACCTTGGCTTTTTAATATGGGATAGTGCTCATTTCCCTGATGTGGACGAGCAGATAGCAGGGCAGTCCCAATTAGCAGGAATATACAAAGCGATAGAAACCTTATTAACCACTTCACCATCTTGGGGGCAAAACTAAGTATTGTCCGTTGTTTAGGCAACACCAATCGTGAAATATTGTTAATATTTGGGAATAATGGCAAAATAGTTACAAACTTATCACCATTTGTTTGTTTTTTTGGATTCTTGCCTCTCTTAATCGGTGTTTTTAATGATTTCGTTGTTTTTAATGGCCTTAACGGTGACTAAAAGTTGCCCGACGTGTCTTTGCGTGTGCTCTGCGGCATGGAAAAGTAATCCGATTAAAGTGGTAGGGATTTGTTTTCGTCCTATACCCCTTGCAGCTGTCAATTCTCGGCTATCGGTATGGCGTAGTTGCAGTATGAAATCCATTGTTTGCGCATCTAATTTGCTGAGCAATTCTTTGACGCTGATAGCTGTGTTCTCTTTTCCTTCCTGTGCTAATTCCTGAAGCTGCTTTTCATTGAGCATCTCCTGTCGGGCATAGGTAGCCATCCGGTCTAAGACGCCAGCTATATGTTGCAGGTGAAAAGCGGTAGATGCCAACCCAAATCGCTTAATCCATAGCTTCTCTTTTGGAAAATCTATCATACATAAATGAATTTCCTCTTGCGCTTGCAGGAGGGCATGTGCCACGGGTTGTAGCAAGGGAGGGATGTCGGCTATTGGGCCTCGCATCCATACTTCTAGGTTTTGCTGCTTTTTATTTGTCATAAACCCCATTGATATTAGCCTAAATTGAGAAAAAAACGTGTTATACAAAAGAAGATTGGAAAGAAATAAAGAATTTTGCTTCAAGGCTTTACAAAGCGGAAAACTTTTCATACTTTTGCAGACCTTAAATAAATAGGATAAAAAGCAAATTAAAAAACGTTAAATGCCTACTATTCAACAATTAGTTAGAAAAGGTAGAGTAGCTCTGGAAGATAAGAGTAAATCTCCAGCGTTGGACAGCAGTCCACAGCGAAGAGGCGTGTGTACACGTGTATACACCACTACCCCTAAGAAACCAAACTCAGCCATGCGTAAGGTAGCCCGTGTTCGTTTGACCAACGGAAAAGAAGTGAATGCTTACATCCCTGGTGAAGGACACAACCTGCAAGAGCACTCGATCGTATTGATTCGTGGTGGTCGTGTAAAGGACTTGCCAGGTGTTCGTTACCACATCATCCGTGGTGCTTTGGATACTTCCGGTGTAGCCGGTCGTAACCAACGTCGTTCTAAGTATGGTACAAAACGTCCGAAACCAGGACAGCCAGCGGCTGCACCTGCAAAAGGAAAGAAGAAATAATTAAACGGAGGAAAGAGAGATGAGAAAGTCAAAACCAAAGAAAAGAATCATTTTGCCTGATCCAAAGTTTAATGATGTTCAGGTAACACGTTTTGTAAACAATATGATGTACGATGGCAAGAAATCCATTGCTTATAGCATTTTTTACAACGCAGTTGATTTAGTTGAGAAGAGAACGAGCGAAAACGGATTGGAAACTTGGAAGAAAGCCCTTAACAATGTGATGCCGGCCGTAGAGGTGAAGTCACGTCGTGTAGGTGGTGCTAATTTTCAGGTGCCTACCGAAGTTCGTCCTGAGCGCAAGATTGCCCTAGGAATGAAATGGTTAATCAGTTATGCCCGTAGACGTGGGGAAAAAACCATGTTTGAAAAGCTTGCCGGTGAAATCATATCTGCCTCCAAAGGTGAAGGTGCGGCAGTGAAGAAAAAAGAGGATACCCATAAAATGGCAGAAGCCAATAAGGCATTCTCTCATTTCAGATTCTAACAGGAAGGAAATGGCAACACAGATTGGAGTTTTGCACGCATAAGTTTCGTTTCAGAACGATGCGTCCATACTTTAATCTGTGTTTTTTGTTTTCCCATCTTGTTAAATGGTATAACGTTCAAAAATTGATCGTAGAAAGAGAATAAAATAACCGCTGGTAGGCGGTGTAGAAAGACAAAAATGGCAAGAGATCTAAAATATACAAGAAACATTGGTATTGCTGCGCACATCGATGCCGGTAAGACCACTACTACCGAGCGTATCCTTTATTACGCAGGTGTAAATCACAAGATTGGTGAAGTACACGAAGGAGCCTCCACGATGGACTGGATGGTTCAGGAAGCAGAGCGTGGTATAACCATCACATCCGCAGCTACCACGGTTTTCTGGAATTACCGTGATAACAAATATCAGGTGAACATCATAGATACTCCCGGACACGTAGACTTTACCGTGGAGGTAAACCGCTCTTTGCGCGTATTGGATGGTTTGGTGTTTTTGTTTTCGGCTGTAGATGGTGTAGAACCTCAGTCCGAAACCAACTGGCGCTTGGCCGATAACTATAAAGTGTCACGTATCGGATTTGTCAATAAGATGGACCGTTCCGGAGCAGATTTCCTAAAGGTGGTAAAACAAGTGAAGGAAATGCTGGGCGCAGATGCTATTCCATTGCAATTACCTATTGGTGCTGAAGACAGTTTCAAGGGAGTGGTTGACTTGATCAATAACCGTGGTATCATATGGAATGAGGAAGACAAGGGAATGACCTTTACTGAAGTGCCGATTCCCGAGGATATGGTAGAGGAAGTAGCTGAGTGGAGAGAGAAATTGCTGGAATCGGTAGCCGGTTATGACGAGTCATTGATGGAGAAATTCTTCGAGGATCCGGACTCTATCACGGAACGTGAAGTATTGGATGCGCTTCGTAAAGCGGTTATCGACAATGCGATCGTACCCATGGTGTGCGGTTCATCCTTCAAGAACAAGGGTGTACAGACCATGTTGGACTTAGTGATGGAATTGTTGCCTTCGCCGCTTGACCAAGAGGCTGTAAAAGGTACTGATCCGAGAAATGGAAACGAGATTATTCGTAAGCCTTCCGTGAGCGATCCTTTTGCTGCTTTGGCATTTAAAATCGCTACCGATCCATTCGTAGGTCGCCTTTGTTTTATCCGTGTGTATTCTGGAAATTTGGATGCAGGATCTTATGTGTACAATGCGCGTTCGGAGAACAAAGAACGTATCTCGCGTATTTTCCAAATGCACGCCAACAAGCAAAACCCTATCCCCAATATCAGCGCTGGAGACATTGGTGCCGTAGTTGGGTTTAAGGATATCAAAACTGGTGATACGCTTTGCGACGAAAAGAACCCAATTGTGTTGGAATCCATGACTTTCCCAGAGCCGGTAATTGGCTTGGCAATAGAACCTAAGACACAAGCTGATGTGGATAAATTAGGTATTGCCTTAGGTAAGTTGGCCGAAGAGGATCCTACTTTCGTGGTAAAAACGGATGAAGAAACAGGTCAAACCGTTATCAGGGGAATGGGCGAGCTGCACTTGGATATTTTGATAGACCGCTTGAGACGCGAGTTTAAGGTCGAGGTCAATCAAGGAGCTCCTCAGGTAGCTTACAAAGAAGCCATTACTGGTGAAGCTTCTCACCGCGAAGTATACAAGAAACAAACAGGTGGTCGTGGTAAGTTTGCCGATATACAAGTGATTATATCTCCTAAGGATGAGGACTACGACAAAGGAAACTTACAATTCGTCAATGAGATTGTGGGTGGAGCTATTCCTAGGGAATTTATTCCTTCCGTACAGAAGGGCTTCGAGTCTGCCATGGTAAATGGTGTGCTTGCTGGTTTCCCGCTTACAGGCATGAAAGTGCGTTTGGTAGATGGCTCGTTCCACAATGTCGACTCTGATGCCCTTTCATTTGAAATTGCAGCTCGTACAGCGTTCCGTGAGGCCCTGCCAAAGTGTAAACCTGTGTTGATGGAGCCAATCATGAAGATCGAAGTGTTGACACCAGAGGAAAACATGGGTGACGTAATGGGTGACTTGAACCGTCGCCGTGGCCAATTGCAAGGTATGGATAGCCGTAATGGTTCTCAAGTTATCAAAGCATTGGTGCCTCTTTCCGAAATGTTTGGTTACGTTACGCAGTTGCGTACGATTACCTCTGGACGTGCTACCTCTACGATGGAGTTTGATCATTATGAAGCTGCACCAAAGAACGTGCAGGATGAAGTAATTGCCAAATCCAAGGGTAAGGTAAACGCCTAAAAAGTAAAATTAAAAAGTAAAAAACAAAAAGAGCCGACCGTTGATAATAGCTCTAACAGTCGGCTATCACTTAAAATAGCAAATAACATGAGCCAAAGAATTAGAATTAAATTGAAATCCTACGATTACAATCTGGTTGACAAGTCAGCTGAAAAAATCGTAAAAACTGTAAAGCCTACGGGTGCGGTAGTAAGTGGTCCTATTCCATTGCCTACTCAGAAAAAGATCTATACGGTATTGCGTTCGCCGCACGTAAACAAGAAAGCTCGTGAGCAATTCGAATTATGTGCTTACAAGCGTTTGCTGGATATTTATAGTTCTAACTCCAAAACAGTTGACGCCTTGATGAAACTTGAACTTCCTAGTGGGGTTGAGGTAGAAATCAAGGTCTGAGGACTTCAATTAAAAAACGTTAAAGAAGCGGCTATCCCTATTAAGGTGGCCGCTTTTTTTATGATTGACCGTTCCTATTAGACATAATTTTGTATCTTAGAAGACTAAAGTATCAATTTATGAAGGTTTTGTTAGTAGAAGATGATCCTAACTTGGCATCGGTAATAAAAAGAGGACTAAGCGATTCGGGATATCAGGTCGAATGTGGCGTAAATGGGCCTGTAGGACTAGATATGGCTCTGGAGAACATGTACGACTTGATTATTTTGGACATTATGCTGCCCCAGATGAGCGGAATAGAGGTCTGCAAGGCACTTCGCAAGGAGCAAATTGATACACCTATACTAATGCTTACGGCTCTTGGTACTACAGAGCATGTGGTGGATGGGCTGGATTCTGGAGCCGACGATTACATGCGCAAGCCTTTTACGTTTGAGGAGCTGAACGCGAGGTTGCGTACGCTTAGCAGGAGAAATAGCCAAGCGCAGCTAAATAGCAATGTTTTGCAAGTGGGCGATTTAAAACTGGACCTCGATCGTAGGATTGCAAGTAGGGCTAGTACCGAAATCACCCTGACCGCTACGGAATTCCGCTTACTGGAATTTTTGATGAAAAACAAAAACAAGGTGGTGACAAGAATGGAAATATTGGAAAACGTATGGGACATCAGCTTCAATATGGGAACCAACGTAGTGGATGTCTATGTAAATTACCTGCGTAAAAAGGTAGATAAGCAATTCGATAAGAAATTTATTCATACCATGATTGGTATCGGATATGTTTTGAAAGACCAATAACGGACCAATCGCGTCTTGTATGCGTATCCAAACCAAGATTTTTGTAGTATTCTTTTGCCTCAGCGTCATTATTATGATACTGTTGATGGGGAGTGTCTTTTATTTTCTCCAGAGCTATGCTTTTGAGGATTTCTATCAACGTATAGAGGCTCGGGTGAGCATGGCAGGGAAAATGGCATTTGAGGAAGATGAGCAGCATATTGATGTATATCGCGAGATAAGGGATCGTTATTTGGGGAAATTGCCAGGCCAGGTGGAGTTTTTCTATAAGGTCGAAAATGGTGAGGTCATAGATGGGAACGAGAAGGGGGACAACTTGGTGCCAAAATCCTTCTTGCGGCAGATTCTCCAAACGGGTAAGGGTCGCTTTAGTCAGGATAATGATTTTTTTGCCGGTCAGAAATTTGCTATCGAAAATAAGGAAGTCTTGGTGGTGGTATATGCCAATGACCCTTCTGGATTTAGGGAGCTTGCTATGCTCAAAAGAACATTGGTTTTTTCTTTCCTTGTTTATCTGCTGATCGTTTACTTCGTTGCAAAATCCTTTAGTAGGCATATCATGGCGCCTATTGTTAGAGTAAATAAAAATATCAGCAAGATTAGGGCGGACAGCTTGGATTTGAGACTCGTCATCGGGAAAAATCAGGATGAAATAACTGAACTTTCCCAAAGTTTCAATGACATGTTGGACAGATTGCAGACATCTTTTGAAACGCAGAATAATTTTATAGGCAATGCGTCGCATGAACTCAAAACGCCCATAGCTGTTATCTCAGCAGAAGCAGAACTTGCTCTTAGTTCCAAAGAGCTAGACGAAGATCTTCACAAATCCTTGCAGATGATACATGGCCAAGCAGCCAGATTGCAACAAATCATAGATGGGTTGCTGAATCTTGCTCGTGCTTCGTTCAATGAAGAGTCGCGGTCCAAAGAATTGATCAGGTTAGACGAATTGCTATTTGAGTCTGTGATGATCTTACGCCATCTCAACCCAGAGTCAAAGATAAATTTTCAATTTGACGAAATGCCTGAAAACGAAAATGCGATTTCATTACAGGGCAATTCACATCTTTTGCAGTTGGCATTCTCAAACATCCTGAGCAATGCATGTAAATATTCGGACAACAAACCCGTGTTGCTGAAGCTGAAAAGTGAGCTCAACCAGATTGTGGTGGACATATATGATGAAGGAATTGGGATTCCCGAACAGGAAGTGAAACACATCTTTGAACCCTTCTTCAGAGCAAGTAATACCTCGGCCTATGAAGGTTATGGCGTGGGGCTCCCTTTGGCTCAAAAAATCATCCGTCTTCATAGAGGAGATATCTATATCAGCAAAAATCATCTGGAGGGCGGTGAGGGAACCCATATAAGGGTAGTCTTACCGTCAAATTAATGGTTTTTAATGCTATTCTAATGCTAAATATTGCATTAGTTTCAAATTCCCTATGCATATTTGTAGCTAAGGCAACTTTTTTTTATTTGCTTTTAGAGATCATGTGGTTTTTGAAAACAAAACAGCTTAAATATGTTTTATACAGGTGATTTAGTTGCTTTCGATCGTTTTTTTTTGATTGAATGTAGATTGATTAATTAGAGAATTATGCTATTGAGGAAGAATATACCTTTGGGTTATGTGATTGGAAAGGTAAAATATGAAATGCTATTTGTTGCTCTTTACGCGGGGCTTACGGTGGTAATGCATCAGACGGACGTTTTTTCTTCTTTGGAGATTCCGATTGCAATTCCTGCCATGATCGCTACCATTCTGTCTCTCCTGCTGGGTTTTAGGTCTAATCAGGCTTATGAGCGTTGGTGGGAAGCGCGTATCATATGGGGAGGAATTGTCAATGACTCGCGCAGCTGGACAAGGCAAGTGCTCACATTTATTGGCAGGCTGGACGATCCGGATGAACACGTGTCCTATATGAAAAAGCGGTTGGTCTATAGGCATATTGCTTGGTTGTATGCGCTCAAAGGAGCACTCCGTGGGCAAGATGTAATGTCGCAGATAGAGCGCTTACTTACTCCAGGTGAGATTGATGCTTTGAGTAATTATGACAACAAACACAATGCCTTGTTAAAGCTGCAAGGCTTCGACTTGCACAGAGCACACAGGGATGGCTGGATGAACGATTATCAGCACGTGTTGATGGAGGAAACGCTTTCCAAATTTTCTGATCACATGGGCAAGTGTGAGCGAATAAAAAGCACCATATTTCCAGAAACCTATACGCTCTATATTCGTGTTGCCATTTTGATGTTTGTCGTTATGTTGCCTTTTAGTTTGATGAATCTATTTGGCTATGTGTCTATTCCCATCTGTTTAGCAGTCAGCGTACTGTTATTCCTTATAGAAAAGATGGCTATTCATTTGCAAGACCCATTTGAAAATAAACCGACGGATACCTCTATGTCTACCATCTCCGCCAAGATTGAAAAAGATCTTAAACAAATGTTACACGAAGATGTATCTACTTTCGATCAGAATATTCCATCCTTTGATGAGAAAGGAAACTTCTTCGTTATGTAGAAGGCGGGAGTGCTAAAAACAAAAATGTTCTTTACACCTGAGGCCGTCCTATTCGGAGGGCCTTTTTGTTTTTTTACGTCCTATCGCTGAACAAATAAGCAGCCAATTGTCTTTAGGAATTGAGAAAAAAAGGCGATTTTAGCGCAGGTTTTACGGAAGAGGTGTATGATATCCTAAAAGGAGGGAGAATGGAAGACAACATTGATGTCTTGGTAGATCAAATAGAGTTGCTGCTGACAGAGGGAAACAAGGAGCACCTACAGGAATACTTGGACAACCTTAATATCTCCGAAGTGGAGAGCCTTATTGACGAATTGCCAGAGTATGGTGCCACTTTCATTGAAACGATGAGCATCAATCGGGCTGTCAATGTGTTTCGTATTCTGGATTTTCCCACGCAAGAGCGTATTATCAAAAAGCTTTCTGGCCCTAAGATTACGGAACTCATTAATGAGCTTCCTCCTGACGATCGTACTGCTTTTTTTGGCGAGCTGCATGGAGACGCCGTGAAAAAGATGATCATCCTGATGCCCGCCAGTGAGCGCAAAGAAGCTTTGACTTTGCTTGGCTACCCGGAGGATAGTGTAGGCAGGTTGATGACGCCTGATTATGTCACCATCAAGGAATCCTACAACGTGGAGCAAGCACTCGCCCATATACGCAAGTTTGGGAAAGACTCTGAGACAATTGATGTCATCTATGTCATCGACGAAAAGGGAGTTTTGTTGGACGATATACGTATCAGGGAAATCATATTGAACACGCCAGATACAAAGATCAGTGATTTAATGGACAATCGGCTTATTGCTCTCAATGCTTTTGATCCACAAGAAGAGGCTATCAATGTTTTTAGGATGAATAATAGGGTGGCGCTTCCGGTAACTGACAAGCAGGGCATCATGTTGGGGATAGTCACGGTAGATGATGTGTTGTGGATAGCCAATGAAGAATATACGGAAGATATTCAGCGTATGGGTGGGTCGGAAGCGCTGGACGAGCCGTATCTAGATGTATCTATATGGCATTTGGTCAGGAAGCGAGCCCCCTGGCTGGTGGTGCTCTTTATAGGGCAGCTGTTTACGACCACTGTAATTGAGGGCTTTGAAACCCAGTTTAGCGTCGCTCTTTTTCTGGTCACTTTCATGCCACTCATTACGTCTAGCGGTGGGAATACGGGATCACAAGCGTCTGCTTTAATCATTCAGGCCATGGCTATGGGGGAGGTGACCCTATCCGATTGGTGGAAAGTGTTCAAGCGAGAACTGGTTTCGGGATTTATCTTAGGGATTATTCTTGGCCTACTGGGCTTAGTAAGAGTTTTTGGTTATCATCTGATGGGAGAAGAATATGGTAACGATTGGTTTATGGTGAGTCTAGTTATCGGTTTCTCATTGGTTGGTGTCATCTTGTGGGGATCGTTAGTGGGAGCCATGTTGCCATTTGTTTTGAAGCGCTTAGGAGCGGATCCAGCTACATCTTCGGCCCCTTTTGTCGCCACATTGGTCGATGTGACAGGCTTAATGATCTATTTCTCCGTTGCTTCGTCAATTCTGTCTCTATAGTTAATCGTTTGCGGTTTAAGTCTTATTGTGGATCTGCAAATCTTATTGCCCTCTGAATAGGTAAAGAATATGGTGCTTCCCCAAAAAGTCCAACAATTCTTCAAACCATTCGCCATCAAAATCTTTTTGGTAGATAATGCGCTTTGTACCAGTATCCAATATGTCCTTGATGCATCCGAATTTTTTTTCCTTGCACACGTTTTTGAACCTTGCGCTAAATTCATGGTTATGGATGGGTACCTTTATCAGGTGTTGGACTGAATTAACGGATGTTTCCATACTACCTCCATTTTTTCGTTGAAATGACGACGGGTTGGCAAATGACGATAAACTGGTGAATAAACCAATTTATAATATAATGTTGTACAAATAAAAAGATGGTCTTATTTTGAAAGTTGTTTTTTCTGACTTTGTTTGCTTTTATTTTGACAAATCTATTTAATAAGTTTCATATGTGCAACAATTTAGTCGTTTTTGGTGAAATACGCGAAAGAAGTTCCATTTAACGATGTGATAATTATGTTATAATTCAAAAATTATCATTTTTAACTATCAGTAAAGGATTCTTGCTTATGGCTGCTAATTTTTCCGTTATACTTCCTTTGATTAGTTTGCTGAAGAATCCATGCTCTTTGGCCACGGCCAAGATGATTGCATTAGCTTTGCTTTCGGCAAAGCTGAGCAAGCCTTCTACTGTACTGCTATTATCTAAGTAATGATAGATGGCATGTTCATTGTCAAACAGTTCGTGAAGATCACCTATTTCGTCAAAATCAGTATTTTTCAACCGAATACCACTGCTGCTCACATTCACAATATGCAAGTTAGCATGTAATTTTGAAATCAATTCCTTAATGAGGTGGATGGGACTGGTGCTTGCAACTTTCTTTAAGTCGGTTGCATAGATAAGATCCTTGGGGAGGGCGAAATCTTTTCTTGGGACAACCATTAATGGGACTTGACAAGTGTTGATCAATTTCAAGGTGTTGCTGCCCACCACGAACTTTTCAGCATTACTTTTGCCACTCAGGCCAATAAATACCATATAGGGGTCGTATTGCCGGACAAGTCCGTTAATGACATTGGAAACATACACCTCTTCATATTTGGTCCTGTAATGAAGCGATCCATCAATTTTTTTGAGTTCATCGGCCAGCTCGTCCAGCAGCATTTCCGTTTCCTCCTTTCTGTTGATGCCTTCCAGGACAACAACTTGAGCAGCGGCCGTTTGCGTGACAATATGCGCAGCATGGAACAGTAGGATATCCTCTATGCCTAGGCTTTTGGCTACGGTAGCAGCGTACTTCGCCGCACAGGTGGCGCTTTCGGAAAAATCAGTTAAGACAATGGCTGTTTTCATGATACTCTATATAATTGATTTCAATACAAAGGTATCTATTTTTGGCAGAATGCGTAATGAGGATTTCCAGCTTAAAGATTGACCTTGGTCATTTTTTTACATAAACATCATTTTTGCATAATGGAAAGTGTGCAACATATAGGTGATAAAGTGGAAAGTGAGGTCATGGTATATACCCTTAATGCTTATTTAATATAAGCTTTACGTAAATTTTAATACACTTGCGTTTTACATAAACTGAATAGCCTCAATCGAAACTAATTGTTAACGTTGGGTTAACATAAACGTCACTTTTATATAATATTCAGTTAACTCCCCTATAACACCTTGGTGATATTTTTGCAGAAACTCTACAGCTATAATGAAATGCAAATCTGGAGGTAATTTACTGACTTGGCAACCTTTAATCTTAATTGAAAGTCCCACTATCTTCTACAAAAAAAGCTTATTTAATAATATGAATTTTCTAAAACAATTTCTCTGTGCGTTGATTTTTACGTCTCTTACATTTGGTTTTTCCAATGTCGTAAAGGCGCAGCAGACCGGTGTAAAGGGTGTCGTTATTGACGTGGAAACCTTGAAGCCAATGGAGGGTGTTACCCTGCAAATACTTAGCTCATCCTATGGTGCCAGAACGGACGCTAAAGGGGAATTTTTTATTGCCTTGCCAAAAGACAAAGATAAAGAATATGTGATGGTGGCGTCGATGGTGGGATATGACACAGATTCGACCACCTTTAAGGTGTTTGCCAATGACGTGGAAGTTGTGAGCTTGGCCCTGTTGAGCAAGAGTTCGGTATTGGACGAAGTGGTGATCACCACCCGCAGGGAACGTGCTAGCGAAATCGCATTGTTGGACATACGCCGTCAGTCCAATTTGACGGTGGAGCTCATAGGCGCACAGGAGCTGTCCAGAAAGGGAGTGCGCGATGCAGAGGGTGCATTGACCAAAATGAGCGGGGTGACCAAATCTGGAGCGGGAGCCAATGTATTTGTGCGAGGCTTGGGCGATCGGTATAATAGTACGACTTTGAACGGCCTGGCTCTTCCGTCGGAGGATCCGCTGAACAAGAATATCTCCCTAGACTTCTTCGGGACATCGGTTATCGATAATATTGCGGTAAACAAAACATTCAATCCTGTTTTGTTGGGAGATGTGGCAGGAGCAAATATCGACATTGTGTCTAAGGAACTGTCGGGAAGAGACTTTTTTGAGATAGGTGCTGCTTCTGGAATTAACTCTCAGGCAATTTCTGCTGATGATTTCAAGAAGATAGATGGGACAAACTGGTTTGGTACCTTGCGGGAGCGGAAATCGCCTATCACCACGCTGTCGCAATATGATTTTGGAAATAGCTGGAATACTTCGCAGATAAATACGCCCATCAACTCGAGCTTCTCCTTGTCGGGTGGAAAGCGGTTTTACTTGCCTAATGGAACTCTGAACTTATTTATTACGGGAAACATGGACTCGGAATATCGCTACTTTGATGGGGTTATTCGTCAGACGAGTACCAATGGAGCGCTTATTTTGGATCAGGAGATGGAGCGATCGCAATATAATGTCTCCAAGACGGCCATGGCCAATTTGAAATATGTTTTTGGTAATCATTATGTTGCCTTTAACTCGATGTACATCGGCGACCAAGGACAGGATTATAGCCAGAATTATGGCATAAACACGCCAGAAGAGGATGGTGATCTAAGACTTTGGAGAAGGCAACACGTAGTAGATAACCATTTATTGGTCAATCAGCTGCTTTCTAAGCTTGATCTGACAAACAACTGGAAACTGGATTTGGGCGTAGGCTACAATTATGTCAACGCGAACGAACCTGACCGCCGTACCACGAATCTCTTGGTTCGCAATGGATCCTATCGTTTCTACAACAATGCCGGTGGGGCCGATAATGAACGTTATTATTCGGAGATATCGGAGAGAGGGTGGGCATTAAAAGCCATAGCTACCTATAGATTTGATAATGCGCAAGATCTGGATCGAAAGATCGAATTTGGGTACAACGGAAATCTGATTACCAGAGATTTTGACGTCAGGATGTTTTATCACAATGTACTGGGAGATCCAACTGTTAGCAATGGTATAGATGATATCAGCAGTAGTTTTAATAATAGTACCCTGCAAGCTAACTATTTTCGGTTGGAAACGAACTGGGGGGCCACTTCTTTGGATCCAAACTGGTACAGTGCAAGGAAAGATATTCACTCGGCTCTAGCTGTAGGTACCTATCAATTCTCAGAAAAATTCACCGGTATTGTAGGTGTAAGGTACGATAAAATTGATCAGGAGATCGATTATAGAATACAGCTTCGAAGCAGTGCTGTAGATCCATCGATTATTGATAAAAGTTATATCCTGCCTAGTTTGAACTTGAAGTACGAGCTTAATGAACAAAGCAACCTTAGGGCATCAGCCAGTATGAGTTATACCTTGCCTCAATTTATTGAACTGGCACCGTTCCAAAATACTTTTGCCACGTTCAGATCGGAGGGGAATCCCAATTTGGTGCCAGTAGAAAACACAAATTTTGATCTGAAATGGGAATGGTTTCCAAGTAATGGGGAGTTGATTTCTGCAGGTGTATTTTATAAAAACATGAAAAATCCCATTGCACGTGTCGAATCAATCAATAACCTAATGAACTATATCAATATAGGTTCGACGGCAGAAGTTGCCGGTGCTGAAATAGAAATGAAGAAAAATCTATTGAAAAAGGCAACCAATAATGGTGAAAATGTTTTGTCTGCAGGTGCGAATGTTTCCTATTTGTACTCCGATCAAGAATTGAAAACCGCTGCGGTACAATTTGGTGAAAAGACAAATAGCGCTTTGCAGGGTGCATCGCCATTGTTGGCAAATGCTGATCTAAGTTATTTGTATAATGGCCGCAATTGGAATGTCACTTCTTCCGTAGTAGCAAATTATTTTAGCGATCGCATCTTCCTAATTGGTACTGGTTTATTTAAAAATGTAATAGAGAAAGGTGTGCCTACTTTGGATTTTGTCGGAAACGCCAGTATAGCCAATAAATGGGGGATTAATCTTCGGGTACGAAATATGTTAAATCCCAACATAAATCTAGAACGAGAGACAGACTCAAATGAGAATATTGTCCTTGAGTCCTATAAAAGGGGGATTGACGCTAGCCTAGGTGTGTCGTACAGGTTTTAACAATTTGATAACATACCCTTAATAGTCAGGTTGAATCAAGAAGCTAATATTGTAACATAATTAAACAAAAGAAAATGAAAACAAAACTGTTTATGAAAGCAAAACTATTTACCATTTTCGCGGTTTTCGTATTTGCACTCACTTCTTGTAGTGATGACGATGACAACCCGATTGGGGGAGCAACTGAATTGACCGTTTTCAACGGTAATATTACCGGAGATGCAATTGTAAGTGGATCAACAATTAACCTTACAGGACCTACATATGTGAAAGAGGGAGCTACACTAACTATCCCAGCTGGTACCACCATTACGGCCACAACAGAAGGAACCAGTGCATTTATCTTGGTAGAGCGAGGTGCAAAAATCATTGCAAAAGGAACAGCATCTGCTCCGATCAAGTTTACTTCGTCTACGCAAAGATCTGGTTCATGGGGCGGTTTGATCATCAATGGCTATGCTCCGCTATCTCGTCCTACGGAAGCTTCTGCAAGTACTGGACAAACAGAGATCAGTCCAAATATCCTTTACGGAGGCAGTGATGCTGCGGATAATTCTGGTGAATTGGATTATATCATCATTGAATACTCTGGTGCCAACATCAATGATGCTGCTGAGCACAATGGCTTGACCCTGAACGGTGTGGGAAATGGCACGAAAATCAGTAACATTTTCATCAAGGATGGAGCGGATGATGCCATTGAATTCTTTGGTGGTTCTGTTAACGTGACTAACCTGTTGGTTGTAAATTCTGAAGATGATATGTTCGATTTTACGCAAGGTTACACTGGTACGCTGACCAATTCTTACGGTATTTGGGAGGCAGGTTTTACCACTAACGAAGCAGACCCTAGGGGTATAGAAGCTGATGGTAACTTAGATGGCGTAAATCCAAGTGATGTTGCACAATCCAATTTTACCATTGACGGTATGACCATCGTGAACCGCTCTACAACTGCATCTGGTATCATGCAGGATATCGTAAAGATTAGAAGGGGTGCTACTGCCACAATCACCAATCTTTTGATTGAAACCAATGCTCAATTTACAGACATTATCGACTTTACTGACAATGCTGGTGCGGGAAATGCAAACTCTAACATTACCTATACTTTTTCACCGGAATCATTGTTTAATGAAGCGCTAGTAAAGGCTCAAGGAGCAACGATCACTAGAAATGCTACACAGACTGGTGCCAATACTTCAGTATTTGCCTGGACAGGTTATACTTTCTAGTATTAAAGTAATATCACATAACAAAAAATAAAATAAAGGCAAAGCCGCTCTATCATCAAGATAGGGCGGCTTTATTTTTTGCGTTAACTAAAAGCACAAAAGGGATTGCCATCCGAACGACGTTGCCTCGGATACCTCCATATTAACAATTACGGACGAAGGCATGTGTTGGATTAGCTTTTTTGTTTCTGGCAAATCGTGGCCTATAGACATCGCTGTTTAAGAACATTATGATAAGAATCGGAAAGCAGAATTTATCCTGAAACAAGGCCTTCGGTACTAATAATGACGGTGGAAAAAAAAGGATATTGAGCCTCAATTTCGTGCT
The DNA here is from genome assembly GCF_000427965.1 of Olivibacter sitiensis DSM 17696. Taxonomy (GTDB): domain Bacteria; phylum Bacteroidota; class Bacteroidia; order Sphingobacteriales; family Sphingobacteriaceae; genus Olivibacter; species Olivibacter sitiensis. Next base: position 31,912 of record NZ_ATZA01000036.1, on the reverse strand, counting down.
GAATAAGCAAAGATTTGTTTAGAGATGTACATCTTTGAGGCTCATACATGTACATGTCTATGGCCTATAGATGTACATGTATATACTCTATAGATGTACATGTCCGTATCCTATAGATGTACATGTATATATTAGATAGATGTACATCTACGAAAAAAAAGAGGGGCACCTGTCAAAAAAACAAACTACCAAATTAAAAATGGAGACCGTTTTTGGGGTCTCCATTTGCTTTATTTCACAAAGATTGATATTGCGATCAATTTTTCGAATCATGGGGTTACAGCTTTTTCTCTGCTGTTTCCTCTTCTTCGGCATTGGCACTTAGCAGTGTATGGTCTTCTTGCTCGCCTATCTGTATTTGTGCTAAGAGTTGCTGTTTGTTTTCAATGGTCTGTTTAAAGGCAGTGAGATATTTTTTATCCAGCGGAATGCCGGCATTTTGGAAGTTTTGACGAAGTGGGTCTACCTGTTTGCCATTTTTCCAGAATCGGTAGCAGACATGAGGCCCCGTAGCCAAGCCTGTACTTCCCACATAGCCGATCACTTGGCCTTGGCGGATACGCTGACCGCGACTTACGGCACGCTTGCTCATATGTAGATATTGGGTAGCATAGGTTTTGTCGTGCTGTATCTTCACGTAGTTGCCATTGCCTCCACTATAACCCGATTCGGATACGACGCCATTGGCAGTTGCGATGATAGGTGTTCCCGTTGGGGCGGCATAGTCGGTGCCCAGATGTGCCTTCCAGGTCTTCTGCACGGGATGAAGCCTGCGCAGTGAAAATCTGGAGGAAATGCGGCTAAATTTGAGCGGCGCTTTCAGGAAGGCACGTTGTAAGCTGTTTCCCTCGGCATCGTAGTAGCTGCCTTGTTTCTCCCCTTCGGGTTTGAAATAATAGGCTTCAAACTCCTTGTTTCTATGTCCGAAAACTGCAGCCAAGATCTTTCCTTGTCCAATAGATTCTCCCTCAACGTATTGCCTTTCGTATTCTAGTTTGAACCAATCACCTCTGTTGAGGCGATAGAAATCTATGGTGCCACCATAGATTTGAGCGAGCTGGAAGGCCAAGGCTGGATCGGCTCCCTGTTGGCTAAAGACCTCATGCAGCGATCCATTGATACTACCATATAAGGTTTCAATCTTCGTTTCCACCTCTTTCTTGCCAGAAAATACTTGTATGGAATCCCTTAAGTCATATACGACGTAGTCTATCGCATTTGGTTGATATACCATATATGCTAGCCTTTTGCTGTCATTGGCATAATACAGACTATATGGCTTGCCTGCGGCAATTCTGCGCACGTCGTAAACGTCCTTTGATTTCTTAGCTATTTCGTCAATCTGCTGAGCATTGAATTCGGAACCAAGCATGCTGCCCAACAATTCATTGCGTTGCACGGTTCTTTGCTCTACCAAAAATGAATCGACAATTAAACCAAATTCCACTTTGGATACCTTCTTTGGCACTTCTATTTGTACAGCGGATTCTTTTTTGTTTTTGGTTTTTTCGACGTTGAAAGCTGAAAATGCAAAGAAACCTAAACCTAGGATAAAGACAAGAGCGCCTAATACGAACAGGGTATGTTTGTTGAATTTCATCTAATTAAATTGTGTTTTGGCCAGCATATATACATATGTCGGGGTTGATTCGCTTTGAAAAAAATTTTAAATTCCACTAAGTTAATGGTTTTGTAATATAAGAACAAAAAAAAGTCGGGATTATTGCCCAAAGAATGAAATTTTCTTCAATCAGGATCAAGTTTTTAATGGTCTTTTAGTGATCTGTCACTAACAATTGTGTTTGTTGTGTGTTATTGAAGCTGAAAACATATATCCTATGAAGAAAAGAAACATCATTCTGTTTTGCATATTTTTTGCTGTATTGGGCCTATTTCTGGAATCTTGTCGATCTGATAAACAAAAAGACGAGACCGTCACTGAGGATGGACAGCCAGATCCTTTAGATAGTATATCTGTTGTGGAGAAGTATGATGGTGGATACCGTACAATTGCCGTTAAAGGTAACGACAGCTTGACCAATGTTTTTGACAATCGTTATACCGATGAGCAGCGGTATGTTATATTGGCTTTGAATAGACTGGACGGTTATCGGTATAGGTCGGTTGATAGCTTGGTGGTTCCAGATAGTACTTGGTCGGACATCAAGTCCTATAGCCCCTTTCCTTCAGAGTTAGAAACACTAAAGGATGTGAACAAGATAGTGATCTTCTCCTATCCATTGCAGGCCTTCGCGGCCTATGTACATGGCAAGCTACTTCGATGGGGGCCTACCAGCATGGGGAGAAAGGATGCTCAAACACCTACGGGATTGCATTTTGCCAATTGGAAAAAAGAGGAACACATAAGTACGGTGGACGATGAGTGGTTATTGAAATGGAATTTTAATATCATGAACAAGGAAGGAGTAGGATGGCATTTATATGCGCTGCCTGGAATACCTGCTTCACATTCCTGCCTTCGTCTTCTGGAAGAAGATGCCAAATACTTGTATTCTTTTGCAGATATGTGGCTCATTGAGGGGACTGATAACATCTTGGCACAGGGCACACCAGTGCTTGTGTACGGTGCATACGATTTCGAAGGGCGCAAGCCTTGGATGGCACTGGCTGGAAACCCCAAGGCCAACGATATTTCCGTTGATGAGTTGAATCAAGAGCTGCAACCTCATATCGCAAAGATCTTGGAGGAGCAGAAGAAAAGAGAAACGGTAGAAAAAGAGTCTACTAGCGACGCATCTTGATGCGTCGCTTTAATTTTAGACTATAGCCTAATGCCTCTTAGGAATTCCTCTATACCCATACGCTTTTTCCCTTCTAGTTGTAATTCCTTGACCAATATGTGGCCGTCTTTTGTAGCGAATTTCAAGTAGGTCTTATTGTCGCTTAGGTAGTTTCCAGGAGAGGTACTTGGTGTGGCTTTTTCCATTTCTACGGTGAATAACTTTAGATTCTTACCCAGAAAAGTGGTAAAGGCGGTAGGGTAAGGGCTCAACCCACGGATGAGGTTATAGACCTGTTCGGTCGGCTGGTTCCAGTATATGCGACAATCTTCCTTAAAGATTTTCGGTGCATGTTTTGCCACTTGTTCACCAAGCAGCTCTTGCTGTGCTTGCTCGCAAACGTTTCCTTCTTGCAATGCGTCTACGGTTTTTACCAGCAATTTTGCGCCTACTTCCATTAGTTTGTCATACAAGTCTCCCGCCGTGTCATCTGGTTTAATGACAACCTTTTCGCTAAACAGAATATTGCCCGTATCTATTTCCTGCTGAAGTAGAAAAGTGGTGACGCCGCTCTCTGTTTCGCCATTGATGATCGCATGGTTGATGGGGGCGGCCCCTCGATAGTGAGGCAATAGAGATGCGTGCAGGTTGACAGTGCCTAGTGGCGGCATGTTCCATACCACTTCTGGTAGCATCCTGAAAGCTACCACGACTTGTAGGTCCGCGCGATAGCTAGCCAGTTCTTCCAGAAACTTTGGATCTCGCAGCTTTTCCGGCTGCATGATGGGTAATCCTTGCTTAAGAGCAAATAGCTTTACGGCCGATTGATGTAGTTTTTGACCTCGGCCCGCTGGTTTGTCTGGAACAGTGACTACAGCAACTACTTGGTGATTGGTTTGAAGCAAAGCCTGAAGGGACGCTACCGCAAAATCAGGCGTACCCATAAAGATGATTTTCATTTTTTTATAGTGTCAAGTGTCAAGACTTTATATAGGCTCAAAGCAGAAAGACTAAAGCTGTTTGACTATGCGATGCTTCCGTCTTTCAGCTTTGGACTTCAGTCTCATATTCCCAGTCTCATATCTAAATTAATACAACAAATATTTTTCCCTTGTCTTCTTAAAGTTCTCCAACCCTGTCTTCCATGTGGCCCTTATTTCGCTTTCGGTTTTGCCAGCAATGATTTGTTCACGCAGTGTTTTTGTTCCTGCCAATTTATCGAAGCTTCCTATCTGTTTGCTAAGACTATTATCGAAAAAATCTTGCTTTCGGGGGTAGGCATTGTACAATTCAATAAGCCAAGCGAGGTTTATCTGCCCGTCTCTGAATACCGAGGTGTCAAAATTTCTGAGGTCCAATCCGTAACAGGCTTCGTTTTGGTGCAAGGGGGTGGTACTCATACCTGGTATACTTGTAGGAGTAAAAGAAAACGGGTATTTCCCTTTCAAAGCGGGAGCGCCCAAAACGGTGAATGGAAAGGTGGTGCCCCGACCTTGGCTGATGATGGTTCCTTCAAACAAACAAAGTGAGGGATACAGTAAGATAGATTGCTGCGTATTGAGATTGGGAGAGGGCTTAATGGGGAGGATATATTCCATGTCGTGGCGGTAGTTCTCCATTTTGACCACTTCCAACCTACATTGAACGCCATTATCAAGCCATTTTTCCCCATTTATCATTTTAGCATACTCGCCAATGGTCATCCCATGGGTGATAGGGATGGGGTGCATACCTATGAAAGATTTGAAAGAAGGATCTAATATAGGCCCATCAATGGAAAAGCCATTGGGGTTAGGACGGTCTAGCAATAGCAGGGGCTTGTTGTTTTCGGCGCATGCTTCCATCACATAGTGCAATGTGGAAATATAGGTGTAGAAACGTGTCCCTACATCCTGTATGTCGAAAACGACGATGTCTACGTCTTTCAAGTCGTCTGCCTTTGGCTTATAGTTTTTTCCATAAAGGGAGATGATAGGCAGTCCCGTCTTGCTGTCTACGCTGTTGTCCACTTTGGATCCTGCATCGGCTTCCCCCCTAAAGCCATGTTCGGGACCAAAAACTTTTACTATATGGATGTCAAGAGCCAAGAGGCTGTCCACACTGCTTCTATTGCCTATTTGGGAAGTGGGATTGACCACCATAGCCACTTTCTTGCCCTTGAGTTTTGGTAAATAAGCGTCTACGCGATCGGCACCTAATCGTAGATTGGAACTTGGCACTGCTATCTCCTCCTGAGCATGCATTTCCTTTTTGGGAGTCTGGGCTTGTTGGCATGAATTTAAACTACCCCAAAGGATAAGGGATGCCTGAATGAAGTGATTTAACATGAGCTTTGTGCTTGCTAGTGTTTTATTTTGGATATCATTAATTACCTTTGCGAAGGTACAAAAATAATTTAGCCTTGAATTTTCCCTATTTCCTTTCAAAGAGAATTACCCGAGGAAGCCATAGGCGCTTTTCGCAGCTCATCGTTCGTGTGGCCATTGCCGGTATTGTGCTGGGTTTGGCGGTAATGATTCTCTCCATTGCGGTTCTAAAAGGTTTTAAGGCAGAGATTATACAGAAAGAACGCAATTTTAACGGTGACATAAGCATCTTTGCCCAAAATCTTAATGAGGGATACGAAATTAGTCCTTTTTCGATTGATAAAGAAGGACTTGAAAAGTTGTTAGATATAGATGGTGTTGCAAAATTGGAGGCATATGCCACGAAACCAGGTATTATCAATGTGAACGATGAGGTGGAAGGGGTGGTGCTGAAAGGAATTGATTCCACGTATGAGCAGTCGCGCATTGATGCCATGCTAATAAAAGGGAAAGGGATTGATTTTCGAAATGATAGTGTTCCTTCTAGCGGGCAGATAATCATTTCTTCTTATACCGCAAACAGATTGCATTTGGATGTAGGCGATGACTTCTTGATGTTTTTTGTACAAGAACCGCTGAGAAAAAGAAAATTCACGATTGTGGGCATCTATAATCTGGGATTGGAGGAGGTTGATAAAACATTTGTGATAGGCGATATCGGAGTCATCAGGAGGTTAAATAACTGGGAAGAGGAATCGATAGGGGGCTATGAGGTGTTTTTGGATGACTTTTCGCAATTAGATTTAGTTAATGAACGGATACTCGACTTATTACCGGGAGATCTATATGCGCAGACAGTTATGGAGAGTTTTCCAGAGATATTTTCTTGGTTAGGGCTATTGGACATTAATACTATTATTATCTTGGTATTGATGATAGTGGTAGCTACCATTAATATGATTTCCGCTTTGTTGATAATTATTTTGGAGCGTACCAACATGATAGGCGTACTGAAGGCACTTGGTATGAAAAATCGAGGTATTAGGCGTATGTTTGTCTACCATGCCATATATCTCATAGGCATAGGGATGCTCTTGGGCAATGTATTGGGAATAGGCTTATGTCTATTGCAGCACTACACCCATCTATTTGGTTTGGATGAATCCTCCTATTATGTCTCTTATGTGCCCATTATGCTATCATGGACAGACGTACTTTTGCTCAACGTTGGGACATTGTTCGTTTGTATCGTGTCGTTAATAATACCTTCGGCATTGGTTGCAAAAATAGACCCAATAAAAGCTATTCGATTTAAATAATTCTTGTTAAACTCACTTGTCTTTGCGGTTTTGATCGGGTATTTCGTGTTTTTTGTAACATTTTTCTTGCTGTTTAGGTTATTTTTTTGTTGGTTTGTATTGCAAATCGATGCCAATTTCGAAACCATATTATACTGTTGCTAAGGGATTATGTTTCATGTGACAATTAAAAGTCCGTTGGTATGTCGGTATTCAATAAAGAAGAAGAAAAGAAATTGCTTGAACAAATTAAGTTGGGTAATCAATCTGCATTTGAAATACTTTACCAAAAGTGTTGGCTGGTTTTGTTTAATCAAGCTTATAAACGTGTGAAAAATGAAGAACTGGTAAAAGGCATGATTCAGGAACTTTTTACCGAGCTATGGATCAGGCGAGACAAGCTAAATGTACGTGATTCATTACTGTCTTATTTGCACAGTGCCTTAAAATACAAGGTGTTTAATTATTACAAATCACAAATAGTAAAGGAAAAATACCTAGATGCAAAAAAAAGTACCCTAAATCATGAATATTCTTCGTCTACAGATGAAGACTTAAATTACAAAGAGCTTCAATTGGCATTTAATCGGTGTGTATCCACGATGCCTGGCCAACCTCAAAAGGTATACCTCATGCGCTATGATAAGTCTATGAGCTATGCGGAAATTGCAAAAGAACTGAATATCTCTATCAGTACAGTAGAAAAGCATATGATCAAGGCCTTAAGGATCATTCATGAAAAGTTGAGATTTTTTTTTGCTAACTATTGACATGTTGCTTTCTAAAGTGTGTTTTTTGTTTAATATTCTGGCTTTATTTAAGCAGCTTTTTAATAGCATTTGTTGTATGGGGTCTTTTTTTTGTTCACTTATTTTAATAGAAAGAACCAGCCAAGAAAATCTCAAGATATGTTCGACGCTACACACAAGTTATTGAATTTATAAAGGACGCTCGGGAATAGTTGAGCGGATGGATATTATTCTTGGTTTTTGGGATTACTAGTATGGATAATATGGTCCGGTAATTATAACGGAGTTAACTTTAGGAAGCTTTTTACAGTAAATTAATTAGATGGACAGAAGAAATTTTTTATCGTCCGTGGGGCTGGCAGGGCTTGCTGCCAGCCTAGGTGCGGCCGGGTGTAGCACGCAAAAATCAACAGGAGTTTCCCCAACGGGACAGAGCATAGGCCAGCGTAGACTACCAGTGGCTAAATTGTCTACGGACCGCATTGTAAAAGAAACGGTAGGGCTAAGGCCTTACCGCTTGTCCGGTCCCCGAATTGCACTGGAACAACTTGGCAGCAAGCATGTAGTGCACAACTATGGCCATGGGGGAAGCGGCTTTTCATTGTCTTGGGGTTCGGCGAACTTGGCCACTAGGCTGGTGGGCAATGTTTGTCATATAGGAGAGGAGGTAGCGGTAATAGGATGCGGTATTATGGGGCTTACCTCCGCACGCATGTTGCAAGAAAAAGGATATCGCGTGAAAATATATGCCAAGGATATGTTTCCCAATCACACCTCCTCAAAGGCTACGGGAACCTGGTCTCCATCGCATTTGGTCTGTGAGAATGATCGCATAACAGTTGATTTTAAGAAGCTGTGGGAAGATGCCTGTTTGTTTTCATTTAGGTCTTATCAAAACTTATTGGGGCTTGGGGACTTGGTGCAATGGATTGATCATTACAGCGTGGGGGGACGTGTGCATCACGAAGATCCTATATTGCATATCAAAGGCTTAGTGCCTGAGCAGGTGATCCTAAAACCTAATCAGCACCCGTTCCGAGAGCGAAATGTCACCATCCAACCTACCATGGTATTCAATATTCCCTCTTATCTTCAGAAGTTACTTGATGACGTGATGCTTTTTGGTGGTAAGATAGAAATCAAGGAATTTAAGAATAGAGACGAGTTGGAACAACTTCCATATAAATGTCTCGTTAACTGTACCTCTTTGGGCTCAAAACTTCTGTTCGATGATGATGAACTTGTGCCCATATCGGGACAATTGGCATTTTTTATTCCGCAACCAGAGATTACTTATCGCTTAAGCACACCAGAAGGGTATATCATACCTAGAAAGGATGGTTTAGTGATGGGGGGGACCGCCAAAAAAGGAAGCTGGGACACCATTCCCATCAGAGAGGATAGCTTAAAAATGGCAAGTGCGGTTAACGAAGTGGTGTGGAATATGAAGGTATAGCCTTTTCGATGCTTGTTGAATAGAAATACATAATAAAATGTGCTTGCTTAGTGTAAATAGTTCATTACTTTGTTGTTTTTATTGTTATTTGTGAAAAAAAATAATCAATTTTAGTGCTGAAAGAGATTGTTTTTGTTTTTGGGAAAGTTTTTTTGTCAAGAACGGTGTAAATCCTATTAGGCTTTCCGGGGTCTTTAGAAAAGATTTGGTTTTGTTGAGATTAAGTTTTCATTTTTTTTATAAATACATTTAATGATAAAGAACAATACAAAATTATTTTCATCTGTAGCTGTACTTGCCTTGTTTTTGTTGCCGCAAAGTGATTTTGCGGCAACAAAGGCGTTTCAGGACACTACTGCGCAAGAGCCATACAAAAAGCAAATAGCAGCTATCTATAAAAATAAAAAAGTAGAAAAAGCATTTCAGCATATAGATGAACTCGAAGAAGAAACCCGTTCAAATCACATTTTGCTCAATGAGATCGCTGCACCACCGTTTCAGGAAGAGAAAAGGGCAGATCAATATTCACTTATGCTTCGGGAAATAGGAGTAGATTCGGTTTGGATCGATGCAGCGGGTAACGTCATTGCAAAGCGAAAAGGGACCAAAGGGGACAAGACGATAGCCATTGAGGGGCATTTGGATACGGTTTTTCCGGAAGGCACGGACGTCACCGTGAAGCTGAAAGGAGATACTCTCGCAGCACCAGGTGTTGCAGATAACACAAGGTCTTTGGCAGCTTTGCTTACCATGCTAAAAGCCATGAACTTGGCCGGCATAAAGACAGAAGCGGATGTGCTGTTCATCGGTACCGTAGGTGAGGAAGGGCAAGGCGATCTTCGGGGCATGAAGGAACTTTTTGGACTACAGGGGCCAAAGATAGATACACACATTGCACTGGATGGTACTTCCCATGAGCGCATCGTGAATAGAGGCGTTGGATCGCATCGATACCGTGTCACGTTTAAAAGCACAGGCGGCCATTCTTACGGCAGTTTTGGCATGGTCAATACACATGTTGCGATGGGCAAGGCCATCAATTATTGGAGTATGGCGGCCGATGAATTCCTGAATAATGTACCTGGTCCCAAAACGACTTATAGTGTGAGCGTGCTTGGTGGTGGTACATCGGTCAATTCCATCCCTTTTGAATCGTGGATGGAAGTAGATATGCGTTCGGAGGACAAAGATCGGCTGGAGAAGGTGGATGCCTTTCTGAAGGAAGCCGTCTCAAAAGCGGCAAAAGAAGTAAATGCTTCCAAAAGGCAGGGTAAAGACCTAGAAGTGACGATGGAAATGATAGGCGATAGGCCAGTAGGTACGGCTGAGCTGACTTCGCCTTTAGTGCAGCGTATGATGGCTGTTATAGAGTTGGCTGGATTCCAGCCAAAACTGGGCGCGAGTTCTACCAATTCCAACGTTCCTTTATCCCTTGGAAAGCCATCTATTACAATAGGTTCCGGAGGGATAGGAGCGGGTGCGCATTCGTTAGATGAGTGGTATGTCAATAAAGATGGCTACTTGGGTATACGTAACGCTTTGGTAATATTGCTAGCCGAGGCAGGGCTGGGGGAGTGAACATACCGGTACATTTCTGTTTTTAACAAACCAATTATTTATTCCAACATATATGAAAATCAAAAAACACCTAACATCACTTATTCTATCGCTACTGAGTGCATTTGTTGTAGCACAGCAGCCCGTGCCCAGTCCCAAAAGCCATTTTGGTTTCGCTATAGGGGATGATTATCAGCTCACCAATTATGAGCAGACGGAAGCTTATTATAAAAAATTGACAGCTGTGTCCGATAGGCTTTCTTTAGAAAATATTGGCGAGACCGAGGAGGGAAGGAAGCAGTACATGCTGATTATATCGTCTCCCAAGAATATCCAGGATCTGAAAAAATATAAATCCATTTCAGAAAAATTGGCCTTGGCCGAAAACCTGGACGACAATGCGGCCAAGGCATTGGCCCTAGACGGTAAAGCCGTCGTATGGATTGACGGAGGGCTTCACAGTACGGAAGTGGTCGGCACAAATCAGTTGATCGAAACCGCGTACCAGCTGTTGAGTCGGAATGATGAGGAAACCTTGCGGATCTTGGACAATGTCATTGTATTGTTGGTCAATGCTAATCCCGATGGGCATTCATTGGTGGGCAATTGGTACATGAAAGATGCCGATGTTAAGAAAAGAAATACAAATATCCCTAAGTTGTACCAAAAGTACATTGGTCATGACAATAACCGTGATTTTTACATAGCCAATATGAAGGAGTCGTGGAACATGAATAGGCAGCTCTATCTCGAATGGTATCCACAGATCATGTACAACCATCACCAGACTGGGCCTGCGGGTACGGTATTGGCGGGTCCGCCCTATCGCGATCCCTTCAATTACGTGTTCGACCCATTGATGGTGACGGGTATAGATGCCTTGGGTGCCGCCATGTACAGCCGCTTGAATGCAGAGAATAAGCCGGGCTTTACCAGGCTGACGGGCTCCAGTTTCAGCACATGGTACAATGGTGGTTTGCGGACCACCACTCAATACCATAACATGATAGGCCTGCTAACGGAGATCATAGGCAACCCTACGCCTACGACAATTCCCTTGGTGCCTGATCGCCTACAGCCTACGGGTGCTACCCCCAATCCTGTTGTTCCTCAGGAATGGCATTTCAGGCAATCTATCGACTATTCCGTTTCGCTCAACTATGCCGTACTGGATTATGCGGCCAGGTATAAAGACGAAGTGCTGTTCAATATATACCGGATGGGCAAGAACAACATTGAGCGTGGCAGTAAGGATCATTGGACACATTATCCCAGGTATATTGACTCCATAAAAGTGGCCTTTGAGCGCGATAAAAAAGCCGGAAAGGCTCCAGAACCTACCCAAGAATTTTTCGGCTCGCGGGATAACGTGCCAATGAGCTATTATGATAATGTATTCAAAAACCCAGAATATCGCGATCCACGGGCATATGTGATTCCTTCAGATCAAAGCGATTTTCCTACAGCGATATCTTTTGTCAATGCCTTATTGAAGACAGGCATCACCGTACACAAGTCAAACGCTGATTTCACTATTGGCACAAAAAAATATCCCGCTGGTTCCTATGTGGTGAAAGCCGACCAGGCGTTTAGGCCTCATCTTTTAGACATGTTTGAGCCCCAAGATTACCCAAATGATTTTCAATATCCCGGCGGCCCCCCTATCAGGCCATATGATGCTGCGGGGTGGACACTGGCCTATCAGATGGGAGTGAAGTTTGATCGTGTGATGGAGTCGTTTACTGGTCCATTTGAACGCGTTGCTAAAGGAGACTTGCAATCGCCATCCAAGAAGGCAATGCCCGAAAAGAACAAAACCGGTTATTTGCTTAGTGCCGCCACAAACGCCTCCTTCTTAATTGTCAACGACCTATTAAAGCAAGGAGTGGAAGTGTCTAGGGTGAAAACACCCATCCAGGGATTATCCAAAGGGTCATTTTATCTAACACCAAAAGCTTACCAAGCTTTGAAATCGGCTGCTGAAGAACAAGGTGTCGATGTAGTTGCTGCACAGGAAAAACCCAAGGACGCAGTACGTATAAAACCAGCCCGTATTGCCTTGTTTGATCATTATGGGGGATCCATGCCATCGGGTTGGGTAAGGTGGTTGATGGAACAATTCCATTTTTCATTTCAGCTCATTTTTCCTCAGGAAATTGATGGCGGAGATCTAAATAAAAAGTATGATGCTATTCTATTTATCGGCAGTGGTATCCCAGACGCATCGGGAAGGCCTGATAGACGTTTGTCCCGGATGCCCGATCCGGATGGAATACCGGAAGAATACCACGCTTGGCTGGGAACCATTACGGTAGAGCAATCTATCCCTAAGCTGAAGGAATTTATGGACAAGGGAGGTGAAGTGGTGACCGTTGGCAGTAGCGTTAGTTTGGCCCAATTGATAGGTTTGCCCATCAAGGATGCAATGGTAACGGTAAATAAAGAAGGTAAGGAAGTGCCATTGCCAAATACAGATTTTTATGTGCCCGGAAGCATTTTGAAGGCAAAGGTTGATTTGGAACAAGAAGCCAATTGGGGAATGACCGATTATATGGACATCGTTTTCAATAACAGTCCTGTTTTTAAGTTAGATCAGCAACAACCTACAGATGCAATCAAAGTGCTGTCCTGGTTTGACAGTGCCACACCTTTGCGCAGTGGCTGGGCTTGGGGACAGCACCACTTGAAAGATCACATAGTGGCTTTTGAAGCGAACGTAGGTAAAGGAAAGTTATATGCATTTGGTCCAGAGATCACATTCAGGGGGCAGGCGCACAGCACATTCAAACTATTGTTCAACACGCTCTACATACCATCGAAATAGTTAACTGATTTGTTTAAAGTTAATAAGATTATCATGTTCAATTTGATGTATATATTTTGGGTAGGATCATTATGTGTATTTTTATGTTTTCCAGCCTTTCTCATGGCACAAAAAAAGGGCACCAAAAATGTACAGTTGAAAGAGCATATCATGCATTCGCTCGATGGTAAATTTGATCAATTGAAGCAGGCGGAACAAGCCATATGGACTTACAGTGAAGTAGGCTATAAAGAAAAGGAGAGTTCGGCCCTACTGCAAGGCATGCTAGAGGAAGAAGGCTTTCAGATAGAAGCTAGTGTTGCAGGGATACCAACGGCATTTGTGGCTACTTACGGTACAGGAAAACCGGTAATAGGCATTTTGGCAGAATACGATGCATTACCAGGTCTTTCTCAGGATAGCTTGCCGATAAAAAAAGAGGTAGCAGGGCGACTTGCAGGGCATGGTTGTGGTCATAACCTGTTTGGGGTTGCATCAGTGGCGTCTGGAATAGAGCTGAAGAAGCTTATTGAAAGCAAGCAGATCCAGGGTACTGTTAAAGTATATGGATGCCCTGCCGAGGAGGGGGGATCGGGTAAGGTATATATGGTAAGAGAAGGTCTGTTTGACGGTGTCGATGCGGTTTTGCATTGGCATCCATCGTCTCAAAATAGTGCATCTGCCAGTAGTAGCCTTGCCAATATCAGTGCAAAATTCCGCTTTAAGGGGCTGGCATCACATGCTGCAGGTGCTCCGGATAAAGGACGGTCTGCACTTGATGGAGTAGAAGCTATGAATAATATGGTCAATATGATGCGCGAGCACATTCCTTCCGCTACCCGCATTCATTACATTATCACGGATGGAGGTAAAGCTCCAAATGTCGTTCCCGATTTTGCAGAGGTATATTATTATGTACGCCATGTGGACCCAAAGATTGTACGTAGTGTCTTTGAAAGAGTGGTCAATGCGGCAAAAGGGGCTAGCTTAGGTACAGATACTCAAGTAGACTATGAGATTATCGGGGGCGTGTACAATGTGCTTGCCAATGTACCCCTAGCAAAGAGGATGTATGATAATCTTCAACAGGTAGGCGGCGTATCCTACGATGCATCGGAGCTTGCCTTTGCCGAGCAAATCCAGACAAGCTTTACGCATGAGTATCCAGAAATTAATACTGCTGGGACCATCCAACCCTTTGCCATTACTTTGAATGACGCTACTGGAGGCTCCACAGATGTGGCGGATGTGAGTTGGGTGGTACCCACTGTCGGTCTAGCAGCTGCTACGTGGGTGCCGGGCACGCCAGCGCATAGTTGGCAGGCAGTAGCGGCAAGTGGAATGAACATTGGTGCCAAAGGTATGATGGTCGCTGCAAAGACTATGGCCATGATGGGGATAGACTTGTTTGCAGATAGCGACCTCCGAGAAGCGGCACGAGCAGAATTGGAGAAGATGCGAGGACCGGATTTTCAATATGTTCCCTTATTGGGCGAAAGAGCACCAGCTTTAAATTATCGAGATTAATTTCTAAATGATTTGGCAAATCGTTCAGGATTTGAATGACGTTAGCACACCTATACCTATACAATAGTAATTTTCCGTTGCATCAATTGATTTAAAATATGATCCAATTGTGTGTCCTACCAAGGGATAAATATTTATTCGCTAGAGGCGATTGATTTATGTCGACGGGAGGCCGCCAGAAACGGTTGTCTCCCAAACTTATTTTCCTGAGCTATTAACGAGCATCTATTTTTGAAGATTTCCAAGATCGGTCTTGGTCAGGTTGCTTTTGGTGTAACATTCACTCTTTTCAAAGGCTGTTTTAATGCTTATTTAATGCGTTTTTATCTTAATTCACTATAGGGCTTGCGTGGCTGCGCTTTTTTTGTTAAAACTGATTTTGTTGATTGATTTTTATCAAAATGATAAAAATAATAAATAATTGGAGGTTTTTTGATGGTTTGTTTACTTAGTTTTAAATGAGGTGATTTGTGTGACGTAGCTTATGGCTCGCCATTCAACTCATGAACAAACACAATTTTCCAACCATACCAAATTATTTTTTTATGAGAAAAAATCTATTAAGATTATTAAGCTTATTGGCGCTGATGTGGGTATTTGTCCCTTCATTGTGGGCCAATGAACTATTGATTGACCGTACTGTAAGCGGTATCGTAAAAGATGCAGAGACGGGGGAGGTACTTCCCGGTGTATCCGTGATTGAGAAAGGCACCACAAAAGGAGCCCATACTGATGGAGACGGACGGTTTTCGCTGACTGTGTCAGATAATGCCACGTTGGTCGTTTCCTTTTTGGGCTACAAATCACAAGAGATTGTTGTAGGGAACCGAACGGTTATTAATGTTAGCTTAGTTTCTGATGCGCAGGAATTGGGAGAAGTGTTAGTAGTGGGCTACGGAACCCAGACTAAAAAAGAATTTACTGGTGCTGCGTCTCGTGTACTCCAGGAAGATTTAAAAGATATTCCTGTACAAAGTTTTGACCAGGCACTCATTGGTAGAGCTTCTGGTGTAAATGTTTCATTGCCAAATGGGCAATTGAATAATGCACCGGTTATTAGGATTCGCGGTGTTAACTCTATCTCTTTGAGTTCTTATCCACTTTTCGTAATTGACGGTATCCCTGTAACTAGTGGCGATGTGTCTTCAAACGCTACTGTTCCTAATAATCCCTTAGCAGACATCAACCCTTCGGATATTGAATCAATTGACGTGTTGAAAGATGCTGCATCTACTTCGATTTATGGATCTCGAGGTGCTAACGGTGTGATTTTAGTGACAACCAAAAGGGGGAAAGAGGGCAATGCCCGCGTTACCTATGACGGTTGGTACGGTATCACGAACGCAGTTCGTTTGCCAAAATTACTGGATGCACAGCAGTTTATGGATATTAAAAATGAAGCGCAAATGAATCGTAAGATTCTTTCTGGTCAAGCAGATAATCCAAACGTTGCGTCCGCACTTTATTTTCCAAGCTATAATGCGGATGGCTCGTTAGTGAATACTAATTGGTTAGATTATATTTTCCAAACCGGGCAGTCTCATAATCATGCAGTGAGTATCAGTGGTGGTAGTCCAAAAACGAAGTATTTTTTCTCTGCAAACCTTTCTGAGCAATCTGGAATTTTGCAGAAAAATGAATTTGATCGTGCAGGTGTACGCTTCAATATTGATCATGAAGCGACCAATTGGTTAAAATTGACTGGAGGATTAAATTATTCAAAATCTGAAAACCGGTCACCAAATTCTGGATCTAGAGATGGTAATGCACAATTAATTGTTGGTGCTGCACGTATGGCTTGGACGTTGAATCCAAACGTGCCTGCCAGAAATGCTGATGGTACTCCACATTTGAATAACAATATAAATGGAACTATCGGTAACGGCAATAACGACGTCGTTAGCGTTTACTATAACCCATTAACGTTATTTGAATTGGCGAAATATACATCTGCAAACGATCGTGTTTTAGCAAATGTGGGTGCGACAATTACCTTTATAAAAGGATTAACTTTTGATACGAAGTATTCGGTTGACAGAATGCGTACAGAAGATATTAGTTCCGCGAGCGCGTTGCCAGGATCTTCTGCAGCAGCATCTGGTGGTTCAGTGACAAATATCACTAGATTAAATAATAACTGGAATTTTGCGAATACGTTAAATTATGACGTACGATTTGATGAACATCATATTTCGGCATTGGCAGGTATGGATGTACAAGAGTTCAACGTAAATCGTTGGGGAGCAAATGTGCAACAAGCTGCGGATCCTTATTTTACCGATTTTCAAGGTAGTTGGGGACAGATTTCTTCTTCAGGAAATATCCTATCAAAGGCATCTATCATTTCTTATTTGACTCGTGTTGGCTATGATTACGATTCAAAATATTTTATCACCGTTAATTTTCGACGCGATGGGAACTCAGCGTTAGGGTTTGATACTAAATGGGGGAATTTTGGTGGTGTATCTGCTGGTTGGCTATTGTCAGATGAAAGTTTCTATAAAGAAAGTGGTTTAAGTTCCGTGTTGAATAATGTAAAGTTGAGAGGAAGTTGGGGTAGAGTAGGTAATGGTAACTTGGATCCTTATGCATCATTGGCCCTTTACTCATCTAATTTATATGGTAGCGCCGCCACATGGGCAATTAGTCAAGCTGGTAACCCGGCTTTAGGATGGGAGACTGGTGATCAGATTAACATCGGTGCTGATATGGGCTTATTCCATGATCGCTTACAAGTTGATTTTAGCTGGTATAAAAATAATGTTGACGGATTAATCCTACAAGTTCCGCAAGCGCCCTCTAAAGGAATCCCTGGGAACTCTATTTACCAAAATGTCGGATCACTTTATAATAAAGGTGTTGAGTTAGGTTTAAGTGGCGATATTATGCGCAAGAGTAAATTTACATGGACGTCCTCTTTGAATTTTACTTATAATAAAAATGAAGTTATTTCGCTTGCAGGTGAAGGAGATCGTATCGTGAGCAACTCGTCTGGAAATCCGTTTAATATGACGGAGGCAGGTTACTCAGTGGGAACTCTCTACGGCGCAGTTACCAACGGTATTAATCCAGAAAACGGGCGTCGTATATTTATTAACGCTGCTGGAGAACAGATCCAGTATTCTGCAGCTGTTGCGTCTGGTGAATCCCAATGGCAGTATTTGGATGGCTCCCCAGCAGCTGCAATTACTGCTGCTGATTATGAACCATTAGGAAATGCCCTGCCTAAATGGTATGGCGGTTTCCAAAATACTTTCCGTTATGCTAATTTCGATTTGGGAATTAATTTTTCGTTCTCCGGCGGGAACAAGATTCTAAATGGTAATACTGGTACTTGGCTAGATCAGCGTTATTTTAATAACTCTGTGAAAGTTTTGGATCGGTGGCAAAATCCAGGTGACGTAACCGATGTGCCTAGATTAGTGTATAATGACAATTTCGCAAGTGGAAATATTCCAAATATTTCTGCCTACATTGAAAAAGCTGATTTCTTACGTTTACAAAATGTACTGTTGGGTTACAAAGTGCCTAGTCGTCTGTTCGGTACTTCAGGCATAAGTAACATTCGTGTATATGCGCAAGCTACAAACGTATTCTTAATTACAGGATATACAGGGTTAGATCCTGAGTCATCTATTAACGGGAATAGAAATACATCTCCAGGTGTTGAATATAACTCTATAGGTAATGGTAGAACGATTACATTCGGTGTGAATGTTGCTTTCTAAAAATTATAATGACTCAGAAAAAATTTAAATTATTAATCGGCAAAATATGAATATGATATATAAATCAGTAAAGATGTTTGGTGGGGTAGTCGGACTATCATTGATGCTCTCGCTTCATTCATGTGATGAAGCCGAATATCTTGATCAAGTTCCGCCCACTCAATTAAGTGCCAGTGACATTTTCAGTACACCAGATCGTATTGAAGGATTGGCCAATGGGATGTACGCTGCTATTAAGGACGCTAATTTTTACGGCGGCCGATTGTTGATGTTCATGGATGTACGTGGAGAGGATTTTATTAATACAACTTCGAATTCCTTTACCGGGTTCGATGCATGGAACCATAGTTATAATTCCGGGTCAAGTGACATTATAAATGTATGGTCGAATGGCTACACCGCAATAAATAGAGCGAATATCTTAATACAAGGGTTAGCAGATAATCCAGATGTTGTTACTGCCGAGGTAGCTGCAGGGTACGTTGGTGAAGCTAAATTTATAAGAGCTTTATCTTATTACACCTTAGTTACCTTGTTTGCTAGACCGTATGCTGAAAGCAACGGATCTGCTTCTGGTGTTCCATTGCGTTTATTGGCAGAAACGGATACTGAAAACAATGATCTAGCACCAAGTACTGTAGCGCAAGTTTATCAACAAATATTGCAAGATTTAAATGATGCGGAAGCAGAGCTACCGTCGTCTAGAAGCAATGCGCTGTTAAATACTACGCGTGCACACAAGAACACGGCGATAGCGTTGAAAACACGTGTCTATTTGAGTCAGGGGGACTGGCCGGCAGTAGTAGCTGAGGCAAGCAAAATTTGTTCGGGTGATACAGAATTTGCCTCTCCAACAGGTGTTCTGCACGCTTTGCAGGAGGATATAGTTGGCTTGTTCGCTACGAATTATACGACTACAGAGTCAATTTTTTCAATGCCATTCACTAATCTAAATATGCTTTCTGGTCAGTCTGCATTGGGTTATCTGTATAATGGAAACGAGGAATATTTCTTAAATCCAGCGCAAATTGTTGGTAATGCTCAATGGGGACCAGACGATGCAAGGTGGGGCCTATTAAGAAACGCAGGTGGTAGAAATTATTTGGCAAAGTTTGGTCAAGGTGCACCATACTTAAGATATATGCCGGTAATTCGCTATGCAGAAATATTGTTGAATTATGCCGAGGCCGCCGCTGAAACAGGGGATCTCGCTTTGGCTAAAGCGCTACTGGAAGCTGTGCACCACCGCTCTGATCCTGTTTATGAATTTCCCGCTTCGGCTACGGCAACAAGCGCTGCATTAATTGAAAGCATCGAAACCGAGAGAAGAATTGAGTTACTGGGTGAAGGATTTAGGTCTTGGGATATTACGCGTCGAGTACGTCCTTTTCCTGAGAAAATAGGTCCATCGTTTTCGACAAATGCCGTGGCTCCTTCCGCTTCAAATTACATCTGGCCAATGTCTAATAACGAGCTTTTGACCAATAGTTTGATCGGAAATTAAAATTTGAAATTTCTCTTCATTAATCCCCGATGCATTGCTGTCGGGGATTTTTATCTTTTTATGTGTCGGTCAATATAATTAAAAGATCAGCTCCTGGTGATTTTGAACTCATCAGGAGTTTTTTTGTAAATTCTGATCCTATTGCTTGAAATGAATGATGTCTTTGTGTTGCTTATGGTTATTATGTGTGTAATATTTTCTTTATCATGGGTGTTTGATTGCTTTTTGCTTCTATTTTTAACAAAAATTAAGTTATTTTTGGCTAATATTCGTGTTTGTTTAGAGATTATTCGTCATTCAGTTTACTATCTTAGTGTAAGAAATATATCGCACGATCAAAATTATCCAACAACAAAAATTAAAATAATATGTCAACGACTATTAACCGCAGGAATTGGATTAAATCAGGTTTAATCGCAGCAGGTGGTATTACACTTGCTCCCAAGTTGAGCTGGGCTTCTTCCGCAGACTCAAAACGCGTGAATCCACAAAGCATAATTTGGGAAGTGGATCACCCGTCCTATTTAAATGATGCGCCAGCTATGAGGGCTAGGCTAAATGCCAATGAAAACCCGCACGGCCCATCACCAGAAGTAAAAAAAGCTATTGCCGATGCGATTTCTTCAGGTAATCGTTATGGGCATGGTGACGCCTTCACCCTTATAGGCATGATCGCCGAAAAAGAAGGTGTTTCTCCAGAGTGCGTTATGTTGGGGCCTGGCTCTACAGACTTGTTGGAGAAAACAGCGATTAGTCGTTTTATCAAAGGCGGGAATATCGTGTCGGCAGACCCTTCTTATATGTCATTGATCAATACGGCACAAGCTGTGGGAGCTACCTGGAAGCCCGTTCCGCTTACCAGCGATTACGCTCATGATTTGCCGGCAATGGAAAAGGCGGTGGATTCGGAAACGCAATTGATCTATGTTTGTAATCCCAATAATCCAATTGGTTCTATAACCAATGCGGAAGATCTAAAATCTTTTTGTAAAACAGTGTCCAAGAAGGTGCCTATTTTCGTAGATGAAGCCTATCTGGAGTTTTTGGAAGATCCGGATACCAATACCATGGTAGGATTGGTATCGGAAGGACATGATGTCATCGTGGCACGCACGTTCTCAAAAATACACTCTATGGCCGGTCTGCGTATTGGTTATATTGTAGCTACTCCAGAGCGTATCAAGAGCATTACGGACATGGTGAGAGGTACTATGGGACTGTGTGTTACGTCTGTGAAAGGTGCTATCGCCAGCATGCAGTCCAAGGAGTTCTGTGACCAGTGTAAAGTGTTGAACACGGCCTCAAGGGAATATCTTTGCAAGGAACTGGATAAGTTGGGCTATAAATACATTCCCTCGTATACGAATTTTGTTATATTCCCGCTCAAGAAAGATACCGATGGCAGAGCGTTCTCGAAAGCGTTGACCGAACAGGGAGTTGGCGTGAGAATGTATTCTTTTAAAGATGAACCTTGGTGTAGGGTGAGTATGGGGACTATGGAGGAAATGCAAATCTTTACGGACGCCTTTAAGAAGGTGACTGCTTAGAAATTTTCAATATTTTTCTTGTTTTTGTTTTGTGTTATACGTGGCAGCGACTCAAGCTCAAAATGAGGGCTGCCATGTTTTTCTCCAATGTTTTTGCTTTTTCTCCCTTGTGCTTGAATTTTATTTTATATTTAGATGAATCCCGCCGTTCAGAAAACATTATCCTTACTATTAATACTGTGTATTGGTTTATTCTTGAAGAAGAAGCTCGTTAAGCCAGAACATCAACAATCTCTCAAAGTCATCATTCTTAATATTGCTTTGCCTGCAGTGATATTTATCGCACTGATGAAGCTTCATGTAAAGGCCGAATTACTAATCCTCCCGCTGTTGGTACTTTGCTACAATGGCTTGTTTCTGTTGATTTCATGGCTGGCACTTCCTTTTTATGGACTTAGAAAGAATAGCGCGGAAATACGTACCTTGATGCTCTTAATGCCTTCTCTGGCTCCAGGTCTGTCCTGTTTTCCTTTCATTAGTGAATACATTGGTGAAGAGGCCCTAGCCAGAGGCGCTCTGGCGGATGTGGGTAATAAAATAGCCGTGTTGATTTTTAGTTATATGCTGGCAATGCATTGGTTCTATAAGCTGAATAGCCATGTGAAACATTCCGGCCATGCAAAGATTAAATCCTTGTTTATAGGTATGCTAAACGAACCTATTAATGTGGTGATGGCCTTGGCGATCGTATTGTTGTGTTGTAATGTATATTTTGAAGATTTGCCTCTATTCCTTCAGGATGCCGCCAAGTTGCTCGCTGACCTAATGACTCCACTCATATTGCTGTTTATCGGGATAGCCGTGGTTTTTAAATGGGATGAATTTAAACAAATAGGCACATTACTTTTGTTTCGGGCGGGCATGACTTTTATCGTTAGTGGTATTTTCTTACTGTTTATTCCTGGTGCAAGCCATATGGCTATATTATTGGCCGTCGTATTTCCTCAAAGTTCTTGTAGTTTTTGGCCTTTGGCACATATGGCTGCCGTGGAGGTTTTGAGCAAGAAGGAAGGAAGTAGCTCATCTCCAAAAGTGTTTAACATGCAATTGGCAATGAATGTGTTGGCGCTTTCTCTCCCATTTTCTACCTTGATGGTTTTGTCCATATTTACTAGTGGCGCTTTCTTTACCCATATTCCGAATATTTTCTTTGTAGGTATTGGCTTGATCATTTTATCTGCCATTCCGGTAGTTATAAAATGGTATAAACGTAAGTCAAAATATAAAGCATATAAAAATGGCGACCTGGAAAGGAAAGAACAAACTTTTTTCCCCAGTGAGCAGTTCAGCTGAGTAGCTATTTGCATAGATAAAATTTTCGTTACTTTTTCTCTTTTGGGAGCTAATGTGCTATCTTTATTATATAATTTTTTTATGCCATGACCAAAACTAAATTTTCATTTTTCTCTTTTTTTGCTGTATTCTTATTGGTTGTTCCTGCTATAGGACAAGAAAAGGAACTCATCAAAGTAACCGACATGGTTAAGCTTCAGAGGGTAGGGAATCTTCAGGTCAATCTTCAAGACAAATCCATGTTTGCTTTCGAAGTAAATAGCATAAAGCCTCGTAAAGGGAGTGAAGTAGATTTTGATTATGATAGTCAATTGTGGATAGGGAGTTTGAGAGATAAAACGTCTATCAGGCAAATGACTTATGCCGATGAAAGTAAAAATATGATTGGTTTTGATCCAAGCGGCAGTTGCATATTGTTCCTGAAGCGAGTGGATGGCAAAAATCAACTTTTTTCCTTGCCATTAGACGGTGGTGAAGCCAAGCAAATGACAGATTTTTCCTATGGAGTAAGTAACCCGATATGGAGTCCAAATGGTCAAACCATGATTTTTTCGGTGTCCATGAACGTTGAGGACCTGGTAGAGGACACAGTGTTTAATTCACATGGAGCGTTGCCTACTTGGTCAGACGAAAAACCTGGTTATAAAGGTGATGAGTCGTTGGTGCCAAATAAAGAAAAGGCAAATCCCGATGGTAATTTAGACGAAATCAGAGCCTATCTCCAAAAAAATGTCCACGATAGTAAAGCAAAAGTCATCAATAAATTACAATTTCAAGGAGAGGCAAATACCACATCCGAAATGCGGATCGGTCATTTAATGAGATGGAATTTCGCATCAGAAGAACGGCCCGTTGCTTTGACAAAAGGTTTCAGGACTTTTAGCAATGCTTACTTTTTGGATGATGATCACCTACTCGTTCATGTCAAAGCAGATACCCTATCGCATCCAGATAAAGTGCTTGAAAATGAAGTCTATGAAATGACCATTTCAACTGGACAGCTGAAGAGAATATATGGAGCTCCTGGCAAAAGCTTTAATGTTGTTGCGGCGTCTCATTCGGGTAATTACCTAATAGTCTCGAGTTCCGAGGTGGGATCTCCTAATGTTCCCGTGTATTCTCTAATAGATCGGAAACGAGGAAGTGAGGAGGTTTTCGACGAAGATCGTAATTTGACCAACTTTAAATGGGATGATAAAGAGCGCGTGCTCTATTTCACCAAGCAGGCCAATGGAAGTTTGTATCTATGCAGAAAATATTTGGATGGAAGTAAGAAAAAGGTCGAGGTGCTGAGTAAGGAAGACGAAGGTATAAGTGATTATATTCTTTGTGGCGAGCAGCTCGTATATGTTCATACAACCGTAAATAACCCGTCAGAGTTAGAAGTGGCAGATAGCGATATGGCAAAGAGCAAGCCCATTTCTTCTTTTAACGCCAGCTGGTTGGCCGGGAAAATGTTGAGTATGCCAACGAAGCATCATTTTACGAATGATGAAGGGATGGATGTGGAATATTGGGTAATGAAGCCTGTTGGATTTAAATCTGGAAAAAAGTACCCACTTTTGTTGGAGATACATGGTGGACCGGCAGCAATGTGGGGGCCAAGCGAGCTTAGCATGTGGCACGAATATCAATATTTCTGTTCGCAGGGATATGGAGTGGTGTATAGCAATCCAAGAGGGTCGGGGGGATACGGAAATGATTTTCTGAGAGCCAATATGGATAATTGGGGTGAAGGCCCGGCTAGTGACGTGTTGGAAGCATTGGACAGAACGGTAGCTGAGGGGTGGGCAGATACCTCCAAATTGGTTATAACAGGGGGATCATATGCTGGATATTTGGTGAGTTGGATTATAGGTCATGATCAACGATTTGCGGCTGCATGCAGTCAAAGAGGTGTGTACGATCTGAAAACTTTTTTTGGTGAAGGCAATGCATGGCGATTGGTGCCAAATTATTTTGGAGGGTATCCTTGGGAGAAAGACGTGGAGAAAGTTTTATATCGCGAGTCGCCAATCAATTATGTACAGAATATCCATACCCCATATTTGATATTTCATGGCGAAAACGATCTACGTACCGGGGTCATCCAAAGTGAAATGCTGTACAAGAGCCTTAAGGTTCTGGGGAGGCCGGTGGAGTACGTAAGGCATCCGGGCGCAACTCACGAGATTACCAGAAGTGGCGACAATAGGCAGCGTATAGATCAGATGTTGCGGACTTACGAGTTTTTTGAACGGTTCATACATTAATGGTCGTTGCCGTGTTGTCTCAGCTTGGGATATACTAACTAATCCCTGTCCTTAGAAAGTTTTCTGATTTTCAGGGGATTCATGAGTAGTTCTTCCTGTTCTTTCCTTCTTTTGACTATATGGATGGCCGAGAAAATGGCTTCTACGAACGAAGTCTCAATTGCCTTGTTTTGTCCTGCGATGTCGAAGCCCGTACCGTGATCTGGAGAGGTACGCACAACAGGTAGCCCAGCAGTAAAATTGACGCCACTGTGAAATGCGATTTGTTTGAAGGGAATAAGCCCTTGGTCATGGTACATAGCAAGTATAGCATCGAACTTCGCATAATGATCGCCAGCAAATAGACCGTCGGCGGCATAAGGACCAAAAGTAAATATACCCTGTTCATTTGCTTTTTCTATTGCAGGGATAATGATATCTTGCTCTTCCGTACCAATTAGCCCATTGTCCCCCGCATGCGGATTGAGCCCCAGGACGGCTATCTTTGGCTTTTGAATCCAGAAATCCTGTTTCAATGAGCTGTCCATCAGTTTCAACTTCTCTACAATGCTGTCGATAGTGATGCTGGAACTAACGTCTTTGACGGGGATATGGCCTGTAACTACACCTATCTTAATCTCGTCGCTGATCATGAACATCAAGGAATTGCTGGCGCCACATTTGCTTTGTATATATTCGGTATGGCCAGGGAAAGAAAAGCGATCAGATTGTATCCCATGTTTGTTTATGGGGGCAGTGACGAGGGCATCAATTTCACCTGCAAGTAGATCCTCCATTGCTCTTTCCAATGAGATTAGTGCATATTTGCCGCCTATTTCGTTGGCAACTCCCAAATCTATCTTCACCTCTTCCTGCCAGCAATTGATCATATTGGGCCTTTTGTCGTTCGCCTGTGAAGGAGTATTGATTACCTGAAAACTAAAATCGTTAATGCCTAATGTTTTGCGATGAAAAGAGGCTGCTTTAGTGTTGCCGTATACTATCGGTGTGAAGAAATCTAGAATGCGGTTGTCTGCTAATGATTTGATAATGATTTCCAGTCCAATTCCGTTTATGTCTCCGATACTAATACCTATCTTTAGTTTTTCGCTCATATATCGTTGCAGTAATACAAATGTCAAACCTAATATAAAAAAACGATGATTGCAATTTTGGAGGATGCAATTCCTTCGCTGTTGGCTCAATTCATGTGGGATAAAATTTTAAATGTTATTTTTTACTTTTTCTATGATGTATCTTTGTCTCGTATTCAATAGTAATGGCAGAAGTAAGAGCAAAAAAGCACCTAGGACAACACTTTCTAACAGATAAGGGAATAGCATTAAGAATTGTAGAAGCACTTGAGCCTACAAATAGATTCTCTCAAGTATTGGAGGTAGGGCCAGGAATGGGGATATTGACGGAACATTTGATTCGAGACGAAAGGTTTGTTGTCCATACGGTAGACATCGATGAGGAGTCGATCGCTTTTTTGTCGCGTCAATATCCAGAACTTGAAGAACGTTTGCTGCATGCCGATTTTTTACGGATGGATTTAGCCACATTGTTTGTTGGTCCGCTAGCTATCATCGGCAATTTTCCATATAATATATCTTCGCAAATACTGTTCAAGGTATTAGAAAATAGAAACCAAGTAGTAGAAGTAGTAGGTATGTTCCAGAAGGAGGTTGCAGAGCGATGCACTGCGCAGCCAGGTACTAAGGAGTACGGAATTCTAAGTGTGTTTCTGCAAGCATATTATCGTGTTAATTATCTTTTTACCGTGAAGGCAGGTTCCTTTAATCCTCCGCCCAAGGTACTTTCTGGCGTCATTCGTTTGGAGCGTAACGAGGTGCAGGTATTGCCATGCAATGAAAGCTTGTTTTGGAAAGTGGTAAAGGCAGGATTTAATCAAAGACGAAAGACATTGCGCAACGCGCTTTCCATGCTATTGCCCAAAGATAAGATGGGGGAGAGCCCGCTGTTTGATCTACGTGCCGAACGACTCTCCGTTGCTGATTTTGTTGTGTTGACCAATATTATAGATACCAATAGAAAGTGAAAATGAAAAAAGGTCGTCCTTTGGAGAAGCCAAATGTGTTGATTGTAGATGATATTCATGAAATATTTCTTTCTATGTTGAGTGATGCTGGGATTCCGTATGTCTATAGACCGGATATCGATCTGGAAGAAGCAAAGACTTTAATTGGAGATTTCGATGGGTTGGTGATTCGTTCTAAGTTTAAAGTTGGGAAGGAATTCTTAGACTGCGCATCGCAACTTAGAATGATAGCTAGGGGAGGAGCTGGTATGGATAATATAGATGAACATCAAGCTCAGGAAAGGGAGGTCACCCTGTTGAATGCACCTGAGGGTAATCGCGATGCGGTTGGCGAACACATGCTCGGCATGCTTTTGACACTGATGAACAATTATGTACGTGCCGATAAAGAGATAAGAAACGGATTGTGGCGTCGGGAGGAAAACAGGGGAGAAGAATTGATGGGGAAAACCGTTGGTTTGATAGGTTACGGCAATAATGGTCATGCAATGGCCAGGAAACTGGCTGGTTTTGGTGTCAACGTTTTGGCCTATGATAAATATAAGACCGATTATACTGACCACTATGCTAGGCAGGCATCGATGGACGAATTGTTTGCAGAGGCGGAAATATTGAGCTTACATATCCCGCTCACAGCTGAAACTAAAAATCTCGTCAATGATCATTTTATATCCAACTTCAAAAAGAGTTTTTATTTCTTGAACGGTGCGCGAGGAGAAATCGTCAATGTGGCTGCCGTTGTAAGGGCATTGGAATCAAGGAAAATAAAGGCAGCAGCATTCGATGTGCTGCCAATAGAAAAATTTCCCGCTCTTTCGGAAGCTCCTTGGTACAATGACCTAGTTTCAAACGAGCGTGTGCTTCTTTCTCCACATGTAGCCGGTTGGACCTTTGAATCGTATTATAAGATTGCCTATGTGCTTGCTAAAAAAGTAATCGCTTTTTACCAAGGCTAATGCCAAAAAAGTTTCCTTCCGTACATTAACTATTGATAAGGTGTTTCTAGGCCGAGAAGGACGTGCCACAGCCACAGGTGCTAGTAGCGTTCGGATTGTTAAACGTGAAGCCTCTGGCATTCAGTCCGTTCTGAAAGTCTATTTCCATGCCAGCAAGATAGAGTCCATGGGCTTTATTCATAAAGACCTTAATGCCGGAAATAAGATATTCTGTATCGCCCTCTTTCTTCTGGTCAAACCCCAGTATATAATTCATGCCTGCGCAGCCCCCACCTTGTACGCCCACGCGCAGGCCAAAATCTTCTGCTACTTCTTGTTGTTCCCTTATTTTATTAAGCTCTTTAACAGCACCCTCAGTTAGTGTTAGAGGGGCTACGCTTGTCAATTCGGTAGTGCTCATATCAATAGAAAATTAAAAGTTCAATGTACAAATATAACATACATATCGTGATATTATGTCTTAATAACTAGGTTTGTGACCTTACCCAAACAATTGAAAGTCTGCGGCATCTTCTTCCATTCTTTCCTTGTACTTTTGAGGTATTCCGCATGAGTTGTTCGCCTTATAGTCAAAGCACACGCATACCGTTTTTCCTAGGGCATGTGTTTTTGTATTCGTACCTTTTGTACTAATCAATATATAATGGATGTCGAAACTGCTTTTTCCTACTCTTGTTGTTTTTACATATACCTTTAGTCGATCTGTTAGTGTGATTGGAAGAATATAGTCTAGTTCGGATCGGGCAATTATGATTCCCATCTCGTCCCAGTTCCAGTCAATAACTTTGTGCCAGTAGTCGGTTCGTGCAATTTCCAGATAAGTAAGGTATACTGCGTTGTTCACATGATTAAAGGCGTCCATATCTGCAAACCTTATTTGGATATCGGTATGATGGTGAAATTGAGATAAATCTATGTTCGTGTGTCTTTTTGTCATTTTATTTGAGTTTTAAGCGTCAAAATGTCTTTGTTTTCTTTGTGTTCTTAATTGGTATATGCTTTGAAGAGTTGCTTGTGTAATTCAAAATTAAAGAAAAATTAAAGGAGATAAAAAAATGAATGCTTCAAAATATGTAGCTAATCACAAGTCCCAAAATAGGGGTGTAGACAATTGGGTAGACAGTTTGTTCGATGGTTTGTTTGCCGAATATGATTCTGATAAGAAAGTGAAATACGTGCCAGCAGTGAATTTGGCGGAGTCCAACGAAGGGTTTCATGTGGATATGGCTGTTCCTGGTTTTAACAAGGAGGATATAAAAATCCAAGTGGAAAAAAATATCTTAACTATTTCGGCAGAGAAAAAAGAAGAAGATACGGTAGTGGGCAAATGCTATAATCGAAAAGAATTTAATTATTCTAATTTTTCAAGGTCATTTACTTTGCCCGAATCTGCCGATGTGAACAAGATTTCAGCAGCATACAAGAACGGTATATTGGAAGTTTCAATATCTAAAAAGGAAGAAGAAAAAGCTGTTTTAAAGTCGATAGAGATACAATAGGTATTTACGTATAAATAAATAGAGATATGTTAACAGAAAAGGGAGCTAAAAGCTCCCTTTTCTGTTTTAACTGGAACACTTATCCCATTTTCAACTTTTTCTGTATATCTTGAACATAGGATTTGAATGTTTTGTCTGTATCGATCAGGTCTTCCACCGTTTGGCAGGCATATATCACCGTGGAATGGTCCCGACCGCCGAAGAAAGCACCAATAGATTTTAAGGAAGTCTTCGTGTGATTCTTTGCCAAATACATGGAAATTTGCCTGGCTTGAACAATCTCCCGCTTGCGCGTTTTGGATTTTACCATGTCCACGGGCACCTCAAAGTATTCACAAACTAGCTTTTGGATATAATCGATAGATATTTCTTTTTGGGTGTTCTTTATGAAATTGCGCAGCATGGATTTGGCCAAGCCGAGGTCTATATCTTTTTTATTTAGGGTTGCTTGGGCTAATAATGAAACCATGGCGCCCTCAAGTTCGCGTACATTATTGTCAATGTTGTGAGCGACATATTCTACTACTTCTTCAGGCAAGTTGATGCCATCGGCATACATTTTCTTTTTGAGAATGGCCATCCTCGTTTCGAGATCGGGTACCTGCATGTCTGCAGATAAGCCCCATTTAAAACGGCTTAGTAGGCGCTCTTCTAGACCGGCCAAATCTTTTGGCGCTTTGTCTGATGTCAGTATAACCTGTTTACCAGATTGGTGTAGGTGGTTGAATATATGGAAGAAAATATCTTGTGTTCGCTCTTTACCCGCAAAATTGTGCACGTCATCCATGATGATGACATCCATTGCCTGGTAGAAATTTACGAAATCATTAATGGTATTGTTCTTAAGGGAGTCGACAAATTGCTGGCAGAATTTTTCACAAGACACATAGATGACCAATTTGTCAGGTAAATTCCTTTTTACCTCATTTCCTATCGCCTGTGCCAAATGTGTTTTTCCTAGGCCCACACCTCCATATATCATTAAAGGATTGAATGAAGTTCCTCCGGGCTTTTGCGCAACAGCAAATCCCGCAGAGCGAGCAAGCCTATTGCATTCTCCCTCTATAAAGTTGTCGAAGGTGTAATTTTGGTTCAGCTGGGGGTCTACCTGTAGTTTTTTTAGTCCTGGAATGACAAATGGATTTTTGATATCCTTATTTATGGTGACAGGAACTGGTATCGATTGCCTTTTTCCTTCGGCGCCGTTGCCGTTGGATGGCATATTGGTAGTATAGGGCGCCATGCTTTTTGACGATTTTTCAACAACGATGTTGTATTCCAGCCGTCCGGCATCACCAAGTTGCTTTTTGACTGTTTTTCTCAATAACCCCACATAGTGCTCTTCCAACCACTCATAAAAAAAAAGACTTGGTACCTGTATGGTTAAAACATTTCCATCCAAACGTAAAGCTTTAATTGGTTCAAACCACGTCTTAAAACTTTGTGCCGGTATGTTGTCTTTTATGATTTCAAGACAACAATTCCAGACACTCGTACATGTTTTTTCCATACTGTATATCATTAATAAACTGATTATCAATTATAGGAGGACAAAATGTTAATAACCTGTCCGAGTTTCGAATTTCAAAAAAAAAATCTACTTAAAAAATTAAAAATAAAAAAAAATGTAACGTTCAGTTTTTCAGTGATTTATATATTTATCGGCTACCTTGCACTGCTAGTGCTTTTTTGCAGTCATTTTTTTCCACATCGACTTGTATTTAAATATTTTTTGGCGGCTATTTCGCTGTTTTTTGAAACGGATTTAGCAAATGCTTTTATTGATATATTAGTGTTTTACTTCATTTGCACTTTGTATGGGTAGCCTTTGTTTTCCTGAATGAAGTTTGTTTTATGATCAGGTGATTTGCAATATGGACTAACTTTAATATAATATAAGGGATAAATAAGGGACGTCGGTATGTTTGTTATTTATGAGATGTGTTAGGTTGTATGTTATTATATGTTCTATTATATATAGTGCACGGATAGTAGGAGGAAAATGGCCATGGACAACAAATAATGGAATGGTGTAAATAAAAAAATAAAAAACATTTGCACGGTATAATGTAAGTTGTTACCTTTGCAGCCCGCAAGAAAGGAATTGCGGATCTGAAATCAGGAATGGGGAGCCAATGAAGGCGCTTATTTCACGAGGCCGAAGCGCGAAGCGGAGGCAAAAAGGTTCTTTGGAATATTGGAAAAGACAGCAAGCATTCATGCAAAACGAAGTGATTCGTGATCAAGAACAAAACAAGAGAAACAGATTTACAATGGAGAGTTTGATCCTGGCTCAGGATGAACGCTAGCGGCAGGCCTAATACATGCAAGTCGGACGGGATTCGGCCCTTCGGGGACGATGAGAGTGGCGGACGGGTGCGTAACGCGTGAGCAACCTGCCCACGTCAGGGGGATAGCCCCTCGAAAGAGGGATTAATCCCGCATGCGACGGATGGCCCGCATGGGTCTTCGGTCAAATATTCATAGGACGTGGATGGGCTCGCGTGGCATTAGCTGGTTGGCGGGGTAACGGCCCACCAAGGCGACGATGCCTAGGGGCTCTGAGAGGAGTGACCCCCACACTGGTACTGAGACACGGACCAGACTCCTACGGGAGGCAGCAGTAAGGGATATTGGTCAATGGGGGGAACCCTG
>NZ_ATZA01000035.1 GCF_000427965.1 Olivibacter sitiensis DSM 17696 | reverse complement strand
GGTTCTCCGGGTAAAATCCCAGAGCAAAAAGGCGTTTTCCACCATTGCTGCACTGATAAGAATCCATTTAATCAGTAATCTTGAGATATATTGGATGGTGCAGAACAGCAGGAGAACTTACAGCAAACAGAAAAAACGAAATAAACCACCTTGTATACAGGTAGAACTGTTCTAAAAAACAGGGGGGGNGGCTTTTTTATCTAATGAAAATATTTACTGATAATCAGTAAGTTAAGTGAGTTTATTGCCTGTTTTTAAGTTTATCCGTTTGGTAGTGATTTTTTTTATCTTTGCACCAACGAAAGGAAAACATGTCTAAAGTAAAAATAGGAACCGTACAAATGAGCTGCGTGGCTGATAAAGCGACGAATCTTCGTAAGGCCACAGAAGAAATCAAACTTGCCGCCAACAAAGGGGCGCAAATAGTATGTCTCCAAG
This sequence comes from Olivibacter sitiensis DSM 17696, assembly GCF_000427965.1. Lineage (GTDB taxonomy): Bacteria > Bacteroidota > Bacteroidia > Sphingobacteriales > Sphingobacteriaceae > Olivibacter > Olivibacter sitiensis. Next base: position 62,599 of record NZ_ATZA01000035.1, on the reverse strand, counting down.
AACTCTTCACCTCCTTATATTTTTGTGATGAAGAAGATTATGACAACTTTGCATTGGCCGAGGCTATTCCCGGTCCTTCTACAGACACGCTTTGCGCGGTAGCCAAAGAGCATGGAGTAGTTATCATAGCATCCCTGTTCGAAAAAAGAGCACAAGGGCTCTACCACAATACTACGGCCGTGATAGATGCCGATGGGTCCTATCTCGGGAAGTATCGCAAAATGCATATCCCCGATGATCCCGGCTTTTATGAGAAATTTTATTTCACGCCGGGTGATTTGGGATATAAGGTTTTTAAAACAAAGTATGCGACCATTGGCGTACTGATTTGCTGGGATCAATGGTATCCCGAAGCAGCTCGTCTTACCGCTCTCAAAGGAGCCGAGATTCTTTTCTATCCCACCGCCATAGGCTGGGCAACCACACAGGATGAAACGACCAATGTGGAGCAATACAATGCATGGCAAACCATCCAACGGTCACATGCCGTGGCCAATGGCATCCCTGTTGTGTCGATCAACCGCGTTGGCCAAGAGGCAGGTATCCGTTTTTGGGGTGGATCATTTATCTCCAATCCTTTTGGATCGCTTCTTTACAAAGCATCTCATGATAAAGAAGAAACCGAGGTAACGGAGGTCGATCTAGGTCAGTCGGATTACTATCGATCACATTGGCCATTCCTCCGCGACAGAAGGATAGACAGCTACGCCCCTATCACCAAGCGCTTTATTGACGAAGACGAATAAGCTTAATGATCGATCAAATGACATTCCCAAAAGAGCGGGGCTATTTTTTTCCAGCCGAGTGGCATCCTCACAGAGCAACCTGGCTCAGCTGGCCTCATAAAGAAGCCAGTTGGCCTGGTAAGATACAGGCCATATACGCACCATACTGTCAATTCATAAAGGAAGTTTCGCAAGGAGAAGAGGTCTGCATCAATGTCGCAGACGAAAAGATGTCTCAGGAGGTGCTTCACCGCTTATCGGCTATCGGGGTAAATCTCGAAAACATCAAATGCTATATTCACCCCACAAACGATGCCTGGTGCCGTGACCATGGTCCTGCATTCCTCATCAATCCCCATGCCCAAGAGAAAAAAATCATTTTAGACTGGGGCTATAATGCTTGGGGCGACAAATATCCCCCTTATGATCTGGACGACAACATCCCAACACTAGTGGGCAAAAGCCTTCAACTCCCAGTATACTACCCGGGGATAGTGATGGAGGGCGGCTCAGTCGATTTCAATGGCAGTGGCACCGTTCTGACCACTAAGGCATGTCTGCTAAACAAAAACCGCAATCCGCAACTCAACCAGGCCCAGATAGAAAGTTATCTGCAAAATTACTATGGTGTCGAGCAGGTCCTATGGCTGGGAGATGGCATAGTAGGTGACGATACGGACGGCCATATTGACGACATTACTCGCTTTGTCAACGAAGACTCCGTGGTAACCGTAGTAGAGCAAGATGTTAAGGATGACAACTATCAATTGCTGCAGGAGAACTTACGAGAGTTGAAGAAAATGCGGCTGATAAACGGAAAGCAACTCAATATCGTTGAACTTCCCATGCCTTCGGCCGTTGTCTATGAAGAGCAAAGACTACCTGCATCATATGCCAATTTCTATATTAGCAATGCTTCTGTTATCGTACCCACTTATCGAGATAAAAACGATGAAAAGGCACTTGACATACTTCAGTCCTGTTTTCCGGACAGAAAAGTGGTGGGCATAGACAGTACGGACATTATCTGGGGCCTAGGAAGCTGGCACTGCCTCAGCCAGCAAGAACCCCTTACTTAACGCGGATGTAAAACCATCCATAAGCAACGTGATTCGAATTGCTAAAAGAAATAAGTCCTGACAGCGAATTGCTGTCAGGACTTATTTCTGTTTTCAGGAGCGATTAATACCCCGGATTTTGAATCAACTTTGTATTCCGATTGATCTCGTCACGGTGAAAGCACATAAAGTACATCTTATCCAACCACTGACGATTCTCTATTCCCGGATCCAAATCCTGCGCAGTATACGTATAATTGTAGTTGTCGGGATTATAGGCGTACTGGGATACCGAACTACCTGGCTTTAGTGCACCAAATATACGGATGACACGAATTTTCTGTCCCAGGGTTTCGGCAGCAATCATCCACCTGCGGGCATCAAAGAATCGATGTTCTTCATAAGCAAGCTCCACACGGCGCTCGTTTCGGTAACGATTTCTCAGCGCAATGCCAGCGTCGGTAACTGCTGGCATACCTCCACGAAAACGGATACGGTTCAACCAGGTTCGAGCTTCGGTTTCCTCTCCCAGTTCAATGCAAGCTTCTACATAGTTTAGGACGGCCTCCGTATAACGCAGTACCGGCCATGGCACCTTCTGGCGTGTATTTTGGTCTACAATTGCCGCACTTGGGTCGATAAATTTTCGCATATAGTAGCCCGTGTGCGAACCATTCCAATCTTCTATTGGACTTGTGCGCGTATCTAAACCAGGAACAACGACGATACTTCCACCACTATTTACCTGATAAGATCCGGTTTGAATTTGATTGTTGGGGTCGCGGCCGGCAACATCAGCGGTACGCGGCTTCCAATCGGAGCCGTCGTGGAGGATGGTTCCGTACATTCGTGGATCGCGATTTTGGTAGGGTGCTGCGGCATGCGCCGGATTGCTCCAATCAAAACGTTCTCCATCGATCGTTTCATAATCGTCCACCAGATTCTGTATCGGTGTATTTCCTGCCCAATTGTGATAACCGTTCGGTCCATTGTTACGTCCCACATAGGTACCTCCTTCATCTTTCATATCTACGAAATAACGCCCCAAAATCAACTCCCGCGCACCATCGGCAGCTACTGCCGTACTACCTCCTCCCATAGACAGGACAATATAGTTTTCCGTTCCCTCATCTGGAGCAACAGATTCGCTCAAATCCATCTTGTAGGCATAGGCAGCTTGGTTGATTACCGCCTGTGCAGCGGCTTTTGCCTTTTGCCAACGCTCCGGCCTACTTCCACTTGTATACCCGATCAGTTCCGTATTCCCGAAACCGGCTATCATGGAAGATTTTGACGATGCCGTAGGGATATCGTATAGATCGCTTGCCGCATAGGTTAGCACCCTCGCCTTCAGCGCCAGTGCCGCGACTTCACCGGCACGTCCGCTTTGAACAGCTAGACCTTGCAACAATTGGGCTGCTGTATCACAATCGGCAACGATAAAATCTACACATTCCTCAAAAGAATTCCTGGCAATGCTATAGTCCGTTTCCCCCAGTTGATATACGTGCTGCACCAGTGGAATGCCTCCATAAAAACGCAGCAATTGATGGTAATAATAAGCCCTAAGAAAATGAGCTTCCCCTTTTAAACGGTTCACCATATTATCCGTATTGTCAAATCTAGGTTCAGCAAGTTCCGAAATGGCAATATTAGTTGCTCGAATGCGTGTATACAATGCCTCATAACTATAAGTACCATTTATCCAACCCTGATCGGCCGGATTAGAACGCGATTCTGTAATGGTATTGATACCCCTACCAGGATGGGTAAACATTGCCTCATCCGTCAGCGAAGCCTGCATCTGTTCATCAAGTCCCCCCTGTCCAAATCCGTTGTAGATTTCTACTACAAAACCTTCCGCAAGCCCTGCATCGGACCAAACCAATTCTGCCGGCACTTCTACCAATGGCTCCGTGCTTACAAAGTCGTCTTTACATGCATAAAAGAAGGCAAGGACTATAAAGACAACAATAATATATGTGTTATTTATCAATCTGCTCATGGTAATCAATTTAAAAGGTTACAGAAACACCCGTATTTAATATTCGTGATGGCGGGTAATATTGACCCAACTGGTTCACTGCTTCTGGATCGTAAGCTTTCATGCCCGAAAAGGTTAGGAGGTTAAATCCATTGACGTAAAACCTCAAGTTGCTAATACCTATTTTTTGTCCAATGCCCGCAGGCAAGGTATATCCGAATTCCAAGTTCTTGAGCCTTAAGTAATCGGTTTTCTGAAGCCAATACGTGTTTCCGTTCGAGAAATACTGATCACTTCTATCGGCAATTCTTGGATGTTCACTACTTGGATTATCCACTGTCCACCTATTTTCGTAGAACTGAAGCAGATAGTTGCCAATGGCTCCCGATTCGGCAGTACTTAAGAAAAGTTCGCCTCCTGTTGCGCCCTGAAATAAAATACTCAAGTCGAAATTCTTATAAGATAGATTAAAGTTCATACCTCCCTGAAAAACCGGATTGGTATTTTTATCTCTCCGCACCTGATCTTCTGGTGTGATTCTACCATCTCCATTATAATCAACAAATTTCATGTCGCCTGGGCGTAGGGTATTAGTGACGGCACTATAATCCAAGTTGTTATTTGCAATATCCTGTTCATCCCGGAACACCCCGTCATATACATAGTATAAACCGGCATCAGTTACCCTTCCAGTAGTACGCTGCCATTCTGGAGCCCCTGGTGCTTCATCCCAAAATATGATCTTATTTTTGGCATATCCCCCGTTGAGGTTAATCGAATAATTGAACTCGCCCATGTTGCCGTGGTAGTTTATATTGAACTCGCCACCCCTGTTATGAACGATGCCTAAATTTTCTGCCGGAAGCGTCATACCCGTACTGGTGGGTATGGAGGCATTTCGTCGCCACAAAATATTGGAGCGCTTGTTTATGAAGCCTTCCAATGTGACATCAAGCTTTCCGCCAAACAATTGCGCATCAAGACCGATATTGTAATTGTTTGCAACTTCCCAAGTAATGGCATTATTGGGAACGCGTGATTCAAAGAGCGTCTTCGCCATATTGTTGTTGACGATATATGAACTAAAGGCGTATGTCGAATAATACTGGTATTCCTGAAGTTCACCGTCATAATAGATATTATCATTCCCCAGCTGCCCCCATGAGGCCCGGAGCTTTAGGTAATTAACAGCTTTGATATTGTCTTTCCAAAAACCCTCTTCCGATATCAGCCATCCAGCGCTGACACCCGGAAAAAAACCATATCGACTATTTTCGGGGAACATATAGGAGCCATCGTAACGCCATAATAGCTCTCCGATATACTTGCCCTTATAATTGTATCCTGCGCGTCCAAAGTAATTAAGACGTGCACGCTCCCAAGCTCCTCCCCAGTTGTCTTTCTCATAGTCTCCGCCCGCATCCATCTGGTCAATCAAAGATGAGATAAAGTAACGGCGATAAGCCCCGAACTGATCATTTCTGATTGTTTCCCGGTTGATGCCAGCCATGACCGTTACATTGTGATCATTAAAGGATCTTTCAAAATTTAGGATACCTCCCAAGAGGACATTTAATTGATCTTCGTTTCCTTGATTTAATCTTGGATCTGCGGGTCCCCTTCTACCTCTCACCAACAATGGCGTTACACCATCGTCTTCATACGCTCCTTGCCATGTATAGAGGTACCAAGGTGTTTCCCATCGTTTATCCTGGCGAATGAATTTATCTACGGCAGCTGTACCGACAAATTTAAGTCCTTCAATCCAAGGTTGCGAAATTTCAATTTGTCCGTTCGATTGAAAGTAGTACCGTTTATTTCGGTCATAACCAGTCTGATCAGTAGTAATTACCACTGGATTTTCTCCGTTCTCGATATCTGGCCCAGGCATTCCATTGGGCCAGTAGGCAGGTTGGGTGGGATTGCCTCGCATCAACATACGGAATATCGTTCCAGCCGATTTTGTGGGATAGTTTCTGTCCTCCTGCCTACCTAAGACTCCTATTTGTGTCTTGATGTATTGACTTATATTGGCATCGAGATTGACCCGCAGGTCATATTGCTTATAATTGGTAGCTGAATTTTTATAGGCTGCATCTTGATTTTGATAGCCCAAAGAGGTTAGAAACTTGAAGTTTTCCGAGCCTCCTGTAATCTGGAGATTATGGCGCGATTGCGGAGCAAAATTCCGCATAGTTGCACCAAACCAATCGGTATTCGGATGACCCCAGGGATCGGAACCGTCTCCGAACATGCGTATGTCTTCCGGATCAAAAGGCGCATTCACCGTTGTACCATTGGGCCTGAGGTATGCTCCCGTAGTTCGAAAGGCTCCAGTTGCGGCCTGCCATTCTGCAACCGGGAGTTTATAGACTTCTAGATCGTTCCTCATCTCGGCATACTGACCGGCATCGGCCAATTCGGGAGTTAGGGCGATACCGCTAAAGCCTTGATTGAAGTTGTAGGTAATGGTCGGCTTGCCTTGCGCACCTCGTTTGGTCGTAATGAGAATAACGCCATTGGCCGCCCTTGCTCCATAAATGGCGGCAGCCGCATCTTTCAAGACAGACATGCTTTCTATATCCGCTGGATTTATTCGTTCCAAGCCCCCTTCCCTGGCAGGAATACCATCCACTACTATTAGCGGATCACTATTGCCTAGCGTGTTGGTCCCTCGAATACGTATAGTGGCTCCGTCGGCGCCCGGCTCTCCACTGGACTGCGTAGCAATGACGCCCGGAGTTCTTCCCGCGATGGCATTCGATAGGTTCACCGCAGGAGTTTTTGTCAACTCTTTGGTCGGCACCGTAGTAACTGAACCCGTAATGGTTTCTTTTTTCTGTGTACCATATCCCACTATGACTACCTCGGACAGGCTGGCTACATCTTCAAACATAGACACACCGATTACCTCGCGATTGTTGACATTTTCTTCTACCGTTTGATATCCAATGGTAGAAAATACCAAAACGGCATTTGGAGGGACATTGTTCAACTGAAATTTTCCGTCGGCATCGGTGGTAGTACCTGTCTGGGTTCCCTTAACGCGAACGCTCACGCCCGCCAGGCCCTGGGTTCCTGATTGATCCGATACCCTGCCACTTAGATTTAATTGTTGCTGTACAAACAATACATTTGGTGTCGCGGCATAAAGCAACTGACATGTAAGGCTGAATCCAAAACACCCCATTACGGAGAAAAGGACCGCAGCAATGGTCATACGACCACATCGCCTGATTTGCTGGTTAAACATATACATCATAATTTAATTGGTTTTTGGTAATTGCTGACTTTTACTAAATACTTGTTTAATTGACGGTTAATCAAATCTTCACTTTAGGGGGATGTCTGACCTTCATAAAGGTTTTAACAATCGGGTAAACGGTTTTATCTTAAAGTCCGATGCAGGCTATAGCTATCTAACGGAGCAACTCATCTAGACAGGAACGTACGGCAAAATTCTGATATTCAGAATACTACCAATTAGATTATACTTAGCATTACCAGTTGAAATAAAGAAGGCTATTCCTTGTTAAGAGATGTTAATAGATGAATGGAATTACTTGCCTTCTAATATCCTAGGCATATAATCTATGCTAGCTACATGGCTTTGCTTTGAGTTTTAGTCTTTTCATCATCAATTAGGATTTAATTGTCTTGGTTACACAACTATTCTAGTTTGTACTACAAACAAGATGACATATAGTTTTAAAATGTAAGAAAATTTTTAGGTCGATTTAAGATGCGGACAACTAGTCGATGTAAGATGCGGACAACTATATTAAAACTTAAGAAACAATAAAAACACACTGACATACAAACACATACATCCAAAATAATCCTCACCGCAATTTAAAAGGAAACGGGACTGTATGCCGCCCTTTATCTCTGAAGATGTAAGGGTTCTGTAAAAACACAAATGGAGCGCCGTAAGCACTCCATTTGTGTCACTTTTAGAAAAGTATGTCTATAAGTAGGGGGAACACGCGAAATGTCGAACTTTTATGAAGATTTAAAGTCAATACATGCATTGAAAGACATGCTGAAGTAGTAACATCAACATAAATCCCGCTCACTGGAGAGAGCAGGATCACAGTCGAACACATTATTCCTATTTTATCGTTAATTAGCCAATGTAAACAATAATATATTAAAGGTACTTTTATTGTCTCTTGTTTCGGTCATGCTATCATAGGTTTCCACTAACCAATTTACATATCAAACAAAGTTACGCAAATGCCTCAACCGTATGCTGGGTCGGTTTGATTACTTGCTATGAACGAAACGGTACTTAGGGGATTAGCTCGGTTATAAATGACCTGATTCTAACAATTTGGGTCACAGAATCTTATTTAGTATCGAAAATCAGACAATCGGTAAGCAATGTTCTGTCCAATTTCCTTGGGCTTGAAAGCTCCGAGGGATAATCTTTCGATCGGTATAAACTACTGCCATACCGCGCGACCATTCAGTAATATTGGTAGTATAATCAGTAATCGGTATACATTTCGATCCATAAAAGTCAAGACCTTTACATGTGAGACAGCGAATAGTCGACGATATAGGGTTCTTTAAAGGTTAAGCATCATAAAAGTAGCAATATGCAAAAAGTAGAATTGAACGATGGCGTGAAAATGCCCATTCTGGACTTTTGCGTTAAACCGAAAGGTATCCGGCTCACGGATTGGTCGCTTCAGGGAAACGCAGGATTATTCGGCAGCAAACAACATTCATCCCGAAGTGGAAATCACCGACACAGACGTAGCAACCGTTATCGGTCGCGGCAAGAAAATCGCGGATGGAAAAGCGAAATTTCGTTACGTCATCGATATAGAAAAACAGAAGTAAGGGGTCATATTAACATATTAACAAATAGTCTCGGACCGTAGAATAAATTGACCATGAAAATACCAGAAGAAATAGCGCCGATTATCACAAGATCCGGGAACACGGAACTCACTATTTCTGAGAAAAGAAAATTATTGGATTGGTATCGGAAACTGGATACTGGAAGCAACGCGCAGCTTTTCGATAAAGAAGTCAGCGTGATAGAAAAAAGGATTTTAAAGAGCATTATGAATCATATATCCAGACATGGCCTGTGATAAGCTTAGCTTTTGCCTCTGGATTTGGTATCCACTTCCGGGAGGATCATCATTTAGGTTGGGCCGATGCCAAAAGTCAAGGGACAATCAGATAGAAATACGATGAAAATTATACAATATATACAAGAATACTACCGGAGCAAAAGGAACAGCCCCAATTCACTTTTCCTATACAGGCTTAATTAAAGTAAAAAAATGGAACAGGACAAAACCTTATCAACCCCATTAAACCGGATTACGGTATTGGATGCATTAAGGGGATTCGCATTGCTTGGCGTTATACTTATGCATATGCTACAACATTACAGTATTTTCTCGTTTTCGGAACCACGGGAGCCACTATACCCGGCATGGGACGAGGCTATACGTTGGATCGGACAGAACGTGATATCGGGCAGGTTCATCAATATTTTTGCCTTTCTGTTCGGTTTGAGCTTTTTTATCCAGATGGACAGGGCCTCCCGTAAAGGAATCGATTTCCGTTTACGTTTTATATGGAGAATGGTCATCCTGTTTGTGATCGGACTGGTAGGCAACTGTTTCTACAGCGGTGAAATAATCTCGCTCTATGCCGTGTTCGGGATTATAATGGTTTTACTTTACAAGGTCAGAAGCTGGATATTGATGATCCTGGTTTCCCTTCTGCTATTGGGTACGCCCCGCATCCTGAAAATCAGCTATGATAGGATGACCAGAACCGAACAGCCTGAAAATATCCGGAACAGTGACCGTCGGCCATCCGGACCGCCGCGTCAGATGGAAAAACCTTCATTTGCAAATTCGGTGAAGCACAATTTTACCAGGGGATTGCAGGGAAAGCTGAACTACCAGTTTGGCCTGTTCAGCCGTGGGTATATTACGCTCGCACTGTTTATCCTAGGACTTGTTGTCGGCCGCACGCGTTATTTCGAAGAGATACAGATTCCGAAAGGAAAAAATCTGATCCTTTTTGGAGGGTCTGTCATAGCCGTCATACTGATAAACAGTGTCATCGGATTATTTCCGCCGCCGGATATACGTGCAATGATGACGCCCAGAGGCGGAGAATTGCCAATCTCATCATTGATCGTGATGACCTTAAATGATATTAACACAGTCGTATTTTCCATGGCCCTGGTCACGGGATTCATCCTACTTTACCACACCGGACACTTCGGCAGGTACCTAGATGTCATGTCACCGTACGGACGTATGGGACTGACCAATTATGAAGTGCAGAGTGTTATCGGCGGCCTCTTGTTTTCCATGTGGGCATTCGGGCCGGTTTTTGGAAACTGGGGTCCCACCGAAGTCTTTGCACTGGGAATAGCGGTCTATATATTACAGCTCATATACAGCAGGTATTGGTTGAGATACTTTCTGTACGGTCCGCTTGAATGGTTCTGGCGTTCGGCGACTTACCTGAAGGCGCAACCTTTCAGGAGAAAGACAGCTACCCTTCGATAACAGGATGAGCCTATGAATACCAACGCACGAAAAAGAACAGCTTTTAACTAAAATTATGAGAAATGGATAAGCAAAGATCAAGCAACATCAACAGAAAGGACTTTATCCGATTAACGGGAATGGGCGCGTTAAGCTCTCTCATGTTACCAGCCTGGCTGACGGCAGGTGCCAACGGCATGGCTACGTCCGATAGCGGTGTTAACGCACAGCCCGGTACGCGAAAGCTCGGTTCACTGGAAGTCTCCTCCCTTGGGCTGGGATGCATGTTATTAACACGGGTGTACGGACCTGATATGGAAAAATCCAAAGCCATAGCCCTGCTGCGGGGCGCTGCCGAACAAGGCGTTACATTCTTTGATTCGGCCGAAGCTTACGGTCCCTTTACAAATGAGGAAATTGTGGGCGAGGCATTGCAGCCCTTTAGGAACAAGGTGGTGATCGCCACAAAATTCGGCTGGAACCTGGACACGAAAACAGGTCAATCCCGTGGAGGCATGAACAGTCGTCCCGACCATATCAGGGACGTTGCGGAAGCGTCCTTAAAACGGCTCAGGGTGGATGCCATCGACCTGTTCTATCAGCACAGGATGGATCCCGCCGTGCCCATAGAAGATGTGGCGGGAACCGTAGGGGAGCTGATCAGGGAGGGTAAGGTGAAACACTTCGGTATGTCCGAGGCAGACGCTGAAAGCGTAAGGCGCGCACACGCCGTACAGCCCCTTACCGCCCTGCAGAGTGAATATTCATTACTGTGGAGGGGAGTTGAAAACGATATCATCCCCACGTTGGAGGAACTGGGAATAGGATTGGTGTGCTGGGGACCGATGGCTGCGGGATTCCTGACAGGGGCAATAGGTAAAGACACGCAATTGCCTCCAACCGACACAAGGGCGCAGATCACGCGCTTTGCCCCTGAAAACAGGGAAAAGAACCTTGAAATGGTCAAATTGGTGAAATCATGGGCAGATCGGAAAAATGCGACCATCGCCCAGACGTCACTCGCCTGGTTACTGGCGCAGAAACCATGGATTGTTCCGATTCCGGGAACCACAAATCCGGATCACCTGAAAGAAAACCTGGGTGCGGCGCAGATCAGTTTTACCGCCGATGAAATCAGGGATTTTAATGAGGCCGCCTCGAAAATAGAAATCGTTGCGGGACGTTGGAGCCGTGGATAAGTAGAAAGAACTGGATTGTACCCGAGATGTGGAACCAGGTGGTAGGCAGAAGTCTGTTGAGGAATGCGGTTTCTCAGGCAGCGAATAAAACAAATTCAACAAAACTTATGACCGGATGAACTTTTTATGGATTTCACTGTTAACACTTGCCATACTGATTTTCGGCACGTTGATTATGCGTTTGATAAAGCGTTCCGTTAGACGGAAAAAGGCTGGACCAGTTTCATCATCCGGTACTTTGCAAGACGCCGCTAAAAACCTGGACCTCCGTATAATGTTAAAGCTATCAAGTCATTTTGATTCGAATTTCAACAATATAGACAGGCCGTTTTGGCAAGTTGCAAACGAAGGGATCGTTGTTAAGTTCACAAAGGATGAAACTCCCCATTTTGTATATTATAAACTGGATGGCGAATGGAACTATACATTACGAAGCTTTAATGGTGAAGTATTGCCCGAGGCTCTCTCTAAGTTAGTGCGTGCCAAATTCAGACTCTATGCGATATCCTGCACGGAGGAAATTGTTTTTTCCGATAGTGAGTCTAAAACCTATATTTTACATCTGCATCAAGGAAACAAATATAAAGAGCTTATCATCGACAATAACGAAATGATCGTTATAAATGAAAAAGAGCTTTAAGGCCGTATAACTATTGAGAGAGGCAGGTTATATTATCTGTTCTCGTTTTGTGTGCAGACCAATACAAAAACGGTTGTCAGCAATTATACTGACAACCGTCTTAAATGTAGTTTCCTAATGATCTCCTCCCATCTTGAATTACAATTGCTGTACAGTTGGACGGAATAGGATTTCATTCACATCCACATCTTCCGGTTGGCTGATGATAAAAGCAAGCGCTCTTGCAAATGAACTGGCAGGGATCGCGTTTTGCGCATAATATTGGTGAATGCCTTCTGCTACATCGGGAGCGGTTACGCTGTTCGGCAGTTCGGTAGCGACGGCTCCGGGAGAGATTACCGCAGTACGGATATTATACGGTTTTACTTCCTGTCTTAAGGCTTCGGAAATTACCCTTACCGCATATTTGGTGGCGGAATAAACTGCACCACCGGGACTGATGGTATGTCCGGCTACTGATGAAACACTGATGATCTGACCTGATTTCTGCTCTTTCATATAGGGTAATGCGGCTGCAATGCCATATAATACACCTTTGATATTTACATCAATAGCCTGGTTCCAATCGCCGATTTTCAGGTATTCCAGGGGCGATAGTGGCATCAGTCCCGCATTGTTAAGAATTACATCGATCTTTCCGTATTCATTTACTGCGGTATCTACCAGATTTTTTACTTGGTTAACATCAGTTACATCTGTTTCTACAGCTAGTGCCTTTCCTCCGTTGTTATTGATTTCCTCCGCCAGCTTATCAATTTTTTCTTTGCGGCGTGCGCCTAAAACGACGGTTGCGCCCAGCTCCGTTAGGTGGCGGGCAGAGGCTTCACCGAGTCCGCTACTTGCGCCCGTGATCACTACGACCTTTCCGGCAATATTCTCTTGTTGGCTCATTTTCTTAGTTTGTTATGTTAACTCATTTATTGTGTACGCGTTATAACCATACCGTACCCCATGGTAGGAGTTTCTTCAGCTCCATTAATATTATTATTGGGATTCTATATTATCTATCCAGACCTTTTTCCTTTAACCATTTCGACATCAGATCCGCTATTTCAATGTTGTTCAGATCAGAAAACGGGAAATGGGTATTCCCTTTAATGCCAATTTCAGGTAAATGTACAACGGTCACATCACCTCCATGTTTATTTACTGCATCCCGCCACAGCCTTGCCATTTCAAGCCTAGCACGCCAGCCATCCGCCCCGGGATTATTGATATCTAATTTCTTGGGAATATTGTCGCCATAGTAAATGATGATTGGAAGCTTTGTCAGTTTTAAAAATTCTTCCCTTGGGATTCCGACTGCTTCCAACGGACCTGCTGAACTCTCTACGGCTGGAGGTACTTCTCCTTCTGGAAAAACGAAACCGCTTCCCGGCTCATAACATACTATTCCTTTTACATTTGGATTTTTGATGGCAGTGAGCCATCCCATACCGCCGGAATGAGAATGTGTAACAAGAATTGCGGGGCCGATTTTTGAAAACAGATCCGAAACAGCGCTTACATTGACACCTATATCGATCGGACCAATATTAGGTGTCATGGAACGGAAATATTGATTGAGCGTTTCGGGATCTTTGGAGAATTGAACTCCGGGGAAATAATCCGGCCATATCCCCACCCGAAATGTACCGAACCAATCCTGTTCATCGGGAGTGGGCGTAACAGTACCTTCTATCGTACCACGACCTGCGTTTCCACGTCTGGGCTGGTCCAGAAGGTAAACGCCAAAGCGCCGTCTTAAAAAAATGTTCTGGAAACCTTCCCGTCCATCGGGAGTGGTTTCCCAGGTTTTGGAAAATTGGCCGATCCCATGCCAGAATACAAGCGGAAGCTGTCTGGCCTGTGCCGGTATCTGATAAAACAGATAGGCATGATCGCCATGATAGGTCTGACCATCAGTAGCACGTTTGACCGGATCATAGTTTCCCGGATTTTCAATGACCGTTCCTCCAATGGCAAAGCTGCCCTGATCTTCGATCAGCATAGACTCTTTCTTTTCGAGGGTCTGTGCAAATACGCTATCAGTTAATATCGTTGGAAGCACGAATGCAAAAAAGATTGATAATTTATTCATATAATAAACGGTTATTGGCTTTCGCCGCTGCGGTATTCCTGATCCGTTACAGGTTTAAACCATACTGCACCACCTACATTGGTGTTTGTGCCTACTGCAATATGCGTCATTGCCTCGGTAGGTGTAGCACCGTGCCAATGTTCGGTATTTGGTGGGCATTTTATAACATCTCCCTTTTTTATGACCTCGACCGGCTTACCTTTTTCCTGGTATAAACCTTCTCCTTCCGTTACCAAAAGGATCTGTCCTCCTTTGTGGGAATGCCAGTTTGTTCTTGCTCCCGGTTCAAAGGTTACCGAGCCGATATTGACGTTGTAGGTGGTATCGCTTTCTGCCAACATAGTAAGCCAAACGTCTCCTGTGAAATTGTCATTGGTCACTTTAGTGCTATTTGGGAAAATTTCTGCTGTGTCCTTATCTCTTACGCTTTTAGTCTGACAACTTGTTGTAACTGCAATTCCTATCAATAGAACTATTATTTTTCTCATTTCTTATTTATTTAAATTCTAGCACTTTTTCCTGTTCACTGCTTTGTTTTACTGTATCAATAATCTGTATTACTTTTACACTGTCCTACGCCGAAACGATTTAAGGTTTACCATAAGCGGTCCGCATCACTGTCCCTCAAGGATTATGAAAATCAATCTCAGTTTGGCCCAATATTTTTTAAAAGGTAATGATTACTTTCCCGAAATGTTTCCCATATTCCAGATGATCAAAGGCTTCTTTAAACTTGTCTAACGGAAAAATTTTACCTATAAAAGGTTTTATGTTATTTATTTCTATGGCTCTGTTCATATCAATGAATGAAGCTTTAGAGCCGACTTTAGTACTGAAAATGGTCGCTTTCCGTTCCATAAAAGTTAAAATATCTAGATTGGCTTTTGTGCCGCTCAAAAAACCGGACACAATAATTTTCCCATTAAGCGCCAGATAATCGAGCGATTCGTTGAGTTCCGCGCCTGTAACTTCCAAAACCAAATCCACACCTTGTCCTGCGGTTTCAGCTAAAACATCCTGCTTCCAATTGCTATTAGTTTTATAATTTAAAGTTACATTAGCTCCCAATGCAGTGGCTTTTTCCAATTTCTCGTCAGCACTTGAAGTAACAATTGCTTTTGCTCCAAGCATCTTTGCAAACTGAAGTGCAAAAACAGAAACACCACCTGTACCTTTAATAAGAATCGTTTGCCCTGCTATTAACTTTCCTTCTGTTACTAACGC
Organism: Olivibacter sitiensis DSM 17696; assembly: GCF_000427965.1. Lineage (GTDB taxonomy): Bacteria > Bacteroidota > Bacteroidia > Sphingobacteriales > Sphingobacteriaceae > Olivibacter > Olivibacter sitiensis. The sequence continues at coordinate 47,159 of NZ_ATZA01000035.1, read as the reverse complement.
TTCCCAAGCCGTTAAACCTGCGATAGGTAATGCTGCCGCTTCCGTTGTTGATAAATTAGACGGAATGGGAACACACGCGTAAGCAGGCAAGGCTATATATTCCGAAAAAACGCCTTTAAGATAGGTTCCTGGACGAGCGTCATTATTTCCTTCTTTAAAGACGCCTGATTGCCAAGTTTGGTAATAATGGTTACATACCAAATCACCGACGTTGATATTTTCTGCGTGTGTACCGACTTCGACTACTCTACCAGCGATATTGGTTCCTATTATATGAGGAAAATCAAAATTTTGTTTTCCAAATTTCCCTTTTACAACCAACAAATCTAGATAATTTAAAGAACCCGCTTCGACTTTTATCAAAACTTCATTGTCCTTTATAGTCGGTTTAGACAGCTCTTGGATTTTTATATTTTCCAGCCCGAATGATTCTTCTACTACAATTGCTTTCATAAAAACACTTACACCTCTGCTTTATTATGGTTCTCCTTTTCATTTATTTTACCGATTTCCTATATGCCTAATAATCGGTGGTTAAGCTAATCTCTTTCCAATCTTCCAATTCTTTGCTTTGGGCTTCTAGTTCTTTCCTAACGCTATTAACAGCGTCAGTACCCAATAATAAGCGGAATGGAACATTTTTACTTTCAGCCAATTTGATTATTGCCTGTGCCGCTTTTTGGGGATTACCGGGTTGCGTGCCATGTGTGTGGTCGTTCCCTTTTCTTCTTTTCCCTGCTGTTTCCCTGTAATCTGAAATTTCTTTTTGGGTGCCCGTCAGCGAACGACCTGCAAAGTCTGTCCTGAAAGCGCCCGGCTCGATTACAATAACCCTTATGCCCAATGGAGCAACCTCTTTGCGGAGTGCATCGGACATACCTTCCACGGCAAACTTTGAAGCGGCATAATAAGCAGAGCCCGGCGCAGCAAAGCGCCCTGCTATGGAAGAGACGTTCATGATCGTACCTGATCTCTGTTTCCGCATTCCTGGCAGTACTGCCTTTATTGTATTTACCATGCCAAAAAAGTTTGTATCGAACAATCGCTGCACCGCATCGTCCTCTGCTTCTTCCACCGCTGCGCGATACCCATAACCGGCATTGTTTACCAGTACATCTATGCTTTCGAATTTAGTTTTGGCCTGTTCAATGACCTTTGCCACCTGTTCTTTATCGGTTACATCCATTGCCAGACCCAGGGCGGTTTCGGGATAATTTTCGACTATGCCCAGAATATCTGCAGCATTTCTGGAAGTTACCACAGCATTATAACCATTTTTTAATACTTCTTGCGCGAAAGCACGCCCAAGCCCTGTAGAGCAACCCGTTAGCAACCACGTTTTATTGAGATTTTTCATTTGCTTATTTTTTCAGTCGATTACCTTAGTAAAAAGAAGGCCTGTCCGAATTAGTATTTGGTTCGCCCAGCATTTTGCTGATTTGCCCGGCTGCACCTAATATTAGAACCCTCATTTTTATGGTTTAAGATACTTGCCGTAAAATCCAATCAACTTGCTGACGGCCTGATCCACATACTCCGGCTTCCAGTAGGTCTGTATATGTGTAGCGCCTTCAATCAGGAACAGCTCCTTGTTCTTTGCATTGACCGCTTTGGGAAACGCCTCATCTGTCATGTATTTTGTATCTGCCTTGCTTCCTGCCATCATTAACAAGGGTTGGTCGATCAATTCAATCTCGTCGGTGGCATCCCAGGCCATTAGATCCATCAGGCTACTTGTGGTGTACAGAAAGGTGGAGTTGGGATGTGCATGCGTTCTGTAATAGTACTCGTATCCTTCACGGTACAGATCGGTAGACGTTTTAGCGATTTCTTCGTCTGTTATACTTGCCACACCTGAAAAAAGGATTTTACCGCCTGCGGCTTCCTGCGCACGGGCATCCGAGGCTTGTTTTATGCGTTCCGGAATAGTATTTAACTGAGAGTTCTGAAAGCCGTTACGTCTTACCTCACCTGAATTGAACATACTTAGGGTTGCCACAGCTTTAAAGCGTTTGTCCGACTGGGCTGCTTTTAGTGTATAACCGCCGCCGCCACAAATACCCAAAACACCTAAACGGTTCGCGTCAACGCCCGGATATTGCGTAATAAAATCTGCAGCCCCGTGTATATCTTCGGTCCGGTACTGGGGCTTGTCCGTATGACGAGGCTCGCCACCGCTTGCTCCCTGATAGGCTGCATCGAAGGCAATGGTGATATAACCTGCCTCGGCCAAATGTTGTGCGTATAATCCCGCTGTCTGCTCTTTGATACCCCCATTAGGGTGCGCCACCACTACTGCCGGATATCTCTTTGACGGATCATAATCTGCCGGTGTATAAACATTCGCAGCTATTTCAATACCGTTCAGCTTATATTTCACCGGATGGATGTTTACTTTTCCTTTTTCATTTTTGGTAATGGCTCCGTCATATACCAGGGTAAAAGGATTTGATTCATACTTTTTCTGAATAGATTGTGCATTTACCATATCTGTTGCTATTGTTGAAGTTAATAATGTAATCATCAATGTTAACTTTTTCATCTTTTGAATATTTTAAATTTTACTTCTTACTTTTTAGGACTTCGTCCAAAACTTCCTGTGCTGCTTTCGCCTCCTTTTTTCCAGCAGTTGATTTGATAATTCCTACAAACTGCTGTAACTGGTTCGGTGTCAGGCCAACATTCAGGCATAGATTTAAATGAGACCGTAACATGGGCTCCACGCCGCCGATACTGCTAAGCACCGATACGGTTACCAGCTCCCTTTCGGCATACCCCAGGACGTCCCGCTCGAAAATATCGGCAAAAAGGTGTTCTTTCAGGAAGACTTCTATTATAGGTGCAAATGCTGCGTAACCCGTTTTTGGCCCGGTTTCCGGAACACCACTTAACTCTTCCAAAATGGCTTTTCCCCGTTCATACTTGCTGCCTTCATCATTGATCGGAGCAGACTCAGGTCCCGGTTCATCGTTTCTTCCACTGGCTTTGCGCTCATCAAGTACTGCCATCAATGTTTGCAATCCACGGATACTCCGCGGAAACCCACAATAGGCATACAGGTGAACGATTGCTTCCTTAATCTCATTGACGGTCAGTCCGGAATCAAGCCCGGCGTTCAGTGCCGTTTTTAGTTTTGGTAGATCACCCTTTGCGGTCAAAGCAGCAATGCTGACAATACTTCGCTGTTCAGGAACTAAATATTGATTGATACCTGCACCATCCTGGGCATTGACCGTAGCCGTTACAATTACTGCCATGACAAGTAAAATTGATTTTAAAAGTTTGTTTATCATTATTCCTTGTTATTATATACTTCAACTAGCCCGCATATGTTATGCTTTTAATTAACAGTACAAAGTTCGAGATTAAAAGACGGCAGAAGGTATATGGATTACGGATTCTGCTACCAATATTACTGATAGACATCATTGAGGACGAAGGATACTGAAAAAAATAAGTTTTTATCTATCCAAATCCTTTTTCCTTAAGCCATTCTGAAATCGGATCCGCTACAGCTATATTGTTTAAATCTGAAAAGCGAAAATGCATATTGCCTTTGAGACCGGCTTCGGACAGATGAACTACCGTAACATCCCCACCATAGCTAACCGGGTCCGCGATCCGTCTGCATCGGCGTTGGGAGATGGCTTTTCGGAAAGAAACCACCATAGTAAATGAAGATCGGCATTTTTGTAACCTTCATAAAATCAGCCATTGGAACAGCCCGCCGCTTCGAGTGGCCCTGCAGAACCTTCAATAGGGTCCGGTATTTCAAACTGAAGAAATATAAACAGGCTCCCTGGTTCACAGGAAAAGATGGCTTTCACATTTTCATTTTTTGTCCGGATGTTCCAGCCTATTCCTCCGCTATGACTTTTTTCATTTTTCTGATCGTGTGTTTAAATTCTTATTTTTCTGCTATCTTCTCCATAACATCCAACCGTGCTTTCTTAGGGTCGGGAGTACCCAACGCCGTACCGTCTGCACGAAATTCAAGTAAAGTCTCCTTTTGAGGATGGTAAACAGGCCATTCGGGCAAACCATCGCCATTGGGATTTCCGGTTTTTGCAAAGTTTGCCCAATAGGTATTCATCATCCTGGCGACATCCTGATCTTTCGACGAAACAGTGGCGCCGTTCCGTCCCGTCAGGTTATCGAACACGTAGGGGATCTCGGATGCGTGGGCTGCGCCGTAACGCATCCGGTTTTTCATGGAATCGGCAACATAGGAGAACAGGTAGATATATGCAGGAGTACCTTTGGCCGTAAAGGCTCTCGCGGTGAAGCGTGCCGGTTCCGCCCATACCTTATCCGTATTGACCATGGTCAGCATCTCGGCAAATTCCGTCGTACCGTCCGGATCATAGGCGGAAACAGCTTCCTCCTTATGGTCTCCGAAAATAGACAGCAGTTCTTCCTTTGAACGGGCATTGACAAACCCTGCCGGTACTTCAGCACTGTTGGAGCCGATGATAATGGGAACACTTGGTTGCCGGCCAGCTTCATATGTACTCTGGGCAGTCTCTACCACCAGTTTACCATCGAGGATAGGCCCCGGGTAGATAGGCGGACCTCCCTGACCGTCACTTTCCTGCCCGCTGTCCACAATCTCTTCAACAGTCAGCGAACGGAGCTTTGCCAGCGCCGCCGCATCCGTTCCCTCAATGCCGTGCTTACGGGCAAAGTTTATGCCGATGGTTTCCGCTGACACGGGGTAATAAGGATCTGCATTTTCTTTGTTTATCGGCCTGCCCGTAAGAACGCCATCCCGGCCGCCTCCGGATTCGATAATCGCTTTATGGAACAGCCCTTTAGCCGCCGGTATGGTCAGTAAGGAATGTACGGAAACACCACCGGCAGATTCGCCAAAAATAGTGACATTGTCCGGGTCACCTCCAAATGCCGCTATATTCTGCTTTACCCATTGGAGCGCCGCAATTTGGTCCATGTAGGCATAACTGCCTTTGGGTTCTTCGGGATGCTCGGCGGAGAGGGCCGGAAATGCAAAATGCCCCAGTCTTCCGAGGCGGTAATTGAAGTTTACCAGAATAACTCCCTGTCCGGCAAACTGATTTCCCGAAGTTTCGGGAAAGGAACTGCCACCGCCTACGAATCCGCCACCGTAGATCCAGACCATAACGGGCAGCTTTGCTCCCTGTTTAGCGTTAGAGGGACGCCATAGATTTAGAAAGAGGCAATCTTCCGATGTGTTTTCCCGAATGGCGCCGTCTGTCCGGGGCCAGCCCGCCTGGGCACAGTCCGCACAGAATTTGCTTGCGTCACGCACGCCTTCCCATGCCGAAACGGGTTGCGGCGGCCGCCAGCGGTATTCACCTATCGGGGCAGCGGCATAGGGAATCCCCTTGAAGCTTTCGACTTTTCCTTCAGTTACGCCCTGTACAACCCCGGAAGCCATGCGAACAGTTGGCCCTCCGGACGGATCGGGATTCATCGCATTTTGTTGTGCCAGCACATTCAAGCAGATTGTGATAGCCAATCCTGTTAATATCTTTTTCATATTGATTTCATTTTTCTTGATCGGGTATTTCTTATCCGCTCATTTTGATAAACTGATAGCGCTCTTGTTCATGTGATAAAACAAGTTACGGCAATGCAAAAGCCATAATGGAGCCCGATGGATGTTCTTTTGTACCTCCCACTCCCAGCGCAACAAACTGTTTTCCGCCAATAGAGAATGTGCAGACATTGGCGTTGTTAGCAGCAGGTAAAGATGTTTCCCAAACCATTTTGCCCGTATTCTTGTCAAATGCCCACAGTTTTTTGTCGGCAGCGCCACTGATAAATACCAATCCTCCCGCTGTTACCATTGGACCCGACCGGGCCAGTAATCCGGTAATTGGGCCGCCCTTTTCCTGTAGCTTTTCATCATTTCCCACGGGAATCTGCCACGCATATTCTCCTGTTGAAAGATTGAGTGCGCTCAACGTATTCCAAGGGCCTTTCATTGCAGGATTTCCACTCGGGTCGGACCAAGTTTGGTAACCCGTAATGTTTCCGTACCGCACAGGTGTCCTTTCGTCAGCTTTCCCCTCTTTTGCCGGTGTCGCCCCGGTAGCCTGGCCACCTTTCTTGTCGTACAAAAAAGCAATGATAGCCTGTTCTTCATCTGCGGTTAATACCCCTTTATAGGCAGGCATCTGACCACCTCCCATCCGTGTTTTTTCAAGCGCTTCTTTTTCACTCATCTTGTCCTTGATATCTGCCAATGCCGGGAATGTAGGAGGAACTCCTTTCATTTCAGCGCCATGGCACGCTGAACAATTTTTCAGGTAAACAGCCCGGCCCGTTTCAAAAATGGAATTATCGCGGGCAGCAAAATGTTTATCAAGATCAACCATGGTAATAATTTCCGGCAAATTATTGCCTCTGATATACAGGTATGATGTGTTAGGGTCATAGGCTGCTCCGCCCCAATTCGCTCCCCCTCTTGTGGCAGGCAATGATAATGTACCTTTTAAATCCGGAGGGGTAAACAGCCCCTCATACCTTACCGACCTGAATTTTTCCAGGATAGCATGGTGGTCTGTATCGGAGTAATGGTTCAGATCATCCTCGGTCATAGATTGCTTCACAAACGCTTTTGGTTTCAGCGGAAATGGTTGGGTAGGCCATGCTTCTTCACCCGGCATGTTTGAAGCAGGCACTTTTCGCTCTTCCACAGGGTAGAGTGGCGTGCCGGTTTCACGGTCAAGAACAAACACAAAACCGTGCTTGGTAACCTGCGCGACCGCATCAACATCTTTTCCATCTTTTTTTATGGTCACTAAATTCGGCGGCGCGGGCAGATCATAATCCCAAAGATCATGATGCACAGTTTGGAAATGCCATTTGTAGTGACCGGTAGCAGCGTCTAAGGCGAGGACACAGTTGCCGAAAAGGTTTTCTCCTTTTCTGTCTGCACCATAATAATCATAGGAAGGTGATCCGAGTGCCAGGAAAACCATACCTCTTGTCCTATCAATACTCAACCCTGCCCAGCAATTGGCTCCACCCGCATATTTATACGCATCGGGCGGCCAGGTTTCATAGCCGGGTTCACCTGGGTGGGGAATGGTGTGAAAGGTCCATGCTAATTTTCCCGTCTTGCAGTTATAAGCTCTGATATATCCGGGAGGAGCATTATAAGCATCCGGTGTTCTCAATCCGACAATGATCAAATCTTTGAAGATCCTTCCCGGGGTTGAAAGCGAAAGTGAAATTTTTTCGGGATCATCTCTTACCCCTTCGTTCAAATTGACTCTCCCATTAGTTCCAAACGAAGGGATGATCTTTCCAGTTTTTGCATCAATCGCCATCAAATAATTACCCGAAGAGTACAATATCCTTCGATCATCGCCACTTTCCCAATAGGTAACGCCTCTGCTCGCGGCACTGGGCTGTCCTTCCTCTATCGTCTTACACGACCAAATTTCTTTCCCGGTAGCCGCATCGATAGCATAAACGGTCTGCTTACCGGAATTTACATACATGACGCCATCAACTATGATAGGATTGCTTTGACTCGAGACCGGATCCTGACCTTGTGGTAAATCATCCATTTGGAAAGTCCATACATTTTCCAATTGGCTTACGTTAGACACATTGATCTGGTCCAGCGATGAGTAGCTGGAACTATGTGCGTCGGCTTTGTAGTCAGACCATGTATTATCGTGCTTGTCGGTAGATGTACAACCGGCAATGCAAAGCGAAATGCCCGTGATGCAGAGGAAAAGGCTTCTGCTATTAAAAAGTAATCTATTCATTTTGATTTTCGTTAACATCCACATCAAATTTTATCCGCTATTGCTTTGATTGTGGTGCTGACTGTTGGTTGTTATCGCCATTCATTTTTACCGGACGCATCAAACGGGAGAACGTCAATGATCCCATTTTCCATTCACCGTTTTCTTTAATATATACTTCGGTTACCATAAAAGGATTAGTAACAGTATTGCCGCCGACTACGGCTTCCAGATCGATGTCATTTAAAAGTATGGCAGTATTGCCGATGATGTTCACGGTCACCGAATAGACTTCCGCTTTCTTGTACCAGATGCCCCCGCTTTTGATGACATCCAATTCCTGTTGCTTTCCCCATGATCCGCCCATGTGCACAAACATGGATTTCTCGTGAAAGAGATTGTCCAGTACTTCCACATTTTTATCGGCCATCCATTGCCACTTGTCTTTGGAGAGCTTGATGATTTCCTGATCGGCAGCAGATTGCTGTGCAAATGATGTCTGTACACCCATAATGATGAAAAATAATGCGATTGTTAATGCTTTCATAACGATATTGTTTATAGTTTTATAATGGAAAAAATTATTAGTGACATTTTTCTGTTTACCTTTTCATCTGCTCTTTCCAAAAATCTACGGCTTTGTCCAACCAGCCAGCTGCATCCGTACCTGTTCCAAGGCCAAACCCATGCCCCGCTCTTTCGTACCGCTCATACCGAACGGTAACACCTGCATTTTTTAGATTTTCGGCCCGTCTCTCCATAACGCGGACATTGGCTATCGGATCATTGGCGCTGACGGTTATAAACGTAGGAGGAAAATTCTCACTGTATAAAGATTGACCGGTATAGGCGATAACTGCGGTTGCGGGTTCAGGATAATTCCCCTGGACAGAGGCATTAACGCCGTAGTAGGCTATATTGCCCACCATTCTTGCACCTGCCGATCCGCCCCACAGGGAATAGTTCTTTGTGTCTACCTTTAATGTAGAAGCGTTGTCAAAAATGAAACGTATTGCCTGAGCAAGGTCTTCCGTCGCCCATTGCTCACTGCCGATCCTGTAGCGGATCACAAAAGCATTCAGTTTCTTTTTGCTGATTTCCCAGGCCAGTGGAAGCCCTTCGTGCAGTGAGCCGACATAGGAAAACCCGCCCCCCGGGCAGACGATGGCAAAGGGCGCATCCGGATCCCCACGATAGAAAAATAAACCCGTATTGCTTTTACGGGGATCCTGTTTTATCTGCTGCTCGTTATAAAAGCTGTAAAAAACAGATTTGTTGTCGTTCACATCATTGATCAAACGATTTAATGCCGCTACCTCTTCTTCCGGATGAACAGCATTGTGGTAGGGCATCAACGCACCGATATTACTGATCGGTGTATTGTAATAGCGCGTATTATTGTCGCTCGGCAGCAGCAGTTCGCCAAACCCCTTAAACGCAGGATGCTCTGCAATATCCTGAACAAGATTATTTATTGTTAGATGCGTATCCATGGATATATTGGCTTCAGTTTCACTTCCATTGTGCGGCTCATCATAGACGGATGCATCGGGGGAACTGCAATTTGCAGTAAATACAGCAAACAATAATATGATGTGATAACCTATCATTCTCATCTATTTACGTTCCTCATCAATAAAAGGATGGTTTATCCCATTCGGTGTCCGGTTCGCCCACGCCCAGGCTTTTACCGACAAAACGTTCGTCTCCGGCCATCACGATGTCAACGATCAATTGGGAAACTGCTTCCCGGGTAACCTGAGTGCTTCTGAAGGGATCTCCTTTTTCCGTCAGCACATAATCCCGGTTACCTTCCTGGTCATAGAGCCATGTTAACCTGAGCAGGGTATAATCGAGCCCCGAATCCTCTATGGCACGCGCAGAGTTTATCTGCATCTGCATCCGAGGGGAACTACCGATCATTCTTTTGTTCCAACGGCCAAATTCTCCGGGAACCTCGTCATAAATACCGAGGATGGAGGCTCCGATGACACGTTTGACTCCGGCTTTATTCATAGCCGCTATAATGGTAGCGGTAGACCGGTCATCGCCCAGATCATTGACGTAGACGATGTCAACCCCGTTCATAGCACTGCTCAAAGCATCCGGATCCTTAAAGTCTCCGTCCACTAATTTTACCCTTTCGGATTTCTCTTCTTTCAAGCGTGCATTTGCATTCTTTGCATACAGCACGAGATTATATGGGGTCTGTGCAAGAAGGTCGGCTGTAAGCAATCTTCCGATCCTTCCCGCCGCACCTAATATCAGTATGTTCATTTTACTCCTTTTATTAATTAACCAAACCTATTTTCTTCAGCCAATTTTGTACCTCTGCCTGTACCTCTTTTTCTTTTTCGCCTTCCATCACGTATAAAATCCCGTCTCTTTCCACACCGCCTTTGGTAGAAAATCCTTCCAGTATTTTACTCTCCGGACACAGTTTCTTTACCGTTTCAAAGCTGCTGCCAATCCCGTAACCTGCATTGGTATTAAATGGAACGACCGTTTTTCCGTTCAGATCGTATTGGTTCAAAAAGCTTTTTATCGGTGGAGGTAACTGCATACCCCAGGTTGGAAAACCAAGAAATACCACATCGTATTGATTGATCTCCTCGATCTGCGTTTTTAACGGTGGCAGATAGCCCTGGTCATTTTCCTTGGACACCTGCGCTACGATCTGCTGGTAATTTTCCGGATAAGGTGTTACCAGTTCCAATGCGACAAGATCGCCGCCCACTTTCTTATGGATGATTTCCGCAACGGCTTTGGTATTCTTTGTGCGTGAGAGGTAAACGATCAATATCTTTTTTCCCTGCAACGAATCACTTTCTTCCGTTGACGGTTCTTCTTTTTCTATACCTGGCTGTTCGGCCCGCGAGCAGGATGTCATTGTAAACAGGAGCGTACATATCATCAGCCAATGCGTTGTTAACTTTTTCATCTCTAACACCTTTACATACAAATTTCCTAATACAATCTGATTATTTTGGTATACAGATTACCGAAATTGCTACCAATATTACTGATTAGCCTTACACCGCACTAACGGAACATAAAAAAGCAGGAATTATATCCTGCTTTACATAGCTTTAATTCTCTATGAACTTAGCTAAGTTCATCTTGTCTATTCCAGCTTTTCCAAAGAAATATTTTTTTAAAGCGTTGGCTTAAGGTACGCTGGCAAATATGCCAGGGGCTCTCCAAAATGAAATCATTCATCCAATCTTTTTTCCTTCAGCCATTTTGATAGTTCGTCGGCTACCGCTATATTATTCAAATCAGAAAACGCAAAGTGCGTATTGCCTTCAATACCTACTTCCGGCAGATGTACCACTTTTGCATCTCCACCGTGTTTATTGACAGCCGCGGCCCATAGCCTTGCCATTTCAAGCCCGGAACGCCAGTGGTCCATATTCCATACGTTGGTAGGTTCTTTGGCGATGTTATCGCCATAATAAACCACAATGGGAATCCGTGTTAGTTTTTTGAAGTCCTCCAGGGGTATTTCCACACCGCTGAGCGCGCCGAAAAGCCCGGTTGAGTTTATGGGTTGTGGCAATTCGCCCTCCGGAAACATAAAACCACTGTACGGTTCATAAGCTACAATGGCTTTCACCTTATCGTTTTTGATGCCTGTCATCCAGCCCGGCCCACCGCCCTGGGAATGTGTAACCAGTATGCCTTCACCTATCTTGTCGAACAATGCGGAAACGGCGTCCGTGATAACCTTTGCATCAAAATCGCCCGTGTTCGGGGTCATCTGCCGGAAGAACTGCTCCAGCGAAGCGTCATCTTTTGGAAACTGGACATTGGAAAAATAGTCGGGATAGTTACCGAGCCTGAACTGCGTGAACCAGAACTGTTCGTCCGCAGTCGGTTTTATGGTCGCCTCAACGGAACTCCTGCCGGCATCGCCACGTCTGGGCTGATCCAGCAGGTAAACCGGGAACTTTCTGCGGAGAAAGATATTCTGGAAGCCTTCCCGTCCATCGGGTGTGGTTTCCCATGTTTTTTGGATTCTCCCGCTCCATGCAGGAAAACCAACGGAAGTTTATTCGCATTTTCCGGAATCTGGTAGAACGCATAGGCGTGGTCGCTGTGAAAGGTCTGTCCCTGTGGATTTAAGGCGCTGTCCACATTGAATGTGCCTGGCTGGGTAGTCTTTGTACCGCCTACCATAAAACTGCCCTGTTCTTTAATATTCATGCTGTTACTGTTGTTTTCGTTTATGGTATTACAGGATGAAAAGCAAAGCGCGCCGCCGAGCAATAACGAAGGTATTGCGAGAGCCACCCAGACCTTTTTGCTCTTTTGTCTATTTTCCATGTGTCTATATTTTCTTGGTAATTGTTACTAATTTACATTTTTCGGCCGGATGATATGCTTTCAACAGACAAAAATAAGCGGTCTGCTCTGTTTTACTTGCCAACCCTGTCCTGTAATTGTGCGGAATATCTTGCCCCGACGATTTCAATGTGTTCCAATGCCTTTGCAATGTCGTTCAATTCAGCCTCACTTAAATTGACATGTATGGCTCCGATGTTTTCCTGCAAACGGTGGAGCTTTGTCGTGCCCGGAATAGGCACGATCCAAGGCTTTTGTGCCAGCAGCCAGGCCAGTGCGATCTGCGCCGGAGTTGCCTCCTTATCGATTGCGATGGTCTTTACTAAATCTACCAGTGCCTGGTTTGCTTTCCGGTTCTCTTCGGAGAAACGGGGTACGGTGTTCCTGAAATCCGTAGGATCGAACCTTGTAGTCCCGTCAATGGCACCTGTTAAGAAACCCTTGCCCAAAGGACTGAATGGTACAAAGCCGATTCCAAGTTCCTCCAACGTAAGAATAATTTCTTTTTCAGGTTCACGGAAAAATAGAGAGTATTCGCTCTGCAATGCAGTAACGGGTTGTACGGAGTGAGCCTTTCGGATACTTTCCACTCCGGCTTCGGATAAACCAAAATGCTTTACCTTACCCTCGCCGATCAGATCTTTTACCGTACCTGCAACCTCTTCCATCGGTACATTTGGATCTACCCTGTGTTGGTAGAACAGATCAATATAGTCTGTCTTTAACCTTTTCAAAGAAGCTTCTACGACTGCTCTGATCCTTGCCGGACTACTGTCCAGTCCTTTTTTTGAATCACCGTCTTCAAAACCAAATTTGGTAGCGATAACCACTTTTTCCCGAAAAGGTGCAAGTGCTTCGCCTAATAGTTCTTCGTTGGTAAAAGGGCCGTAACATTCTGCAGTATCGAAAAAGGTGATGCCTGCATCAAATGCTGCCCTGATCAATTTTATAGCTTCATGCTTATCGGTAGCGGGACCATAGCCAAAACTGAGCCCCATACAGCCCAATCCAAGCGCCGACACTTCTAGTCCGCTGTTTCCTAATATTCTTTTTGATATCATTTTATATTTACTTTTAGTAAGAAGTTATCCTTATTATTTTTTTATCGGTGCTTCAACTCCAGAAAGAGCCAAGACTCCTGCTGGTAGCCTTTCGCCTTTGATCTGAATTTTATTCAGCTCATCATTAAATGCTACAAGTTCATCAGCCATAAACTTCACTTGGTCAGCATCACTGTTTTCCAGCATGTGGGCCATTTGTGTGGTACCGGGTATAGGGACGATCCACGGTTTCTGTGCCTGAAGCCAGGCCAGGGCGATTTGCCCCGGCGTAGCCTGCTTCTGCGCAGCCCATTTTTTCAATAACTCCACCAGTGCAAGGTTACCGGGCAGGTTCTCCGGTGAGAAGCGGGTTTCATTGCCACGGATATCGCCCTGGGCAAACCTCGTACCTGCGTCTATGGCCCCGGTAAGAAAACCAACCCCAAGAGGGCTCCACGGCACCAGGCCGATGCCCAATTCCTCACAAAGCGGGATAATCGTTTCTTCCGGCCCGCGCCAGATCAGGGAATATTCATTCTGAATGGCCGTAACCGGATGAACAGCGTGTGCGCGTCTGACCGTTTGTAGCCCAGGTTCGCAAAGGCCGTAATGCAATACTTTCCCTTCTTTGATAAGTTCCTGGATCGTTCCTGCAACATCCTCGATCGGCACATTGGGGTCAACACGGTGTTGGTAGAGCAGATCGATACGGTCTGTCTGGAGCCGTTTCAGCATATTTTCCACCACTTTCCTGATTTGTTCGGGCTTGCTGTTCAGACCTGGTTGCCATCTGCCGGTTTGCTGGTCAATGTTCCAGCCAAACTTCGTGGCAACTTTTACCTTATCCCGAAAGGGCTTGATCCCTTCGCCCAGAATACGCTCTACTTCCCAGGGGCCATAGGCTTCGGCAGCATCAAAAAAGGTAACGCCCTTGTCAAATGCCGTGCGGATGATATTATGCATTTCGGAGCGCAAGGGAATGGTGGTCTGATACGTTCGGCTCATATTCTGCACCCCGAGGCCAACGCTGGAAACTTCAAGCGTTTTTCCAAGTTTTCGCCTGCCGGGAGCAAACTGTTTTGACTTATCACTGCGCTGCAAACCTGTATTTGAAGGTTCCGCAGAAGAACCAAGAGGTAGCAGGATACTTCCTGCCACGGCAAGTCCCGCTGTTTTTAAGATGGTACGACGATCCATTGCTGTGTTTTTAAGGTTATAGATCCAGTTTACGTTCGCTCAACCATTTTACCATTGCCGGATCTCTGTGGTCAAAGAACAAACTTGCATTTGTATCTAAGGCGGCTATGGCTTGCATATCTTCCGCAGCGAGCTCAAAATCGAAAATGTTGAAATTCTCCGCCATTCTTTCTTTTCTTACCGATTTTGGGATAGCGATAACATCTCTTTGGATCAACCATCCGAGGATTACCTGCGCTACCGATTTATTGTATTTTTCGCCTATAGCCGACAGTACCTCATTGTGGAATATGTTATTCTTTCCTTCCGCGAATGGCCCCCATGACTGTATCTGTACATTATTTTCTGAAAGGAATTTTTGGTTTTCAGCCTGTTGGTGGAACGGATGGGTTTCAATCTGGTTAATGGCCGGGGTAAAACCACTATTTATGATCAGGTCGATCATTCTGTCGGGCTGGAAGTTGGCAACGCCGATAGCCTTGACCTTTCCTTCATGGTACAATTCCTGCATGGCTCTCCACGACCCGAAAATATCACCATAGGGCTGGTGGATAAGATACAGGTCAAGGTAGTCCAGTTTCAGCTTGTCCAGCGACTTTTGAAAGGCTGCTTTCGTTTTTTCGTAGCCGGTGTCCTGCACCCAAAGCTTGGTGGTAATGAACAGTTCTTCCCTGGCAATTCCACTATTTTTGATTGCGTTGCCTACGGGAGTTTCATTCAGGTAGGAAGCTGCCGTATCAATCAGCCTGTAACCTGTTTCAATAGCATCTATGACCGCCCTTTCACATTCGGCGGGATCCGGTATCTGGAAAACACCAAATCCTAAGATCGGCATTTGCACTCCGTTGTTCAACTTAACTGTCTTCATTTCGTTATTTTTTTAATCTCTTTATTTAATAAGAATTTCGATTTTACAAAGTTCCTGATTAAAAACCTGTTAATTAGTATACAGATTACTGTTTCTTCTACCAAAATAACAGGTCGACCAATGTTTAAGTTTTCTTTCAGCCTTTAGCCGGCAGGGATTTCCTCATTCTTCAGGAATGCCATTGCTGCACAGGCTATGGTAAACAGGGCGATAATCCAGCTCATTGTCCATGGAGTTCCGTCTCCGAACAAAGCCAGTAAAACCGTAGAAAGTATTCCACTGCCATATTGGAGAGAACCCAGCAGTGCCGATGCAGTGCCGGCCATTTCCGGCACGCCGTCCAGTGCTGAGGCGGTAGCGGTGGCCGCGATAATCCCGTTCATGGAAAAAAAGAAAAACACGGCGGTCAGCACACCGTATATGCCCGATATATCCGATTTTACCAAAACGGCCAGTATGATACCTGCAACCATGGCTATGAAAGATGCTGCGCGTAACAATGTGTCAAGTTTGTAACGGGTTATCAGCCTTCTGTTGGCAAAGCTGAGCCCCATGAGTCCAAGGATATTCAATGCGAATAACAAACCGAAATATTGGGGTTCAACCCCGAAATAAGTAATGTAAACAAATGGGGAACCGGCAATGAACGCATAAGCGCCTACATAAAAGAAGGTGACACACAACGTGTATTTCATGAACTTCCGGTTGGACAGGAGCTGTTTATACTTTAGAAAGGTGTTGCCCAGCGAAGTATCCTGACGTTTTTGGGGAGGCAACGTCTCGGGTAAGCGTATAATACAGACCAGCATCAGTACGCCGACAACCGCAAGGAACCAGAAGATACTGCGCCAAGAGCTTATCTTCAGCAATTGGCCTCCCAGAAGGGGTCCTATAATGGGTGCAACGGCCATGATGATCATCAAAGTGGACAGCATCTGCGCTGCTTTGTTAATGCCGAACATATCACGTACCATTGCCCTGGAGATCATTGGGCCTGTGCATCCACCAAACGCCTGTACAACCCGCCAAAAGATCATGTGCGAAATATTATACGACATCGCACAGCCAATGGTACCGATAATGAATAAAAGCATACCCAGGATAAGGGGACGCTTCCTGCCAAACCTGTCGCTGATCGGCCCCCAAAAAATCTGTGCCAGCGAGAACCCGATAAGAAAGCCGGTGATCGTCAGTTCCATGTTCCCGTGAAGATCTTTTTGCATTTCGGGCAATGCGGGAAGATACATATCCGTTGAAAGAGATGTAAAAGCCATGAGGCTGCCCAAAGCGGCTAAAAAAAATATATTTGATCTGTGACTTTCTTCCATTGAAACTGTATTTCCCTTCATGATTATCGTCCTGATTTTTTTTATCGGTACAAATTTCAGAACTGACAGGAGGTATTATGGTATACGGATTACGGTTTTTGCTACCAATATTACTGATTGCACCTCTGTTTTGATTATCAGTCTGTAAGAATGCCTATTTTTGTTAGATAAAATATAACGGCTATGGAACAGGCATATAATTTTGATACGGTAAGCCAGTACAACGATTTCAATAACCACGAAACGCTGCACCCACTGGTCAGTATCATCGATTTCTCAAAAGCAAATAAGAGAACGGGATCGCGGATGACTTTCGGGCTATACTGTATTTTCCTGAAAGAGATACACTGCGGTGATTTAAAATACGGATGCAACTATTATGACTACGAGGAAGGTACCCTGGTCTTTATTTCTCCGGGACAGGTCATTGACGTAGAGAACAAAGTGGATATCTATCAACCGATGGGACATGCGCTGGTATTTCATCCCGACCTGATCAAGGGCACCGCTCTGGCCAAGACATTGGATGAATACAGTTTCTTCGGTTACAATACGAATGAGGCACTCCACCTATCCAAAAAGGAACGCAAGATCGTGTTTGACTGTTTCTCCAAGATCGAAAGTGAACTGAGCCACGCAGTTGATAAGCACAGCAAACGGCTGATCGCTTCCAATATCGAGCTGTTCCTGAACTATTGCGAACGGTTCTATGACCGGCAGTTCATTACCCGGGAACATATCAATAAGGGCATACTGGAAAGATTTGAAGAAGAATTGAACAGCTTTTTTGCTTCCGAGAAACCTTACAGCATCGGATTGCCATCGGTGGCTTACTTTGCCGATGCACTCCATTTGTCGCCAAACTACTTTGGTGACCTGATCAAAAAGGAGACGGGCAAAACAGCGCAGGAATATATCCAGAACAAGATTATTGATATTGCGAAGAACAAAATTTTTGACAGCGAGAAAACCATCAATGAGATTGCTTACGAACTGGGCTTTAAATATCCCCAACATTTTAGCAGGCTGTTTAAGCAACGTGTCGGTTATACGCCGAACGAGTATAGGAATCTGAATTGATGAAAAATGGGGTTTTACCGAAATGATACAGCCCCATTTTTTTCTTTTAGGGAATTAATTAATCAACTATCCATCAGGATGCCATGCTATTTATTTGGTTGTTGGATATCCTGTGGTGTAACGTTCACCTCTTATTTCCACTGCTGACAGATCATCCGTTAACACTTTCAGTTCATCTGCGGTAAATTCGTAATCCGCCGACCACATATTTTCCTGTAAGTGCGCCAGTTTGGTCGTGCCCGGAACAGGAACGATAAATGGCTTTTGTGCCAATAGCCAGGCTAAAGCGACCTGTGCAACAGTTAGACCTCTATGATCACCAAATTCTTTTAGGATATCAATGATCGGCCAGTTGGCGATAATGATTTCGGGCGTATAACGTGGGAGCGATATCCTGTTGTCATTGGTAGGGTTGTACTTTGTCCGTTCGTTGATATAGCCCGAGATAAGGCCCCGGCTTAGCGGACTGTAGGGAACGAAACCTATTCCCAGTTCTTCGCACAGATTTAACACTTCCTTTTCAGGCTGTCGTGTCATGGTGGAATATTCACTCTGCAAAGCGGTTACAGGTTGCACGGCATGAGCCTTGCGGATCAATTCAATTCCATTTTCAGTTTGACTGAAATCCCGTTCACTCATGCCAAAGTGCTTTACCTTGCCTTCCGCTATCAGGTCTTTTACCGTTCCGGCAACATCTTCAATAGGCACATTCGGGTCTATGCGGTGCTGATACAGCAAATCTATATAATCGGTCCTTAAACTTTTGAGTGCATGTTCTACGGCTTTTCTGATACTTTCGGGACGGCTATCAAGTCCTATCTCAGGTTTACCCTCCTTAAAGCCGAATTTCGTGGCAATGAGGATATCCTTACGGATCGGCTCAATTGCCTCTCCGACCAGTTCCTGATTGGTAAAAGGTCCATAGGCTTCCGCTGTATCAAAGAGATTGACACCTAAGTCAGCAGCTCTACGGATTAAAGTTATCATTGCCTGTTTATCGGGAATAAAGCTACGGTGATAGCTCATGCCCATACAGCCCAGACCAAGAGCGGACACTTCCATGCTGTGTGCTCCTGAACCTAAGGTTCTGGTTTTGGGTTTTCCGCTTCCTTTACCGTTTCCACTGTTGTTGTTTTCCTTATCCGCAGCACCGCTGCATCCGGCGGGAATAGCACCCAATGCGGAAGTCGCTAATAGGGCTGTTCCAAAAAACGCTCCTTTTTTTAAGAAGTCCCTGCGATTTTTACTATCCATAACTATATTTTTTAAATGATATAAACCCTTTTTTTAAATATTATTTTCTTTTCCGGGGATTGTTGCAGGAAGTTCCTAAAGCGAGAGCTGTTGCAACAATCCCTATTTGTAAATATTTCTGGCGCTGCCTTTCTTTTTTTAACAATAGGACAAAGTTCGAAAACAAGTTGGGCCTGATCCGTATATAAATTACGGATAATGCTACCATTTTTACTGATTTGCGAAGGAGCGGTGTTCATTTAAGGAACAATTGGTAAATTTGAATGGTAATATTTAACTGAAAAATCATGTGCTTATCGGAACTCATTTTCGTGTTCGTCGTTCATTTTTCGCTTTGCTCGGCTTCAGGTACTTTTTGGGGATATAATAGCGTACTTTTAACACAAAATAGTTTTTATTGAATATGAAAGGTGAAGGCGTAATTTGTTAAGGAAATACAATTGGTGGCAGCTACTGCTGATCAGTGCCGTATCAGCAATTTTTGTTATATACCCTGATATAACCTGGCTGCCCTTTGAATTAAAATGGCTTGACAGCGGAGATAGGACGGGTCATATCCTATTTTTCTTATTCCGTTATATTTTTTTTATCGGACTGATTTTTATCCTGGTCAGGTACAACCTCAATCATCTAAGTACCGCCCCTTTTAAAAAGAGATTGGGGTACAGCGTTCTGATATCGATTGTTGCCTATGCTCTTTACGGAGCCATTTCATTTTTTGTCTTTACCAAGGTAAGGCATTTTGGCAGTCTCGTACTTTTTCAGGTGCTTGTTGTCTCTGTCCTCAGTACGCTCCTGGGGCATATCGTTATGCTCTACACGGAGAAAAGAAAAAAGGAAAAGCAGATTGAGGAATTGACAGTCAAGAATCTACAGAGCCGGTATGATGCGCTGACCAACCAGATCAATCCGCACTTCTTCTTCAATTCGCTCAATGGCCTGACATCGCTCATCCGGAAAAAGGACGATAGGATGACGCTGACCTACGTGGGCAAACTTTCGGATGTTTTCCGGTACATACTGCAGAGCGACAAAAAAGGAATGGTAACCTTGGAGGAAGAGCTGGCCTTTGTGGATGCTTTCCGCTATATGATGGAAGTCCGTTTTGCAAATAAACTGGATTACAACGTTAACGTAGATAGCAGCAAGCTAACGGCCAGACTGCCGGTGCTTTCCATTCTTCCACTTTTGGAAAACGTGGTGGTGCATAACATGATAGACAGCGATCATAAGATGACGATCGATATATATTCCAATGATAGAAATGAGTTGGTTGTTACCAGTCCTATCTATCCTAAACTGGTTGCTCCGGTAACCAACGGAACCGGCCTGAAGAATCTGGAAAGCCGTTTTTTGCTATTGATGAACAAACCTATCCAGGTAGCCGATAATGGAGAAACATTTACCGTTTATTTACCGTTAAAGTGATTATCTTATGAGGGTACTGATTGTAGAAGATGAAACAGCCGCTTATGAAAGCCTACTGGAGATTCTGCGGGAGATCGACCCCACGATACAGGTCCTTGGTAATACGGAAAGTGTCGGTCAGACCGTTAAATGGTTAAAGAAAAACCCTGTCCCTGATCTGATATTGATGGATATCCATCTTTCTGATGGTTCGGCATTTTTGATATTTGACCAGATCGATGTCGAGGTGCCGATTATTTTCACAACGGCTTTCGATGAGTATGCTATCGAAGCATTTAAGGTCAACAGCATCGATTACCTGCTCAAACCTATAAAAAACAGTGATCTTGAGCGGGCACTGCATAAATTCAGTAAATGGTCGCCGGCCGATATCACCGCATATCTGTCGCAGGTCGCAAAACTGACACCCGAAGCACGCTACAGGGACAAGATCCTGGTTCCGGTCAAGGACCAGTTACTGCCTGTCGATCTCGGGCAGGTTTCCTGTTTCTATACAACCGATAGGAACACGCATATCTATCTAAAGGACGGGAATAACCATCCCTTTTCCAGAACATTGGATCAGATATTTTCCTCCTTGAACCCGTCGGATTTTTACCGTGCCAACAAACAATATATCATTGCCCGCAGTGCCGTGAAAAACATAACGATCTGGTTCGACAACCGACTTTTCATTACATTGGACACCGAGACTCCCGAACGGATCTACATCAGTAAAAACAGAGCAGCAGAATTTAAGGAATGGATCGTCAATGGCTAAATCGCCGCGACGACAGCGTTCGCTTTTTCGTCTTTAGACCTAAGTTTTTCGTTTTAATCCGTCAATATAAATAGGCATGGCCTAATTTTCAGAAGTTTGCTTCATAAGATTATAACATTTTATGAGAATAGCAGACATACAGCATAGTGATAATAGCGTGACCTTGTTCCATCTCGCAAGCGGCATTCAGTGCACAGGAATTTATCCGATACAGTTCTTCATGCAAGGGTGTTCTTTGATGTAACAGTGGGGCCTGCACTATGGAAAACACGATCAACGTAAACACAATCCGCGCCTTCAACGATTTCTACAACATTGAAACAAGGCATTCGCTGGTCAGTCTGGTGAAACGGACCCCCTTAGCCTTAGAGTCTGATTGCAGGTTACATCTGGGCCTATACTGCATAGCGCTGTCGTACCATGAAAATCAAAAGGGAGCCCTATCGGTTATTTTCCCGGGACAGGCGACGGAACAAACGATCGAACCGGATATGTCCATGAAACATACATTGGTCTTCCATCCCGATCTGGTACCGGGAACCTCATTGGCAGATACCATCAGGGAATGGAATGCTTACGGTTATGCTACCCATACATCCTTAAACCTGATGCCGGACGAATGCCAGCTGATCTCTGACTGCTTTGGAAGCATTGAACTGGAACTGGAAAACGCTATGGATAAGCACAGTAAAAAGCTCATTGTCTCCCACATAGAACGTCTCCTGAATTATTGCCTGCGATGCTATGACCGCCAAACGGTATCGTATGAAGATAGCTCTAAAGGTATTTTAAAACGGTTTGATCTTTTGCTCAATGATTACCTTTCCTCGGGAAATATCTACGAAATCGGAATTCCGATGGTAGCTTATTTTGCAGACCGGCTACACCGATCACCAAATTATTTTGGAGACCTGATCAAGAAGGAAACGGGAATATCCGCGCAGGAATATATTCATAACAGGATAGTCGAGGAAGCCAAAAATAGGATCAGCGATAAGGATAAGTCCATTAATGAGATCGCTTTTGAGCTGGGCTTTAAATATCCACAACATTTTTCCCGGTTCTTTAAAAAAATGGTCGGACTGAGCCCTAATGAATTCCGGGCTTTAGGCAGGAACGAAAGCGACAAAAAGATAGAATAATAAAAAACAGGGCTGAAAAGCCCTGTTCCCATAATCAACCGTCCCTTCTGAGGGATTAACCTCCGCAAAACGGGTTTCTTTATTTCGGTTAATGCTTAATCTTATGCGTGTCCCGAACACTGCTGAAGGTGAAGACCAACAATTTCCAGCCGTCGTCTTCCTTTTTATAAACTTCCGTCACGGTAAACTCTGTCACCGCAACGTTTTCCCGAACCACGGCATCCAAGGTAATGCGGTTCCAAAGGACGGCGACATCGCCAACAACTTCTACGGCAACGTCGTGCACATCCGCATTTTTGTACCAGATGCTTCCTGTTTTAATAATGTCGAGCTCCTCTTCCTTTTTCCAGGTTCCGCTCATGTGGACAAATTTCGACTTATCGTGAAAAAGTGAAGCCAGTTTGTCCACGTTCTTATCCGCCATCCATTGCCATTTGGCTTTGGAGAGCTCTTTAAGCTCCTGTTCGGTTGAAGAGCTTTGGGCGAAAGACAATTGCATACCCACTATGACGAATAATATCGCGATGATTGATTTTTTCATTGTTTAAATAGTTTTAAATTGAAATTTGCTTAGTTCTCTATCGTTAAAAAATTAAACCATTCTATAACCAGTTATGATGATTTCAGTTCATTGATGAACGGTTGGTTATAAAAGCGCTTTCCGGTAGCGCGATAAAGCGCATTGGCCACGGCGGCAAAAACCGGTGCAAATGGAGGTTCGCCCATGCCGGTTGGAGCTTCTTCATTTTGTACAAAATGAACATCGATCGTTTTGGGAGCTTCGTTCATACGGATCAATTGGTACGTTGTAAAATTGTTCTTTTGAGGCACTCCGTCCTTAAACGGAAGTTCACCGTACAGGGCGTTTCCTACACCGTCTACGATAGCCCCTTCTGCCATATTTATCGCCGCATCCTTGTTGACCACAATGCCGCAGTCAATAGCGGCTACGACTTTTTCTACCTTTGGCATGTCATCTTTCATCACCAGATCAACTATCTCGGCCACGTATGAATTATGGCAAAAATAGGCCGATACGCCACGGTGTACCCCTTGCGGGGTTTCTTTCCAATTGGATTTATCACGTACCAGTTCCAGTACGCCCGCATATCGGGCAGCATCGTAATCATTCCTTTGACCAACGGGGTTCGTCTTTGCCCGCTCCAGCAGTTCCAGACGAAAATCAATAGGGTCTTTGCCCATCTCTGCCGCCAGTTCGTCCAGAAAGGACTGCTCTGCTGCCGCCATAAAATTGGAGCGCGGTGCGCGAAAAGCGCCAACGGTGATATTGGAAGGAATCTGCCACCCCTCGGCAAGGTAGTTGTCTATGGCCCCTGCCGGAAATCGATTTGCATGCAAAGGTGATTCAGGTATTCCACCCGCCTTGACATGAAAAGCCAATAACTGATTGTTTTCGTCCAGCGCTGCCCGATAGGTTGCACTATACGTGGGCCTATAGATCCCAGCCGTCATCTCATCTTCACGAGTGTATACCAGTTTGATGGGAGCCTGTAAATACTGGGAAATCACGGCGGCTTCTATCAGATGATGCCCGTATGCCCGGCGGCCAAATCCGCCTCCCATGCGTGCCAGCCGAATCAGTATCTTTTCCTTTGGCATCCCCAGCCTTTCCGAAAGTGTTCCCGAAATAAACTCAGGGGCCTGTGTAGGCCCATATAGTTCGGCCCTATCAGCCGTCACATGTGCAAAACAATTGACGGGTTCCATGGCATTATGTGCCAAAAAGGGTGCGGTATAGGTACGTTCGAGAATTTTTGCGGCCGCTTGGAAGGCCCTTTCCGGGTCACCGTCCCGTCGGGCAATATTCCCCGGCGTCTTGGTCAATTCCTGCATTTTGGCCCGATGCAATTCGGTGCTTTCCAGTCCAGCAGGAAATGTCGCCTTTCTGCCACCCATGGTAAAGGTGCGTTCGGGTTCCTCTTCCCACTCTACTTTTAACGCTTTTTTTGCCTGTAGTACCTCCCAAGTTGTGTTGCCCACAACGACGGCAAATTTGGTAAAACTGGTCGCATCAAAGAAGTTCTGGTCTATATCTTCAGTCAACGAATCTATCGTAAATATGGACTTGATGCCGGGCATGGTTTTAGCAACGCTGTCATCCATTGACTTAAAGCACAATCCGAAGGCGGGCGGGTGAACGACCATAGCAATCAACATACCTTCGGTCTTATAATCGAGTCCAAATAAGGGCTTTCCGGTCAGTATATTCTTAACTTCTACGTTGCTCCTGGATGAACCTACTATCTTAAAATCATTGACAGCCTTCAGCTTAACCTCTTTGGGGACTGGTATCTTTGCGGCCGCAGACGCAAATTCACCGTAACCGGCTTTCTTTCCCGAAGCCTGATGCAATAAGGTGCCAGATTCTGTACTAATCTCCGAAGCCGGAACATTCCACTCGGCGGCCGCGGCCAGTACCAGCATCTGCCTTGCGGTAGCACCTGCTGTCCTTAAAGGAGACCAAGCTCCGCGAACCGATTGGCTACCTCCTGTAAATTGTCGTCCAAAACGTTCGGGATAGAAATCGGCCTGTTCTACAACCACTTGTTCCCAATCGATGTCCAGCTCTTCGGCCAGGATCATGGGCAGGGAGGTCTTTACGTTCTGTCCAAATTCGGGATTTGGGTTGAACAGGGAGACGATACCGTTTTCACCGATCTTGATATAGCTATTCAACTCGAACCACTCCTCGGGTGTTTCAAGTGCTTTCTTTGCGGCAGCTTTGCTGCCAGCAGGCCAACTGAAATGGAGAACCATCCCTCCTCCAGCGAGCAGGGCAGCTTTCAGGAAGGATCTCCTTCCTGTATTATTTTTAACTTCAGTCATATCTTACCTTCTAAATTCTGCATTTCCAGTCCTTTATTTTTCGGGCGCATAAGCACCGTTTTTTAGCCAGGTAATCCAGGCTTCCTTAAATTCTTTATGGCTCAAGGGAGGCAACGTCCGTCCATCGCCAGGTTCCCAGCCCCAAAGCACTAATGCATCATCTGCGTGGGCGATCAGCGCTTTCATATCTTTATGTCCGTTTTGGGCAGGATCCATGAGCTGTTTTGCCAACTCGCTAGCGCTTTTTCCCTCGAAGACCATTTTCATATCGGCAGGTGGCAGATGCCAGTTTGGATTGCCGGGAGGCGTATGCGGTCCGCGGGTATTTTCACTCTGGTGGCAATTCGCACATTTCATGGTCAGCATCCCCTTTCCCTCTTTGCCCCGCTGTGGCAACATCGCATGCAAGTGGCTATCATCCCCTTGAAGGGGAACATCGCCGGCCGGATGACAGTTGACACACCTCGGGCTAATCAATACGCTATACACTTTGGAAAATGCCTCAACAGATTTAACACTATCCCTCTTCCGTTGATCTGCGAACACCTCCTTATCTTTTGAACCAAATGCTGCTGATTCGGAACGTGCAGATATCGTAACCATTAAAGTCATCAGGATGGCCAAAACGGATAACGCCGCTGTCAATTTATAGCTATGCCTGATTTCTTTTTGTCCAGTTTTACTTTTCATCTCCTAAGTTATTATCTGTGAGCTGTTTATTTTATTTCATTCTGGATTTCGGCCGCTAAATGAATCGCTTTCCTGATTCTCAAGTAAGTACCACATCTGCAGATATTTCCCGTCATGGCAAGATCTATCTCCTCGTCCGTGGGGTTTGGGATTTCCCGGAGCAATACGGCCGCAGACATAATTTGTCCAGACTGACAATATCCACACTGAGGCACGTCTACCTGTTCCCATGCCTGTTGTAAGGGGTGGTCTCCATTCTCCGAAAGGCCTTCTATTGTAACGACTTCCTTTCCAGCGGCACGACTTACTTTCGTCACGCATGACCGTACCGCTTCTCCTTCTAGATGAACGACGCATGCTCCGCAAGAAGCAACGCCACAACCGTATTTGGTGCCAACTAAGTTTAAGTGATCCCGTAAAACCCATAACAAGGGGGTAGATGGGTCAACATCTACTGCATGTTCTTTGCCGTTGATTTTCAATTTTGTTGTTGCCATGATAGTTGTTTAGAATGTTTAGTTAAATCATTATTATTTAATCAGTACCGTTCATATCTCGTCAGCCAGTTGTCAGCCCATTGATAAAGGGTTGGTTGTAAAACCGCGTACCTGTCGCCTTATAAAGTGCATTGGCTACAGCCGCAAATACCGGCGCAAAAGGCGGTTCGCCCATTCCGGTCGGGTCTGTTTCACTTCCTACAAAATGGACATCTATTTCCTTTGGCGCTTCATTGGCCCGGATCATGCGATAACTTGGAAAGTTATTCTTTTGAGGTGCACCATCCTTAAAAGGCATCTCCCCAAACAGGGCGTTCCCAATCCCGTCTACGATGGCCCCTTCGGCCATATTTACCGCCGCATCCTTGTTGACCACAATTCCACAGTCTATAGCGGCCACAACCTTTTCTACCTTTGGCGTGCCATTTTTCATCACCAGATCAACCACCTCTGCCACATACGAGTTGTGGCAAAAATAAGCCGATACCCCCCTATGGATGCCTTGTTTGGTTTCGTTCCAATTGGATTTATCACGGGCCAACCGTAGGACACCGGCATAACGATCCGCCTGGTAATCGTTGTTTTCGCCTACCGGTGCCGTCTTTGCCCGTTCCAAAAGCTCCAGACGAAAATCGATCGGATCTTTTCCCATCTCGGCGGCAAGCTCGTCCAGGAACGACTGCTCGGCACAAGCCATGAAATTCGATCTCGGTGCACGGAAGATCCCGGTTGTGATATTGGACGTGATGCTCCATCCTTCGGCCAGATAATTATCGATGGCTCCTGCGGGGAAACGATGGGGGGCAACGGGCATTTCGGGAATACCTCCGCCTTTAACATGGAAAGCGATCAATTGATTGTTCTCATCAAGGGCCGCGCGATAAGTAGCGCTATATGCCGGACGGTACAAACCTGCGGTCATTTCATCTTCACGGGTATACACCAACTTAACCGGTGCTTTCACCTGTTGGGAAATAACAGCGGCTTCGATAAGATGATGCCCATAGGCACGCAGACCAAAACCTCCTCCCATGCGGGCCAGTTTAATGTGTATCTTATCCTTTGGAAGGCCCAAGCGTTGGGACAATGTAGCATTTATATATTCCGGTGCCTGAAGCGGGCCGTAGAGTTCCGCTTTTTCGGCCGTCACGTGTGCAAAGCAGTTGACCGGCTCCATGGTATTATGCGCAAGGAAAGGTGCCGTGTAGGTGCGCTCTATTATTTTGGAGGCCTTTTTAAAGGCACCTTCCGGATCACCGTCGCGGCGGAGGATCTGACCGGGCTTTTTGGTAAATTCCGCCATTTTAGCCAGGTGATCATCTGTACTCTCCAGTCCGGGGGGAAAGGTTGCTTTAATGATTTCGGAGCCCTGCATCCAGGAGGCGGATCTCCTGAACACCCGTTCGGGTTCTTCCTCCCACGCTATCTTCAGTGCCTTTTTTGCCTGCATGACTTCCCAGGTGCTATTGCCGACCACTACGGCCATCTTGGTAAAACTGGTGGCATCAAAGAAGTTCTGGTCTATATCACCTGTTAGCGTATCAATGGTAAATATTGATTGTATGCCGGGCATGGTTATGGCTGCGCTATCATCAATGGATTTCAGTTGCATGCCGAATGCAGGTGGATGCACGATCATGGCGGTGAGCATTCCTTCGGTCTTGTAGTCAAGGCTAAAGAGCGGTTTACCGTTAACGATATTCTTGACATCTACGTTTTTCTTGGATGTGCCGATGATCTTGAAGTCGGAAACTTTTTTCAGCTCCACTTCTTCCGGGATAGGGATCTGGGAGGCAGCAGATGCCATCTCTCCATAAGATGCCTGTTTACCGGAGGCCTTGTGCAACAGTATGCCGGGCTCGGTCGTTATCTCTGTAGCCGGAACATTCCAGTGTTTGGCCGCCGCCAATATCAACATCTGTCGGGCCGTAGCGCCCACCGTCCGGAGCGGTGTCCAGTTTGACCGGATAGCCTGGCTTCCCCCTGTAAACTGGTTTTTGAAACGGTCTGGAAGAAAATCCGCCTGTTCCACCACGACGTTATCCCAATCCACATCCAATTCCTCCGCCAGTATCATCGGCATGGAAGTCTTCACGTTCTGGCCAAATTCCGGATTGGGGCTGCTCAAGGATATCACGCCGTTTTCGCCGATCTTGATGTAGCTGTTCAGCTCAAACCACTCTTCGGGCATTTCAAGAGCTTTTCTTCCGGAAGGTTTACAACCCGCCATCCAGCTAAAGCTCAGTACCATTCCTCCACCCGCCAGCAAAGCGGCTCTCAAAAAGGATCTTCTGTTCAGTGTTGTTTTTACAAGTGTCATGGCTTTTCTCTATTTCAAAAAATGGATCATCAATTTCCTTATCTTATCGATCGGTATGAAATCAAGAATCTATAATGCAGGAAATTTATAACCGTGTTAGTCCTCTTCTCACAACGTGCACTTTACAAAAATGTCATAAAAAAAACAATTATCAAGTATATAAATTACTGATTTAACTACCAATATTACTGATGGAGCTATTAATAACGAGTGAATCTCTTAATTTTGGATTTTCAGGTAAAGTTTTTAAGGCCCTTTTATAAAGGAATTTTGACCATCTTTAAGTTTTTAAAAAGAACTGCTTTTAGGAAAACGACAGATCATTCATGAAAGAAATAAACGACATCATTCGGGCTTACGAAACGGCGCTGGCAAACAACCAACGCATGGCTCTTGCCACAGTTGTCAAGGTGGAAGGTTCCTCCTACAGGCAACCCGGAGCGAGAATGCTGGTCACCGAAGACGGTAGGCTGACGGGGGCGATAAGTGGTGGCTGTCTGGAAGGCGATGCCTTGCGGAAAGCACTATTGGCCATCCATCAGCAAAAGAACAGGTTGGTCACATACGATACCTCCGGCGAAGACGGTTCTGAATTTGGGGTACAGTTAGGGTGCAACGGTATCGTCCATATCCTTTTTGAACCTATCGATATCCTTAACCGGAACAATTCCGTAGCACTTTTGGAAAGATTGCAGCAGAACAGACAAGATGCTGTCCTTGTTACGTTGTTTTCTACAGAACAGAGAAATGAACAGATCGGAACCGTCTTGTTGGCAAATAATCCCGATGACCATTTTACGGCACCTTCCAATATTGACCTGTCCCCACTCACAGCCGACATCCGTTTGGCGAAGAACAGCAGGCAATCGTTCTTAAAAGAGGTTTTTTTGCAAGGCATCCCGATGGAAGCCCTGATCGAATATAGGCCACCTTCGGTACATCTCGTCATTGCAGGTGCAGGAAATGATGCCAAGCCATTGGTGGAGGCGGCTGCTCTCGTAGGTTGGGAAACGACTGTTGTGGACGGGCGCGCAACGCATGCCACTGCGCAACGCTTCCCCAAAGCGGATCAGGTTATATTAACTACACCCGAGCGGGTACAGGAACAGATTGACGTCGACCCGTTAACCGTTTTCGTGCTCATGACGCACAATTACCATTACGACCTGTCGCTGTTGAAAACCCTCATTGCTACGCCCACGCCCTACATCGGTGTGCTGGGTCCAAAAACCAAAATGGAACGGATGTTCAATGACCTGGACGGATCGGGTGCGCGCGTGGATGAAATGCAACGGGAAAGGATATTCGGGCCGATGGGTCTGGATATCGGCGCAGAAACTTCCGAAGAGATCGCCATATCGATCGTATCGGAAATTAAAGCCATTTTGAGCGGAAGAAAAGGAAGTTCCCTTAAACTGCTGACAACAAAAATACACGACGATATTCCAACCATACGATGAGGGAAAGGATCATAGATAACTTCGGACGCGTCCATAACTACCTGCGGATATCCCTCACGGATAACTGTAATCTGCGGTGCTTTTATTGCATGCCGGAGGAAGAATATGCCTTTACACCACATACCAAACTGATGCAGGTGGAGGAAATCGGGCCATTGGCAAAACTCTTTGTGGACCATGGTGTCACGAAGATCCGCCTGACAGGCGGGGAACCGCTCGTGCGAAAAGATGCCCCCGAAATCATCCGCACCCTCTCCAGGCTTCCGGTCGAATTGACCATGACCACCAATGGCATACGCATCGATGACATGCTGCCCCAGATCGTGGATGCGGGCTTTAGCAGTATCAACATCAGTTTGGACACCCTTCAACCGGATAAGTTCTTCCGCATCACGCGCAGGGATTATTTTGACCGGGTGCGCCGGAATATTGACCTGCTGCTGGAAAAACAGGTGCAGACTAAACTCAACGTGGTCGTCATGAAAGGGCTGAACGATGATGAAATCTTGGATTTTGTAGAACTGACCAGGTTATATCCCATTGAAGTACGCTTCATAGAATTCATGCCCTTTAGCGGGAACCGATGGTCAAGTAATCAGGTGCTTACCTTGAACGAAATATTGGAACGGATTGGCTCCGCCTATGACATTGAGCCTATTCCGCCCAAACCCAACGACACATCCAAACCCTTTGCCATAGCTGGCCATATGGGTAAAATAGCTGTCATCAGTACCATGACCGCTCCCTTCTGCGAAAGCTGTAACCGCATGCGCTTAACGGCAGATGGAAAATTAAAGAACTGCCTCTTTTCAAAAGAGGAAACGGATCTGCTCTCGGCATTGCGGAACGGGGAGGATGTCCTTCCCTTGATACAGCAGAGCATACGCTCCAAAGCGGAATCTTTGGGCGGACAGTTAACAAAAGATTTTAAAGATATAGAAACCGATTCCTTAAAGAACCGGAGCATGATAACCATTGGCGGATGATAAAAAAGACAGGCATAATCATACTGGCGGCCGGAAACTCCTCCCGGCTCGGAGCACCTAAACAGCTTCTTGCTTTTGAAGGCAAGAGTTTGCTGAGACGCATAACGGATGAAGCGTCACTTAATCCTGACCATCAGGTGCTTGTTGTGCTGGGTGCCTCCCATGAGACCATCCAAGATGAACTGACAGGAGCAAAAGTGGAAATGGTCATTAACCCCGATTGGGAGGATGGTATGTCCGGATCGATAAAAACTGGACTGAAATCTTTGCTGCAGGCAAACCCTGATCTGGAACAGTGCATCATAACCGTCTGTGACCAGCCCTTTATAAATGCCAATGTCTTTCATGAACTTAAAGTGCTGGCGAAGGAGACCGAAAAGGGAATCATAACGACAGGCTTTGCCGGAACCTGGGGTGTTCCCGTTCTGTTCTCGAAACGGTATTTCGCTGAACTGCGTTCCCTCGACGGTCAGGAGGGGGCGAAAAAAATCATCAAAAAATACCTGGAGGATATGGCAATCTTCCCTTTTGCGCAGGCCCGGTTTGACATCGATACCAAAGAAGACTATTATGGCTTGAAACAGACGATGGTGAGCGTGGACGAGGCAAAAGAAATCATTGACTTCTATTTGCCAAAACCCAAAAAAAGCACTGGTGTACCGATACAGGATGCGTTGGGCTATACTTTAGCCTCCAATGTCATAGCAAAGTATGCGATTCCGAATTTTGCACAATCGTCTATGGACGGCTATGCCATACGCTATGAGGAACGTGAGCAGGAACTCAGGGTAGCAGATAAGATACCGGCAGGTTCAACCACCCAGAAAACACTGTCACCTGGTGAGGCCATGCGGATATTTACCGGTGCCCCGCTACCCATAGGAGCAGACACCGTGGTCATGCAGGAAAAGGTAGACGTGACCGATAATAACGGAATCAGGATAAAAGATAACGAACTCCATCAGGGAGATAACGTGCGCCCAAAAGGATCGGAAGTGGATAAGGACACATTGGCCATACAGAACGGAACCTTACTGACTCCTGCTGCCATAGGTTATCTGGCAGGAATCGGTTGTACCCATGTGGATATTTACGCCGTTCCACGGGTTGCCATTCTCCTTACGGGTGATGAATTGAAACCTTTGGGTGAACCGCTTGGTTTTGGGGAGGTCTACGAATCCAATTCCTATCAGTTAGGTGGTGCTTTGACCCAGTTAGGCATTATTGCCAAAGAGATTTTCCATGTTCCAGACGATATGCAGCAGCTAAAAGTGACGATGGAAAGAGCGTTGGAAAATGCGGATGTCCTGCTATTGGTAGGCGGCGTGAGTGTGGGTGAATATGATTTTGTCACTACAGCAGCAAAGGAATGTGGCATAGAGCAACGTTTTCACCGTATCCGTCAGAAACCGGGAAAACCGCTGTTCTTCGGAACGAAACAGGAAAAACTGGTCTTTGGCCTTCCGGGAAATCCTTCGTCGGCATTGACCTGTTTCTACCTGTATGTTGCCCCCGCTTTGGAGAAGCTGATGCAGGTACCACGCCGGATAAAGAAGATCAAGGCGCCGATCAGCCATGATTACCGCAAAAAGGCGGGGCTTACCCACTTTTTAAAAGGGAGTTATGACGGAGAAAAATTGATACCGTTGCATGCCCAGGAATCCTATCGGTTGCAGTCATTTGCACAGGCAAACTGCCTGATAATTATACCGGAAGATGATGAAGTGATTACAGCAGGAACGAATATGGAAGCTTATTTACTGTAAAACCCTTTTAATATTATACATGAATTTAAAATTTCTTTTACCCGCATTTTTATGTTTTTCCTTCCAGCAGTCCTGGGCGCAGTCTCCGGTTGAAAAGGACACGATAAAGAATGTATTCAGACTTGGAGAAGTTTCTGTGATCGGTCAAAGGAACGTGAATACCATAAGCGCGGAGCAGATCCAGAAATATGGTAAAAACGATGTGGCCTCCGCATTGAATCTGTTGCCGGGGGTGACACTCACCTCCATCGGCGCAAGAAACGAAAGTGTGGTCAACGTCCGGGGATTTGATCTTCGGCAGGTACCTTTATTCATCGACGGTATTCCCGTATATGTTCCCTATGACGGCATGGTCGATCTGGGCAGGTTTACCACGTTTGATGTCTCGGAAGTTCAGGTATCCAAAGGAAATGCTTCGGTACTGTATGGACCGAACGCTTTGGGCGGCGCTATAAACGTCATTACCAGAAGGCCACAGAAAGCGTTGGAAATCCAGGGAGCAACAGGCTATATTTCCGGCGGATACCGGACTAATTTCAACGTCGGCTCCAAATGGGATCGATTTTACGTACAAGCGTCCTTTTCCCAGCTGAACCGTGACTTCTTCCCGATGTCAAAGAAATTCACCCCAACGCAATTTGAGGATGGCGGACGGCGGGACAATTCCTATCAGAATGATCGGAAATACCATATCAAGTTTGCGTTCACCCCAACGGAGAATTCCGAATATGCTCTTGCATACAGCTATCAGCGGGGCAGTAAGGGCAATCCTTTCTACGCAGGAAGCGATACCGAAAATAACCAGTTAAACAGGCCACGGTATTGGGAATGGCCAAATTGGGACAAACAGAGTGTGTATTTCCTTTCCAATACTGCAATCAGTGAAAAGCAATCTATCAAGACAAGGGTCTATTATGATGTGTTCAAGAACCTGCTGAACTCCTGGGACGACGCTACTTTTACGACGATGGATCGCGGCTATGCCTTTGCCAGCATCTACAACGATTATACCATAGGTGGTATTGTGCAGCATGATTACCAGACGAGCAAACGCAATCTTCTTTCAACCTCCGTCCAGTATAAACAGGATGTGCACCGGGAATACGATGTGGGAGAACCGGAACAAAATATGAACGATGGAAATTTTACGCTGGCCATAGAAGACCGCTTTAAGATAACAGAAGCATTGGATCTAACTGCCGGGGTAAGCTATAACAACAGAAAAAGCTTTAGAGCGGAAGATTATAACGCCGATACGGATGAGATCAGCAATTATCCTTCCAACTCCAATGACGCATTTAATATACAGGGGGCGCTACAGTACCGGCTCTCAACCAATCAACAGCTAAACCTTTCTATTGGCAAAAAAACAAGATTTGCCACACCGAAGGACCGCTATTCCTACCGCATGGGTACAGCAATCCCCAATCCCGATCTTAAGGCAGAGCAGTCCGTCAACTATGATCTGACCTACAGCAACAGGTTGTTCAATCGCCTGTTTTTGGACGGTTCTCTATTCTACAGTAAGATCAGCAGGACCATACTCATGGTGAACAATGTGCAGTTCGATGAAGGTGCTGACATGTGGCTCACCCAATTGCAGAATACCGGTGACAGCGAGTACATGGGCTTTGAAGTTGCGGTAAACTATCTGATCAGTCCGGCCTTTACTATCGGATCAAATTATACCTTCATCAAAAGGAACAATATCAGCAATCCCGAAATTTATCTCGTAGATGTGCCACGTCATAAACTGATGTTCATGGCCGGTTATGACCTAAACGACAGGCTGCGGGTGCAGGCCAATATGGAGCATAACTCCAAACGTTACAGTACTTCATACGGCACAGAATCCCCGGGTTTTACGCTCTATAATGCCAGCGTAAACCTGAAGGTCTGGAAGTGGTTCTCGGTCGAAGGCGGTGTAAATAATATCTTCGATAAAAACTATACACTGACCGAAGGGTTCTATGAACCGGGACGTGTATTTTACAGTAATCTTGTTTATAATTTCTAAGCTATGGAATGGTTTTACGTTATACTCTTTTTTGTCGCGTTCCTGTACGCTTCCGTGGGGCATGGCGGGGCAAGCGGATATCTGGCATTGATGGCGCTCTACGGAATAGCACCACAGGAGATGAAGCCAACGGCACTGGTATTGAACTTGTTTGTCTCCATGACATCGTTCATCCAATACTATAGGGGACATTTTTTCAAAAGGAACCTCTTCTTAACAGTAGCCTTAACCTCCATTCCGCTGGCTTTTGTTGGCGGTATGATTACACTGGACGATAGCCTGTACAAACGTGTGCTCGGCGTGCTGTTATTGTTTCCCATTATCCGGTTTTTCTTTTTCAGAAGTCCGGGGGAGGACGAGCTAAAACCTTACAATGTCTTTGGAGCCGTGGCTATCGGTGCCATTGTCGGATTACTGTCCGGCATGATCGGCATTGGTGGTGGGATCATCCTGTCTCCCTTGCTGATCCTGTTGAAATGGACCGATCAGAAACAGACTGCTGCCATAAGCGCCGCCTTTATCTTTGTAAACTCGCTATCGGGATTGGGCGGTATGCTCACGCAGGGAATTACCTTCAATGCCGATATGTGGCTGTACATTGGCGTGGCATTCGGAGGCGGTTTGTTGGGCGCTTATCTTGGGTCAAAAAAACTGAACCAGGATGCCCTTAAATATGTGCTGGCAACCGTACTTGTGGTGGCCGCCTATAAATTATTGTTCACAACAGCATAAACAGATATGAAAGCTATTCTTACAACCCTTTTGATTTTGTCCGGTATGTTGCTTCATGCGCAGGACGCTAAAAACCTTGTTATAACCACACCTGATAACCAAACGAGAACCCTTACCTTTGAAAAGATAACAGCTTTTCCTGAACAGTCGCTGGACAGCCTTCGTATATATAACCATGCAGGAACGTACCGTTCAACTTTAAAAGGTATAAAAGGGGTACTCCTGAAAGAGGTATTGAAGAACGTAACTTTGGGGGAGGAATCACCAAAGGTATTGAGCGAATATTACCTTGTGTGTATAGCAACCGATGGGTATAAAGTGGTGTTTTCGTGGAATGAGCTGTTCAACACACCCATCGGGGACAGCGTCTTGCTCGTGACCAATATCAGAGAGGCTTCCGGTGGGGTACAGGAAGATGAACTTGCCTTGGTCTCTCCGCAAGATATCGCTACGGGACGGCGTTACGTAAAACAATTGCAAACTATTAAATTAGTACGTATCAACTGATGAAAGTAAAAGTATTGACATTTGGTTCGTTGACAGATATATTGCAGAGGGAGTTTTCTGTCGAAGCACAGGATACCGATGGTTTGACAGCTTCTCTTACCGCAAAACATGCGGGACTGAACGGTCGTAAATTTTTGGTCGCCGTCAATGATACGATCGTGAAAGAGAATACAGCCCTTAAAGAACAGGACGTGGTGGCGTTAATGCCACCATACTCAGGAGGATAAAAAAAATGGAACGGAACGACCGTTATTCGAGACATTATAGATTGAGCGGATTTGGTGAGGTTGCACAGACCAAGCTCCAAAGTGGCCGTGTACTCGTTGTCGGTGCGGGCGGATTGGGTTGCCCTGCCCTACAATACCTCGTTGCGGCAGGCGTGGGGAAGATAGGCATTATTGACCACGACCGTATCGAACTGAGCAACCTGCAACGGCAGGTTTTGTTCGGAACAAATGAAATCGGTCTTGACAAAGCGGAAATTGCCGCTGCGAAGCTAAGGCTCCTGAATCCGGAAACTGACATCCGGGAGTATGTGTTGCGCCTATCCACGGAAAATGCCGTCGAACTTGTCGAGGGATACGATGTGGTTCTGGATTGTACGGACAACTTTACAACGAGATACCTTTTAAGTGATCTATGTGCCTTATTGGGTAAACCGCTGGTATTTGGTGCCATTTATAAATATGAAGGTCAGATCGCCGTGTTCAATGTCGCTGATGACAACGGTGTAAAAACGACCTACAGGCACCTATTTCCTTTGCCTCCTGACCCGCTGGACGCTCCGGATTGTAACGAAGTTGGCGTGTTGGGTGTGCTGCCCGGCATTATTGGTACCATGCAGGCAACCGAAGCCATCAAGTTGCTCACAGGTGTCGGTCAGCCACTCTGCAACAAGCTGATGACCATTAACCTGTTGGATAACCGTTCGATGGTACTGGATATACCGGAAACCTTATCGAAAGTAGCCGTTTACCCGACCTCGTTATCCCATTTTGAAGCGTTCGGTTATGATGATCATTGTGGTATAACGACACCTTCGGTTCACCGTATTAGCCCACAGGAATTTATGGAAATATGCCAGGGGAATGGTATCTTGGTTGTTGACGTGCGAAATGTGGATGAACAGCCGAAGCTTCCCTTTGAGCATGTGCAGATACCCTTGCAGGAGCTACCGGAAAATGTTGAAAAAATAGATCGGAACCACGTGATCGTGGTCTGCCAATCGGGGAAAAGAAGCCAGTTCGCAGGACAATTTCTGCGGGAAAAGCTGGGGGCTGATTGTCGTGTCAGCCATTTGGAAGGAGGTGTAGCGGCCTTGGAAATATATAATAATGGATAAAAAGAAAAAGAACATATTTGTGAAGGGCGCCATCCCTCCGATACTGGTTGCCGATAGTATTGCCAAGCATGCGTCCAAAACGGATATCGGCGCACACAGTATTTTCCTCGGACAGATCAGGGCCGATCAGATCGACGGCAAAACAGTACGTGCAATTGAATACACATCCTATGATGATCTGGCCCTCAACAAGATGTCCGAAATCCGGGAAGCTATCTTTGAAAAATATGACTTGACCTGCATGCACATCTACCACAGTATCGGAACGGTGCTGACGGGTGAAATCTGTCTTTTTGTGTTCACCTCTTCCGGCCACCGAAAGGCTGCCATTGCGGCATGTGAAGAAGTCGTTGAGCGAATAAAGAATGAACTGCCGATCTGGGGAAAAGAAATTTTTGAGGACGACACCCACCAGTGGAAAGTAAACAGATAATATGGTTGACATCACATTTAAAAGCTATACGTTGCGAAAGGCTATTGCTACAGCAACAATTCAGGTTTCAAGCCCCGATACCATTGCGATAGTGGAACAGCGGAAAGTTCCCAAAGGGGATATATTTGAGTTTGCCAGAGCCTCGGC
The DNA here is from genome assembly GCF_000427965.1 of Olivibacter sitiensis DSM 17696. Lineage (GTDB taxonomy): Bacteria > Bacteroidota > Bacteroidia > Sphingobacteriales > Sphingobacteriaceae > Olivibacter > Olivibacter sitiensis. The sequence continues at coordinate 9,232 of NZ_ATZA01000035.1, read as the reverse complement.
GCTATTGGCGATAAAGAAAACAAGCGACATGATCCCCGACTGCCATCCCTTGCCGGTAGAATTTGCAGCTATTCGCTATGAAGTGATGGATTTACAGATCAAGATTGAGGTCGAAGTACACACGATCTACAAAACAGGGGTTGAAGTAGAAGCCATGCACGGCGCTTCCGTAGCGGCATTGGTCATCTATGATATGTTAAAGCCCATTGATAAGGGTGTCGAGATTCAGAACATCCGTCTTGTGGAGAAAAAAGGGGGAAAAAGCGGCAATCCTGTTGTTTCAGCGGAGCATTTAAAAGCCGCCGTGGTGGTATGCAGTGATACCGTGTCGAGAAAAGAGAAAAAAGATACTTCCGGGCACTTACTTGTGGAACTCTTACAGGAACAGGGCCTAAAAGATATTGCCTATTCGGTCGTTCCCGATGAACTCAAGGCTATTCGAGCATGTTTGGAGCAATGTAAGGCAGACGGGATAGACCTGTTGGTGTTTACCGGAGGTACCGGCCTCTCGGAACGGGATGTAACGCCCGAAGCGGTTGAACCCTATATCACAAAAGCCATTCCCGGTATTATGGAAACAGCGAGACAATACGGACAGCAGCGCGTAAAGACCGCCATGCTTTCGCGGGGAATTGCAGGCTTTGCGGAAAACATGCTCGTGTTGACACTTCCCGGCTCACCTAACGGTGTAAAGGAAAGTATTTCAGCGTTATTTCCGCAGGTACTTCATGTATTCCAGGTCAGGGAAAACAAACCTCATGAATAAATTAATGGGGCACTCTTAGCCTGTTTACGCCCTGCTTGACGGCGTCAATAGTTTTGGCGATCTCTTCTTCAGTGGTAAACCTCCCCAAACTGAACCGGAGCGCAGAAAGACCGTCTGCACCGCTTAACCCCATTGCCGTTAGGACGTGCGAAGGCCTGTTGATGGTTGCTGAACACGCAGAACCGCTTGATACGGAAACCATGCCCAGCCCCATGATTAACTGTTCTGCTGATATCCCTTTGAAGCAGATGTTTGTCGTATTGTAAAGCCGGTGCTGCGGATGCCCGTTTCGGAAAGTATCTTCGACACTGAGCAGTTCCTTTTCCAGTTTATCCCGAAGCCTTGTAATCTGATCGGTATCCTTTGGCATATCAGCATTGGCAATCGTTATGGCTTTGGCCATTCCGATGATACCGGGTACATTCAGGGTTCCACTACGTAGCTTACCTTGTTGTCCGCCACCGTGTATCTGGGGAGTGAGGGCTTTTTTCGCACGGTCTGAAATGCAAAGTCCACCAACCCCTTTGGGGCCATAAAACTTATGCGCCGAGAATGCCAGAAAATCTACATTCATATCTTTAGCATTAATAGGTAGTTTACCCACGGCTTGTGTAGCATCGCACAGCATCCACGCACCTTTTTGATGTGCAATACGGCTTATTTCACGAATGGGGTGAATCACGCCCGTTTCATTATTGGCCATCATCATACTGACGAGCAATGTGTCCTCCGTAATGGCATCTGCAAGAAGATGAAGGTCGATGATCCCCTCACGATCTACCGGTAGATATGTCACACGGTAACCTACACTTTCCAAAAATGAACAGGTGTCCAGTACAGCCTTATGTTCGGTCGAAACCGTAACAATGTGCTTTCTATCCGATGGCAGCAGTCCCTTGATGGCCAGATTGACGGCTTCGGTTGCTCCTGAAGTAAATAGGATGTTGTGCGGGTTTCCACCTATTGCACCGGATAGGTCTTCGAGGGCTTCCTCCACGGCATCATGAACCGACAGGCCAAATAAATGGGAACTGTTCGGATTGGCATATAGGTTGCTGAAATATGGAAGCATCGCTTCCATTACCCTGTTATCCAAAGGTGTGGTGGAGTTATAGTCGAGATAAATAAAGTCTTTGCTCATCCAAGAATCAATAAAAGCACTATTCAGTGATAAAATTAAAAATCATAAGGGGAAATTACTCCCGAATCTGTAAAAATGGTTGCAGAATCAGTAATATATATACATTCCTTATAAATTTTATAATGACCTTTACCGTGAGTACAGTCTGTCTATTACACAATAAATACCTTAAATGTTAATCTTACGACCATATTTCCTCATAGGATTGACCATTGTCATTAAAAGTAGAGTTGCCTATGTTATGGATAAAACAGATGAAAATGACCCTTCCTGACCTGATGAAAAAGGCCCCCTTTGCCACATGAAGGTGACCACTGTCCGCCAAAGCAAAGTGACCCCTTTGCGCCAGGCGAAAGTGACCCCCTGAAAGAGCTTAAAGTAGTTGTATTGACGGATTTCTGAGGACAAAGTTTTTATTTAGCTTTTAGATAAACGAAAACCAGCGAATACAATGTCCAATAAACCGATCAAGATGAATAGACTACGACAGATCATCCGTTTGTACTGTCAGGGTACAGGGATTAAAACGATCCAGGGGATGATAGGCATCTCCCGCAACACCATCAAAAAGTATGTGCGTATATGGCACACCCTTGGCATAAGCCACGAAGAGTTTGGCGCCAAGAGAGACAGTGAACTCGCCGTACTGTTTACCACCTCGGTTGCCAAGACCGTTAACAGTCCCCGTATGCAGGAACTTGAGATTTTACTTCCAGAGTATTGTAAAAGGCTCAAAAAGAAGGGTGTAACCCGTGATATGCTGCATGCTGAGTATATAGAAAAGCATCCTGACGGCTATGGCCGTTCACGATTCAACAATGCGGTCCATACCTATCTTCAGCTCTCACGACCAGTTATGCACATCGACCATAAGGCTGGCGATAAGATGTATATAGACTTTACGGGAACCAAGTTACAACTTACCACACCCGAAGACACCACGCATGATGTGGAGGTGTTTGTTGCCATCCTGGGCTGCAGCCAGCTTACTTACGTGGAAGCCGTAGAAAGCCAGCGGAAGGAAGACCTGATCAAGGCATGTGAGAATGCTTTACACTATTTCGGTGGAGTTCCCAGTGCCATAGTACCCGATAACCTCCGCTCGGCGGTTACCAGGGGAAGCAAATACGAGGCTATACTTAACGATGAGTTCGCTTCTTTTGCCGAGCATTATTCCGTTACAATTGTCCCTGCACGTGTTTATAAGCCGCGTGACAAGTCTTTGGTGGAAGGCGCTGTTAAACTGATCTACCGCAGCATATACGCCAGGCTGGAAGGCCGCAGGTTCAGCGATTTGGAATCGCTGAACTCGGCCATACGCCCCGCCTTGGAGATCCATAACAACAAACCTTTCTCCGGGCGGACTTACTCCCGCAGGGAACAGTTTGAAGAGATCGAACGGGAAGCACTGGGGTCGCTCAACCCATTGCGTTACGAGGTTAATAAACAGGTAATGGTCACGGTGATGAAGAACGGGTATGTTCGTTTGGGAGAAGATATCCACTACTACAGCGTGCCTTACAACTACATCGGAAAGAAAGTGAAGGTCTTATATACCTCCATTGCGGTGAAGGTCTATTACCAATACACCCTGATCGCTTCCCACGGCCGTGTCCGCATCAAATACCGTTACACCACAGACGAGAACCACCTGGCCTCGCAGCATCGTTTCCTTACTGAATGGTCGCCTGAAAAGTTCATCCAACAGGCAGAAGCCATCCATGATGATGTGGGCCGTTATATTACCAAAGTACTCGAACACAAGGTTTACCCAGAACAGGCCTACAAATCATGCTCGGGTATTCTAAGCTTCGCGCGCCGTGTCGGTGCCGGAAGACTGGCTGATGCCTGCCGCTGGGCCGATAATCTGGGCCAGTACAACTATCCCGTTATCGAAGAGATACTCAAAAAGCGCCTGGACCAGTTGCAACATGAAGACGAACCGGCGTCAATCCCCACCCATAATAACATCAGAGGAAAAGAATACTATCAGTAATAGTCCATAAAACATAGAACAAATGAACAATGAAACATTAGACAAGATGCGCCAGCTTCGCCTTTATGGCATGTATGATGCCTTTAAAACCAATCTGGAAACTTCGGTAAAAGAAGCGCTTACACCCGATCAGTTCATCGCCCTGCTGGTCGCCAGCGAGTGGGACGACAGGCGGAACCGTTACGTAGAGCGAGCCATCAGGGTAGCAGGCTTCCGCTATAAAGCCTCGCTTGAACAGATCGACTACGGCATCGACCGTGGCCTGGAAAAGAACCAGATACACAGGCTTGCCGCCCTTGATTTTGTCAAGGAACACAAGGATCTGTTCATTACCGGTTCCACCGGAACAGGCAAAAGCTACCTGGCAACAGCGCTTGGTTATCACGCCTGTCAGAACGGCTATAAGGTTATGTACGTCAATACGGCCAAGCTCATGGGCCAGCTGAAGCTGGCCAAAGCAAAGGGTACCATTCTAGCAGAACTGAAGAGAATAGAGCGGGCGGACCTGCTGATCCTGGACGACTTCGGATTACAGCCTTTTGATGCGCAAAGCAGGGCCTCCCTATTGGATATCATAGAAGATCGGCACCAGAAGCGGTCTACGGTAGTTACTTCACAGATACCAGTTAAGGAATGGTATGATATTATCGGTGAAAAAACAATCGCCGATGCCATCCTTGACCGCATTGTCCATCACTCATTGAGGGTTGAACTCTACGGAGAATCACTAAGGAGAAGAAACTCTAAAACAGAAAATGTATTTTTGTAAAAATAATAGTTGTTAAACCGGACAAAAGCATCCGCTCCGAGGAGCCTATCTGTACAACAACTTTTTGCTCTTTTCAACCCTTAACTCAGAGGGGTCACTTTCGGTTGGCCAAAAGGGGTCAACTTAATTGGTATATCCAGCCAAAAACCTAACAGAACTATTAACCTATGAATAAGCACTTAGCAATTGACCCAGATGCTGTATTCTATCACGGAACGGAAGCATACTTCGACAGGTTCGAGGATTCCTACAGAGGCAGTAACACCGCATGGGACAATACTGTCCACGGCTTTTTCTTTGCCGACAAAAAAGAAAACGCCCTGCTGTTCGGCGATACCATCTTCACTGTAAATCTTACTATACAAAACCCTATCGATCTAAGGTTGCATTCGATCTTTGATGAGGAAGACCAGGCACCTATCATCTGGGAAATCTTGACGGGGGAAAAGCTCAACAGTGCTACAGCACTGCAGAACATCTACCATGAGATCAGCCTCGGAGAAATTGGCGAGATGTACGACTGCCTCCACAGTGAAGATGCACATGAACTTATGATCGCGGCAGGCTACGATGGTATTATTTCCAGTTTAGGAGATGATGAACTGGAATATGTCGTTTTCCGTGCTTCCCAGATCAACATATTATCTATCGAAAGGCCTATGTCCATTGGACGGTCAGGTCGTTAAAAAATCACCCTTTAACTTATCAAACTATGGCGAATTGGTGTGTCAACACAGTGCTTTTCAATTGTGACCCCGATAAACTCGAAAAAATTGAACAACTGTTCAACGAATTGCACTTCGGGAAAAAGAAACTCGGGAAGGTCAGCTACCTCCTTTCATACAATCCGAAGAGGGGTATTGCCATGATATTTATACTGAAGGCGGAACAATATATTATGAGACCAAATGGGTACCTAATACAGACATCATTGTGCAGATTGCCGACTACTATCAGGTTGACTTTACACATCAATATTCGGAACTCGGATTCGACATCTTTGGAGAGGCCAACTATGAGCAAGGTGTATTGAAAGACGTCCGACTTGAGGAGGAAGACTTCGAGCTATTCGAAAAAGACGAACAGGGGTTATACTCATTCATGGGAACATCTTACGAGATTGAAGAAGAACTTCTTGAGGAGATATTGGAGCGAAAAAAAGACCAATTGGACAATTCAAAAGGATATAGCAGATAGCCGAGTCTTACGGATTAAAGAGAAACGATCTGATGCAAAATCATCCAATTCAACACTTTAACTTAATTAACTATGGAAAACTGTTGCAACAATTCCGTACAATTTAATGGTGAACCCCTAGCGCTCAAAGAAATAGAATGGCTATTCCAAGCCATGTCTGCATTAGAAAAGGAGAACAGACTCGGACAGATCCCTCCATTTATAAAAAATGATGGTGAGGGCTATCTGTTTGAAATCGATTTTTCCAACACGAGTTTCTATTACCAGACGAAATCAAAACCGAATATCGAAGTTCTTGTAGAAATAGCTGATCGCTTTCAAGCTGGGTTTAGTCTTGAATATTATGATCTTGAGAAGTCGCTTTTCGGAGAGGCGAAATACGAACAAGGAATATTGACCGATATACGGCTCGACATCGAAGATTTTGAACATTTTAATTATGATCTGGAAGAACAGGCATATATGTTTGAAGGTCTTTATTATGACAGTGATGTAGAGATCTTGGAAATAATGCTGGAGATGAAAAAGGAGCAGTTAAACAATTCATACGGTCAAAGGAGATAGAAATCCTATGGGCAAAAAGAAAAATGCCCTCCTTGGGCATTACATGAAAACTGTCTGAAGGTCCAATGCGGCAGTAAAAGCTACCTCATCACCCGACTATCAATATTGCCTTCGTCCGCGTTGTTGTTGTCGTAACCACGCGTCAAACATCCGTTCAGTCTCCTTGCGACGGGAAGCCTCCCGGGAGCGTCTTGACAAACTCCAGAAAAACAGAATCCATACTCCGAACCCAACCGCATATGCGGGATAAGGATTGGACATCGACAGTGCCGCAAGAAAGGCACCTGTTCCGATGAAACCTGTAATGCATAGATAAATAAAAGTCCTCATAGCCTCAAATTCAATTTCTCTACATTTCAAATGTAAGGAATAATTACCTGCATATCAAATAATTGACGTTGTTAATTTCTTTTCTGGTGGTGATATGCCCATCAGTCTTACCCACCAAAAACTACCCTATGAAATATGTTGACAAAGAAGATATAACAAGAAAACACGACCTTACGGTGGAAGAACTAAAGTCGCTCCCGATGTTTGCGCATTTTACGGACGACGAAGCTAAAGAAGCTATTAGTACCATAAAAACATTTGTCGACATAGCGCTCGATTATTACAAAAAAGACAAGGAAAAACAAGGCAATACCACTGATTTTTAGTATATTAGAGTATTGTTTAATGCTGGTATTTTAAGTAATAAGTTTATGTCAGACACATTATTTTTCGACACATTTGCCAAGGGAAAGAAAGAACCCAAGGCAATGAAAAGCAGCAAGGACTGCGTGATCTATACACGGGTGAGCAGTCAACAGCAGGCTGACAATTTAAGCCTTGCCACCCAATTAAAAGCCTGTACGCTCTATGCCGAAAGGATGCAATACAACATCGCCGCCACTTTTGGAGGAACCTACGAGAGCGCCGAAACCGACGAGCGGAAGCAATTCACTGCTATGATCTCTTTTGTGAAAAGGTTCAAAGGGAAGATTTCATATATCCTTGTATACAGTCTTGAACGTTTTTCGCGTAACGACAACTCCATTTGGCTTACCAATGAGCTTAGGAAACTTGGAATTGAAATCATATCAGTAACACAGCCAATCGATACATCTAATGCCTCTGGACAAATGCAACAGAAAATGCTTTTTCTTTTTGGCGAATTTGACAATCAACTACGCAGACAGAAATGTATGGCCGGTATCAAGGAAATGCTTTTGCGAGGAGATTGGCCAACACAGCCACCGATGGGTTTCAATGCTGTCCGTCAAAATGGCAAACGAAAAATTGTAATCAATTCTAAAGGTAGGTTATTGCGACAGGCGTTCCATTGGAAAGCTTTTGACAACTTGTCAATTGAAGAGATAAAAAAAAGACTAAATGAAAAAGGTTTAAAAGTATGCCATCAGCATCTATCCTCGATATTCCGCAATCCTTTTTATTGTGGTATGATGGCACACAACATGCTGGAGGGAAAAGTTGTAGCGGGCAACCAAGAGCAGATGATTTCCAAAGAAGTCTTCCTTAAGGTAAACGGACTGCTAAAAGAAAATGCACAGGGATACCGGATTATTGAGGAAAACTCAGAAATCCCATTGAAACGCTTCATGACCTGCGATCATTGTGGAAAGCCGATGCGGGGCTATACTGTAAAGAAGAAAAATCTATACTATTACAAATGCAATACAAAAGCATGCAACAACAACAAGAGCGCAAACGCCCTAAATAGTCTATTCGAAAAATTGCTTCACACATTTAAGGTGGATAGAGCCAAAGATATGGTTAAAGCGATCACCAAGCAGGCTGTTGCTACATTCAATCAATTGACAGCAGGAGATCAGGACGAATATCGGAACCTACAGGATCAACATACAGAGATAATAAAGAAAATTGACAGGCTGGAAGAACGCTACATCGAAGAAGAAATAGGTGGAGAATTGTACCACAAGTACCGTGACAAGTACAATGAAGAAAAGGCTGAAATCGAGAAAAATCTCATGAAACTCTCCAAACAGGTGTCGAACCTTGATGAGAGTGTGGGTTTTGCTATCAAAATCGCCTTTGAATTACCTTTAAAATGGGTTTCCGCAGACTATAACACCAAGAAACGCATACAGTTTTTACTCTTCCCCGAGGGCATTACATACAGCAAGAAAACAGATAAATGTCGAACCCCAAGAATAAATAAGTTCTTTGCGTATATAGCTTATTTTCAACAAGTTATAAGTAATAAAAAAAGAGGCATACCAGAATTAGAACTGGATTTTGCCTCTTTCGCAACTTTGGTAGCGGGGAGCAGGATCGAACTGCCGACCTTAGGGTTATGAATCCTACGCTCTAACCATCTGAGCTACCCCGCCATTGTCTATTATGTCAAATTTATATACCCCAGAACCGAAAAGCGTTCGCCAATTAGCGTTTATATAAAGTCCAAACCCCAATCATCCGAATCAGCCTTAGAACACTTTCTTTTTGGGTCTGCAAATATAGCGTTATTTCTATTTCTATCGAAAAAAAATAAAAATTAACCAGACAAGGTAGATTCAACTCACCAATGCAACTTTTTTGTCTAAGGTAGCATAAAAAATGTTCTTGGGGTTCTGGTAATCTAGTTTTTTTCTTGGCCTTGCATTGATTTTGTGCTGTATCTTTCTGATATCCTGTTCATTGAATTGTTCAAAGGGCTGCTTTTTCGGTATATACTGCCTGATAAGCTTGTTGGTGTATTCGTTGAGTCCCCTTTCCCAAGAGGAATAGGGGTGGGCGAAGAAGAAATCGGCCTCCAGTTTCTTTGCGATGAGCTTGTGC
>NZ_ATZA01000034.1 GCF_000427965.1 Olivibacter sitiensis DSM 17696 | reverse complement strand
GGTAAAATCCCAGAGCAAAAAGGCGTTTTCCACCATTGCTGCACTGATAAGAATCCATTTAATCAGTAATCTTGAGATATATTGGATGGTGCAGAACAGCAGGAGAACTTACAGCAAACAGAAAAAACGAAATAAACCACCTTGTATACAGGTAGAACTGTTCTAAAAAACAGGGGGGGGGNGGCTTTTTTATCTAATGAAAATATTTACTGATAATCAGTAAGTTAAGTGAGTTTATTGCCTGTTTTTAAGTTTATCCGTTTGGTAGTGATTCCAGATTAAAAACCCCGTGATCCTCAGCACATAAAAGTGCGCCCTTAATCGACGTTGCATCCCACTTCCCTCAAATTGCCATATTCGTCCTTTTCCAATCTCAGCCATGTACGAAATGGCCCGGTAGCCTTGAAAAGGACCAGACCGGAATCCTCCAGCAGCTCGCAGAGTGCCATCTCGAATGAACCGACAGGTCCCATTGTTTGCAGATAGGCCTGCTGTTTCTCATAGTAACTGATTTCAAAGGCCATAAATCCCTCCCGGTGCAGGAAATACCGCCCGGAAAAGAACAGGAACCTGTATATGTCCTCGATTTTCAACAAATAGGCATTTCCATTGGGGGAAACCACACTACAGAAGAACGTACCGTAGTCGTGCATATGCTCTTCGTTGTAGGTGTCATAGACCGCCTTGACGTCGGCCGCCGAAAAGGTCGGGAACAGATCCCCGTAATGGCTATGCATGAGCCCCTCTACCTGCCCCTGCGGGGCGAACACGATGGAAGCCTCGCCCGGTTCGCCACGTACCGGCTCGTAGCGGAAGACATTGGCCTCCGATGGGTATACCAGGTAACCGCTCTCATAGTTTTCGGTCCGCGCATCGGCAAGCAGAGCGTTCAGCTTTTCCGCAAACGTACCGTCGTTTTCCAGCAGGTTTATTCGCTGGCACATATCGGATACCTCTACTTCCGGCTCGACCGGTTCGTCTTTCCTGCACGCCGGCAAAAAAAATGCGAGGGCGAGTACAAACGCTATACGTCTACTATTCATTTTTCTTCAAATATTGGATACTGAATTCCTTGATTCTGCCGATCGTTTCCGATGGCACCTTAACCGGCTTATCGCGGATCATGGCCGCTACTCCCCTTGCCTTCTCCACCTGGCCGATCCGGTCGTAAAAGAGGAGCAGTTCGTAAAAAGGAACAAATAGCTTGGGGTTCATGTGCGCCGCCCTGATATATTCCTCTTCTGCCCGGTCATACCGGCCCAGGCCGATGTGGGCACGGGCGGTCTTCAAGTGCAGCTCTATGCTGTTTCCGTACCGCCCTGCCCTTTCCAGTATTCCGAGGGCCTTTGCATAGTTTCCCATATCGACCAGCTCGGCTCCGTAATTGAACAAAAAAGCCCCGTTGTTCGGTAGTACGGCATAGGCCTTCACGTAGTCCCGCAGCGCGTCACCTTCCTGGACAAGGATGTTCTCCTTCGCATGTTTCCAGACAAGTATGGCGCGGATCTTTTCAAAAGACCTGAAACCGAAAAATACCAGGCACCCAAATGCCAGGATACGGAACAACCCGGATAGCCGGGCTATTTGGATGGGCGCCTCAACGGATTGGCGTGCGGCAATGTATGCCATCGACAGCGCAAAGAGCAACCCTATGGAAATATCCTGAAAAGGGTATGAAAAGCATCCGAATACCAGAACGACCAACGCGATCGCAACGAAGGTTATCAGGCCTTGGGACGTTCTTCCCTCAGCGCCTATTCGCTTCAGGGCGAACGCAAACGTGATCGCGACAACCAGGGCAAACAGGACCAATCCAACCATTCCCTGTTCCACCATGATCTTCAGCGGTTCGTTGAAGGCATAATAATTCATGCCGGCCGTCTGCATTTCTTCCACGGCCGCGGTTCCCGACAAAAAATACGCCGATTGGTAATTTCCGTACCCGGTGTAAAAGCCTCCGTAACCATGACCGAACAAAGGCTGTTCCAGGAACATCTGCCAACCCACCTTCCAGATGAGCATACGGCCGCCAACCGATGCCCGATTCATCTCGAGCAAAAGATACGTGCCGCCCAAAAAAAGGAACGCTCCGCAGATCAGCAGGCCCCGTCTGATCTTCAAATTGGCCAACGGCCCCGGGTAACGTGAGATAACGACGAACGACATCCCGATGCCCGTCGAGATCCATGCCGTGCGCGATCCGGAAAGGACCAGCGCCACGGCTATCAGCAAGGCGAAGGCGACCAGGGGGATCTTTCGTCTGTATCCTTCGTCCAGCACCCGACCGAAGGCTGTACAGAGCCCCAGGGAGAGAAAACAGCCGTAAATGCCGGGATTGACAAAAGACCCTGCGGCTCTGTAGAGCGGATGAAAATAAGGGACCATACCCCCATGTTGCGCCAACCCGAGGATAGCCTGAAAACCGGCGATCGATATAATGCCCAGGGCAAGTACTCCTGACAGCCTGGGCAGGTGGTCTCCCATTCCGACCCTGACCAGCACGTAGAACACCAGGATTCCCACCGGTACGTACAGTTGGTCTGTCGAAGGGTAGGGCCAGGCGTTTAAAACGGAATGAAGGCAGATATAGGCATAGAAGAACACAAACGCGATGTCTATCTGCGCTACCCGAAAATTCGGGAGCCTTGTGGCACCTAGCAGGCCTGCCCCCAATAAGGATACGGATGCGCCGAAAATAAACGGGGGAAGTTCCGTGCCCCAATAAGATCGTTTCAGCCCGAAATAGTTCAGGCCCGAGGTTAGGGCGATAAGGAAAACCAGGAAAAGGGGAAAGATTACGTTCTTTATGCTTTCATTTTGCCTCATTGTGTATAACGGCCGCATCAATTTGAATTTAATGTATAATTATATAACTACATCCTGAAAAACAGGTCAAAATGCCGATCTATTTAACGCTAATTTACCTTTTTTAACAAATTTTAACAAAAAATCTTGCAGAACAAAATCAAATTCCGTTAATTAGCCTCAGGATTAATCAATTAGATCGATTGTAAATGAAAAATCTCGGTTATGAAGAGACATTTTACACCCGGCCTGACCATATTGGCCTCGCTCCTATTATTGCTCTGGGCATGTACCAGGGAGCCTGATCTGATCCTCGAGACAGATCAACCGGAAGATATCCAAGGGCTGGCGGCCTGGTACCAGAGGCAGTTGATCCCGTCCGATGATTCGGCAGCATTTGCCAACCTCAATACTCCCGACTGGAACGGTACGCTGGTAGAAAAACACGGAGACTCCACGCTGTTTACCACCTTGATCCGCTCCACCAAACAGATAAACAGGGAACTTCACGTAGTAAAGTATGATGGCGCCTACTATGGGGTGGTAAGGCAATACGAGTTCGGTAATCCCGACTCGCTGGTGGTTGGGAGTTTTACGGTAAACGGCAGGCTTATCGACGTCGGGTTCTTTGACCGCGACAAGACCTATACGCTGACGGGCCTGGCTGAGAACAGGAATATCGTACTCATGGGAGACGAGACCATAGACGGTGGGGAGCTCCCGCCGGTGACCGTTCCGCCGCCGCCCAATCCTTTCCCTCCGTATATACCGCCGAGTCCACCGCCGTACACCCCACCCCCACCGCCTTACTATCCGCCACCGGTCGGAGGAGGGGGCGGGGGTGCGCCGCCAGGGAACGATGACAATAACAACGACATTATCGATTCACTTCAGAATTATCCTTGTGCTCAGGCAATATTGGCAGAATTACCCGATTTGAAAAATGATATTGCTGAAAAAATTAAAACTACCTTTCAGGGCGATTGTGATTTCCATATGGTTTTTAAGCCCTCAAGTTCCTTAGGTAACACGGTAGATGGGACGCATACTTCGAGAATTAACTTGAATAATGGCTATAATTATAGTGACGGTTATCAAATTTATTCTACCATTGAGATTAATGAAGATGTGTTAAATTACGCTTCAAAGGAATATATTTTGGTTACTATGTATCACGAGGCTTTACATGCTTTTTTAACGGTTGAATCCAATAAATTGAGTCCGTCAGATTTTGCTAGTAAATATCCCGACATCACAAAGTACATGGCAGATATTCCAGGAGGCAGCATCGGGAAGTATATGTTTGTCAATGGACATAGCACAATGGCAACAAATTTTTTAAATCAATTGTCCGAAGCTATTTTAAGTTTCAATCCAAATTTTCCGACCGATAGAGCAAATGCATTGGCGATGACTGGAATCATAGAAACTGACACGGAGAACAAAAATTTAAATGCGAAAGAAAGAGATACGAGAAAAGGTGAATCTCAAGGAACCATATGTAATACTCCCTAGGAAAAGATATAATATGAGCAGCGTCAAATCAGTAATCGGGATATTTTTGCTTATAGTGTGCCAGGCCTTTTGGCTTACAGCACAAAACAAGAAGCTATACTTCCTCTTGGCAGAAAATGAACCTAAGGAATATAGGTTTCTGTCCAAGACCGAACTGTCGTCAAAAACACTATATGGCGGCAATATCCCAGTACATTTGCTCAACCTGGACTATGACGATGGCAAATTGGTCTTGTTCTCGGTACTGCCCAAATTGAACGAACTACGGGATAAAAGGACGGCAAGTAACTGGAAACGGATCGATATCGATACATTGAAACCAAACGAGCGCATAGGAATGCAGCAATTACGCGATATGCATCGAAATGGGCAGGCGAAATATCTGAGGGACGGATACGATTATCGGGATTTGAAGAAGGATGATATCGTACTGGTATATAAAAGCGATTCGGGCTATGTTCAGAGCGCCTATTGCCTGACGGAATTTTTCACCATTATAGACAATACACCACTGCTGTTTGCCAACGATAACAAGGTGTGCTTCATCAACACGGCCGTCCCTACCCTGACAGCGAAAGAATTTGAGAACCGATACGCACGGGCAAGGAAGACAAGTTCCCCCAACGATGTACGTAACGAGTACGCTTCACTGCGCAGGCCTTTGGAATATCCCGTCCTATTCCTGTCGCATAGCACGGCAACGGGAAGGGATACGGCATATCATTATTGGCTGTTCAGTGACTGGAGCACACAGGATGCACCCAATCGGCATCGAGGAATAGACCGGTTTGTTTACGTGCCGGGTAAAGGGATTATTGGCGGATCATTCGATTTCTACTTTTTGCAATTGCAGAAAAAACTGTGGCTTTCTGACAATTTTTTTTACGAGGCCTATGTTAAGGAACAAGTCATGCTTCCTTCCCAAGTGCCTCGATCATATTGAGTACAAATTGCCAGCTTGCGAAAAAAAAAAAAACGATGAGACTACTTTTACTGCCACAGTATCTTTGCTATTTATAGCGGCTACTGCCCAATACACAATGACCTTCAGAATGAGTGTTTAAAAAACCTCTTGGACACGCTAATCCATTCAAAGGATTTTAACAATAGGATGAGAGGTATATTGGATCAAATGGAGGCCGAAGTAGGCGTTGAGTTTGATTTTGTTGATGGTAGCAATATGTATGATCACGAGTTGGGTTATTTCAACGTAGCAGCGAGTACAAATGAAAGACTACAAATAGAAATTAATAGTAACGTACTGCCAGGCGCATCGAAGGAACTTGCTACTGTTGTATTTTTTCATGAAAGCGTACACGCTTACTTACAATATTTTAAGAACATTAATCCCGGTTCGCCCGCAAATCAAACTCAACATGAAATGATGGCCAACATTTATCTTCCGGCAATAGCCGGAGCACTGGTGCAGATGTACAACACACCTCCCGATCTTGCAAATAAATGCGAATGGATATATTGAAGTTTTGTTTTGTTTTTATAGCTACGCTTATTCTGGATCTTTCAGCTGCTTGGAGCCAGGAAAAGCAGGCGGATACCTCTGCATCGCAAAGGCTGTCAAAAAGAGTAAACGCCATCATCTGGGATTACCTTGCGCCTAATGAAAACATCATTAACAACGATACTGTGACGATATATACTTTTGCCTTTGTCATAGACGTGGAGCGTGTGTCGCCGTACCGTTGCAATGCTAGGTCCGTGCACCTGAATGACAGTGTAGCGTATGATCTGTTCAAGAACAAGGATGTATCCTTCCTGAAGATGTTTGACTATTGTTCCGTCTTGGGCAATCGGAAATCCGCCCGGATTATCCTGCCTTGCCTGATTAAGTTTGACGGGCCAAAGAAAAGAAAAGAGGAAACATTGTCTGCTAAAAGTATATTTTTCTATGATTTTGATAGACTGATCAACCCAATGTTTAATGCTGTAAATATGAGCATTCCTGTAAATGATTATATTTATTTGCCTCCTGTTTTTTCAGCTATTCGAATTGCATATTAAGAGTCGAATGTTATCGCTATGCTACATGTCTTTGCATTATTCCATGGTCTGGGAGGTAGTCAGGCCTATTTGGAAAATTCCTCCTTCAGGATGGAAGACGGTAGGTACGTGAGCAAGGACGACCTGATATATCCTTCAGCAGAATATATGGGCGATCTGAAAGGAACATCATGAACACAGTTATGTACGCCATGAGAGACAGTTTTTTTCTTTTATTCTTGCTTGCTCTAAGCGGAAAACAATTTGGACAGAGATTATGAGTATGGCCTGGGCTTCGAGTAGTCTGCCTTTGGTGTCATCATAGACAAGAACAATGCTGGACAGTATTCTTATAGATTTTATGGCAAGTAGATTTCCACGCTTTGAGCGGATCGCTTTGTTTGCACTGGGCAGTTTCATGGTAATGTGCTCATGGACGGCGTGTGGAAATAGGTCCACCGGCAAAGGAGAGCCATTATTCATGATCTCTCCAAAGGAATTAATAGTGCGCATTAAGAAACACAAAATTGCATCAATAATGTCATTTAAAAATCTAATAGCTCATTCACGATGTTCTTTTAGGAACGCGCGTATTGCTTCTTCTGCTAACCTATTTTACAATTTGAAAAGAGGCCATTCGAAGTTGTTCCTGCTTCACAAATGGCATGCTCAATATAAGCTCATTAATTAGCCTTCAAGATGCTGGCACGCGGTCAGCCGTTCAGAGCATATGTTTGGCGATTTTCAATATTCGCTGTAGGTCTTCCGGCGTATCTACGGCCAGCGTTTCCATATCGGTCTCGCAAGTAGCGATCTTGTATCCATGCTCTATCCATCTCAACTGTTCCAAGCCTTCAGCTAATTCCAGGGCAGATGGTTTCAGCTTGGTAATATCCTTTAGCACTTCATTTCGATAGGCATAGACCCCTATATGCTTATAATACTCGAAATGTTGTAGCCAGTTTTCCTGTGCTACACCCCGAATGAATGGTATTGGGCTGCGACTAAAATAGATTGCCTGCTTGTGTACATTGCGCAATACTTTAGGTGTATTGATGTTCACCAGTTCCTCATAAGTCTCGATTTTTTTCACCAAAGTGGCAATCTGGGTATCTTTGTTCTCAAAGCAAACTGCTAGGCTATCGATCTGAGAAGGATCTATAAAAGGTTCATCTCCTTGTATATTGATGGTAATATCGGTGTCGGGAAAACGCTGGATCACTTCGGCGCACCTATCTGTACCGCTCTGGTGCTCGTCGCTGGTCATGGCAAAATGCCCACCAAAAGAAGACACATGATCGGCTATGCGGACATCATCTGTAGCGACTATGACCATGCTGAGCTTCTTGGACAACAGCGCACGCTCATATACACGCTGGATCATGGTCTTGCCCCCAATATCGATCAAGGGTTTTCCGGGATAACGTGTGGACTCGTAACGAGCTGGTATGATTCCTATTATTTTCATCTAAAACAACCCATGCAAGTTCTTCTCAATTTCTTCTATTACAAAACCCAAATCTTCGGGCTTATTGGCAAAATCCAACTTATCCTTGTCCAAGATCAACAATTTGCCTTCCTTATAGTTTCCGATCCATTTCTGGTATTTTTCGTTCAGCTTCGTCAAATAATCTATCCGAATGCCTGCTTCATATTCCCTACCCCGCAACTGTATATTGTTCACCAATGTGGGAACAGAGGCTTTTAAATAAATCAGCAAATCCGGAGCCTTGATGAATGAGATAATGCTCTCAAATATATTGCTATAATTTTCAAAGTCCCTCGTGGTCATCAGGCCCATATCGTGCAGGTTTTCTGCAAAGATATAGGCGTCCTCATAAATTGTCCTGTCTTGGATGATATCTATCTTGCGTTCCTGTAGATCCACGATGTGGCGAAAGCGACTGTTAAGAAAAAATATCTGTAGGTTAAACGACCAGCGCTTCATATCGCTGTAGAAATCTTCCAGGTAGGGATTGTTTTCTACCGCCTCAAACTGTGGTTCCATTTTCAGGTGCTTGGCCAATAAGCTGGTCAAGGTGGTTTTGCCGGCCCCTATATTGCCGACGATCGCTATATGCATAATTCAATTTATTAGAAACTCCTAAAACCGATAATTTCCCTTACATCTTTTATCGTTTTCCTAGCGCTCTCCCGTGCTTTCTCTGCGCCCATGGCCACTACCCTGCTCACATAGGCATCATCAGCCGAAATGGCTTCAATCCTCGATCGGATTGGCTCGGTAGCCGACACCATATCTTCAGCAAGCTGCTTTTTGAAATCGCCATAGCGTATCTCGCACTTATTGTACAACTCGTCAAAATGCGCAACCGTATCGGGGGTGGATACCACTTTCATCAAATCGAACAGATTTTGTATCTCCTGTGGCTTCTGTTGATTTTCAATAGTAGGACCGCTATCTGTCTTGGCTTTCATCACCTTCTTTCGAATGGCCTCGGGTGAGTCTGACAAATAGACACAATTGGCATCCCCTTCCGATTTCCCCATTTTCCCCTTGCCATCCAGACCAGGGATTTTTATCAGCTTATCGCTGTAGCTGAATGCAAAGGCTTCAGGAAAATAATCGTGCTTGTACATACGATTGAAGCGGTTGCCAAAAGTACGTGTCATCTCCAAATGCTGCTCCTGATCCTTACCTACCGGAACCTTCGTAGCCCGGTGCAATAGAATATCTGCCGCCATCAATACCGGATAGGTCAACAATCCCGCATTCACATTGTCTGGATTGGCGCGCACCTTATCCTTAAAAGAAGTGGCGCGTTCCAATTCCCCAAGATAGGCATTCATATTGAGATAAAGATAAAGTTCTATGACCTCTGTCACGTGCGACTGAACGTAGATAGTCGCTTTTTCTGGATCTATGCCCGCGGCCAGGTATTCTACCACGACCTGTCTTACCGTATCGTGAAGGTTTTCAGGTGTGGGGTGGGTGGTCAGCGAATGAAGATCGGCAATAAAAAAATAACAATTGAACTCGTCCTGCATACGGATAAAGTTCTTTATAGCTCCATAGTAATTTCCTAAATGTAATTTTCCGGTACTCCGGATACCACTGACGACAGTTTCCATATGGGGACGAAAATACGGATTATTAGGCTAAAAATCATAAGCCTAGTTTCCATCTCCTCTTCTCTTCATCGCTTAAAGCTTTAAAACCAGAATAACTGTCCATGATATACTGTTCCAACTGTTTATCGTTCATCACCTTAGTAGGCCTGTATATTACCATGAATAAATCCAAGTTTTCTCCTTCCAGCGGAGTCAATTCCTTAATTTTTTCCTTTCTGAAACGCTCCTGAGTCGCCTCCCATGCCAATTGCTGCTCCAGCATTTTCACCCGCTTTCTGGCATTCCGCCGTTGCTTGCTAAATAGATAGCTAGGAGAAAAACTAATTCCCCCTTTATACTTACCGTAGGTCACGAGTTTTGCCTCTTGCCTTGCTTCTTCGAGCATTTGCACAGTTGCCATTTTCGCCTTCACTTCCACCTCCTTCAGAATGCGTGTTTCATCTTTTATGGTCAGGTATATACGCTTATATGAAAAATCCGTCACCAGCAGGGTATCCGTACGGTATCCGGGAAAAGAAAAAGAAAGCAAGTCGTTTGTCTTTGCACTGATAGCAAAATCACCGTTTGCGGAACTCCATACCAACTGTCCCGTACTCAGGTTAGTGATTTCTACATCACTTAAGAATGTGTTTGTATCCAAGACATAGGTCTTTCCCCTAAGTGTATCTTGCCCATAGCTACAAAAAGAAGACACAAGAAAAAAGAAACACCAATAGCAGCTTTTCATCCGAACAAATTTAACACTCTTACATAAACAGAACTGTCAAAAAGTGTTAAAAACAAAGAGGTTGACCACAGTGGTCAACCTCTTCTTCCCAAAATTCACTAAAGCTTTTTACTGTCCTGTCCAGGAATTATTATCCGCATTGATATCGGGCAATACCTTATCCGGGTCTATCACCACGGACTGCAGTTTCTCTGTTGTCGGCAATTTGAAAGAGAACACTTGATTTCTTTCCCATATCTCTACAGGGAGTTTTTTGCGGTCTTTTTTGCCACTTACCGTCGTATATTCAACCGTCACGGGCATCACCATCTTTTCCAGGTTGGCTATTTCTACGATTGCTCCTTTTGTCGGATCGTCGTCTGTATAAGTCACGTTGGTAATGGCCTGATCCAGGTTCCATGCGTTTAGGAACCATGACCTCCAGAACCAATTAAGGCTTTCGCCTCCTACATTTTCAATAGTACGGAAAAAGTCGTCCGGCGTTGGATGCTTATAAGCCCAATACTTAATATAGGTACGGAAAGCATAGTCAAAGCGCTCAGGTCCCAACACCTCATTGCGCA
Organism: Olivibacter sitiensis DSM 17696; assembly: GCF_000427965.1. GTDB lineage: Bacteria > Bacteroidota > Bacteroidia > Sphingobacteriales > Sphingobacteriaceae > Olivibacter > Olivibacter sitiensis. The sequence continues at coordinate 52,209 of NZ_ATZA01000034.1, read as the reverse complement.
AAAGATCCAACGCCAAACCAGGCTTCGCATAAGCCAGAACACCGATATTTCGCTCTTGCATGTTCTGTGGGGTAGACAAAACAGGTTCTATACCATCCCTGAACAGGTAAGGTGCCATTCTATGCCCATCTTGAGGCCCTCTGTAGAATTCACCATTGTTAAATTCCTTTTGCGAAAGGCCATTGATAAAGGTATTAAAGCCCTCATCCATCCAAGCGAACAAGCGTTCGTTGCTTCCCACGATCATGGGGAACCAAATATGGCCAAACTCATGGTCGGTAACGCCCCAAAGGCCCGGTCCTTTAGCTTTGCTGCCGCAAAACACGATAGCGGGATATTCCATCCCACCTACATTGGATGCTACATTGACAGCAACAGGATAGGGATAGGGATACCATTGCTTCGAATAGTACTCAATGGATGATTTGGTAAATTCTGTAGACCTTTGCCAACCGTTTTCCACGATACTTTCTACCGGGTATACGGATACGGCAAGTGACTTTTTGCCTTCCGGCAGATTGATCTTTGCTGCATCCATCACAAAAGCGGTAGATGCCGCCCAAGCCACATCATGTGCCTGTAGCAATCTATACTTCCAGGTCAGCTCGTTTTTTGAAGGCCGCGAATTTCCTGCGGTCACCTCCTCAGCGGTTCTGATCATCACGGTCTCATCACTATTGGCAGCGGTCTTCCAACGGTTGAACTGCTCTGCCGTAAACACTTCCTGCGGGTTGAGCAGTTCGCCACCACATACCACGATCTGATTGGCAGGTGCAGTAATCTCCACATCGAAATTGCCAAATTCCAGATAAAACTCTCCAGGTCCTGTATAAGGTTGTACATTCCATCCCAACACGTCATCATAGACAGCTACCCGAGGGAACCATTGTGCTATCGCAAAGATATCACCGTTCTGCGTAGACAAGATGCCTGTACGATCAGCACCGTAATCAGGCACGGTATACGAGTAGGCAATCTGTATCTTGATATTACCACCGCTTGCTTTCAATTCCTGAGGAAGAAACACTTGCATGCGCGTGTCGTTGATCACATGATCCAAATCCTTACCTCCGGAAAGCTTTACCGATTTGATCGTATAGCCCCCGTCAAAGGCACTGCTCTGGTCGCCGTAACGACTCCTTGTCAAAGGAACGATCTGCGAGCCTCTTCCTTCTTTGGAGAACATGTTCTGATCCAGCTGAAGCCACATAAAATCCAGATTGTCCGGACTATTGTTGGTATAGTCCAGCTCTACCACTCCTTCGATATGTTTCGTAGCCGGGTCTAATTTAGCTTTCAACTTATAATTGACGGCATTTTGCCAATACTTCGGTCCGGGCTTTCCACTGGCCGAACGGTATTCATTCCCGTTCTTGGTGTAAAACAAAGGCGCAAAGGCTTCTTCATAGCTGTATTTGCTCCCGACACCTACCTTGACCTCTTCCTGGGCAAATACTCCTCCGCTCAATGCCAAGGCTACGCTTAATGATAAACAAGTACTCTTAAAAGACATGGATATTGTTGTTTTTAAATTAATGATTCACTTTTCACCAAAGAAAATTCCTCGGTTTCATGATGCTAATATAAGCTTTGCCAACAATGGACACAAACAATAAAGCCTTATTAACTTTTTATTTCAATTTTTGCTCGTACTCACTCGCATCAAAACCCAACAACAAAGTATTTCCTTGCTCGATGACCGGCCTTTTTATGGCACTTGTCTTCTCCAACAGCAATTTGTTGGCGCTCGTGGCATCTGTCACGGCATCTTTCGTCTCCTGGGGCAATTGACGCCAGGTGGTGCCCCGCTTGTTCAAAAGATCCTCCCAAGAATAGGTCCCCTCCCATTGTTTCAATTTATCTAAGGAAACGCCCAATTTTTTAAAATCATGAAATTCATACGAAATGCCATGACCGTCCAACCACTGCAAGGCTTTCTTTACCGTATTGCAGTTTTTAATACCATATACTTTCATGGATGCTAAATTAAAAAAAAGACGTGAGACATCAGATGTGAGATGTGAGACATAAGACACAAGGCATTAGCTTACTACTGATTGCCGACAGCTATTTATTGAAATTTGTCATGGTCAATTCAATGCCGGTCGTCACAAAGCTCTGTATGGCTTTCACGCTATGATCGATCAGGCTAGGTAGCTCCGGCTGCTCTTCCCTATCAAAGGGCGCCAAGACATAATCGACCTGTCTTCCCTTGGGAAAATTATCGCCAATACCAAAGCGCAACCGTGGGTAGGCCTGCCCACCACAAAGTGCTTCGATACTTTTAAGTCCATTATGACCGGCGGCACTTCCCTTTGGCTTAATTCTGATACTACCAAAAGGGATGGCCAAATCGTCTACGATAACGAGCACATTGCTGAGAGGAATTTTTAACTCTTGCATCCAATAATTTACCGCCTTGCCACTCAGATTCATATAGGTGGTAGGTTTGATGCTTACAATCGTACGCCCTTTATACTTAAACTCTGCGTAATAGGCCAATTTCAAAACAGAAAAACTTGCACCGGCTTCCTTCACTAGTGCATCTGCCACCATAAAACCGATATTGTGCCGTGTATCTGCATATTCCGACCCGATATTGCCAAGCCCGACGATCAAGTATTTCATTCTTGCGAAGTAAAAAGTAAAAAATCAAAAGTCAAAATACAAAATATTGCCTCACGAATTAAGGACTTTCAAGTGTTAACCACGGAGGAGGCTACAAACAATAAAGGCCCCGGTTGGGGCCTCTACTGTTGAAAAAATACATTTAATTATTTCTTGCCTGCCTTTGCAGCTTCCTGCTCAGCTTGTTTCAATGCACGAGACATTACAACGGAGACGACTGTATCGTCGCTATTGTTCAAAATACTGGCATTAGCCACGGAAATTTCCTTAACACGTACAGATTTGCCAACTTCCAAAGATTCCAAAGAAACCTCCACAACTTGTGGCAAATTCTTAGGAAATGCCTTTACGCGAAGCGTACGAAGCTTTTGGATCAATTTACCCCCCATCTTCACGCCAGGAGAAGTTCCAACAAGTTGGATAGGAATTTGCATCACTACCTCTTTGTCATCGCTGAGTGCCAAAAAGTCCACATGCAGGATTTGGTCGGTCAATGGATGAAACTGAGCATCCTGAACGATAGCCTGATGTTTAGTTCCTTCTAGTTCCAGCTCTATGAAATGAACATCTGCCGTGTAAATAGCAGGTTTCAAATCAGCTGCGGACACTGAAAAGTGGTATTGTTGCGCACCACCATACAGAACTGCAGGCACTTGACCTTGATAACGCAGTTCCTTAGCGTCTCTTTTCCCTACGTTCTCTCTAGGAGAACCGCTAATAGCAATTGATTCCATTTTTTATTTGATTTTTTTTAAAAGTGTGCAAAGATATAAAAAATATCGACAGTAATCGAAATGGGTCTAATTATTTGTTCCCAATATCTTGAACAACTCACTAATAGAACCATGCTCGTTCACATTTGTGATGGCCCTGGCAAACAAATTTGCGGTAGACAACACCTTGATTTTGCTGCTTTCTCTTTTTAGCGGGATCGTGTCTGTCACGATCAATTCTTGCAATGCCGAATTTTCTATAGTCTCATAGGCTTTACCGGACAACACCGGGTGCGTACATACCGCACGTACACTGGATGCACCATTTTCCATGATCAGGGAAGCAGCCTTGGATAGCGTGCCTGCCGTATCACAGATATCATCTATCAGTACGATGTCCTGTCCGGTCACATCACCAATGATAGACATCGATTCTATTTCGTTGGCACGCTTACGCTGCTTATCGCATATCACCACCTCCGCATTGAAATATTTGGCAAAGGTACGTGCCCTGTACGAGCCACCCATATCTGGCGAAGCGATGGTAAGGTTGGGCAAGTTAAGCGCTTTGATGTGCGGCACAAAGATGCTCGCCCCGTCCAAATGGTCTACCGGAATATCAAAAAAACCTTGAATCTGCGCCGCATGAAGATCCATCGTCATGACACGGTGAGCACCCGCCGCCGTAAGCAAATTGGCTATCAACTTTGCACCAATGGCCACCCTTGGTTTGTCTTTCCTATCCTGACGGGCGAAGCCAAAATAAGGTATTACAGCCGTGATATAATGGGCGGAGGCTCTTCTAGCTGCATCTATCATCAGCAACAGCTCAAACAAATTGTCCGTAGGCTGATAAGTAGATTGGATGAGGAACACATCGCTCCCTCGAATGGATTCATTGTAGAAAGGCTGAAATTCACCGTCACTAAAATGTGAAAGGGTCATTTCACCAAGCTCTTTCCCATAAGATTTTGAGATTTTCTCGGCCAGTTCTGTAGAACCAGAACCAGCAAATAATTTAACCGTGTTAAATTGAAGTGGCATGAATGCGGGTTTGGATTTTTTGTTGCCCGACCAGGATTCGAACCTAGACAAACTGAACCAAAATCAGTTGTACTACCATTATACTATCGGGCAATCTATTGCTTCTTTCTTGTTGAGAAAACATCTCTCTCAAACGGTGTGCAAATATAAGGCGATATTTAAAATGCGCAAAATATTTTTTGTCTTTTTTTAAGCCAACCGTGATGGCAACACCTTTCTTCCATATAAATTGTTCACCAAGTGCGATTTCTTTCCGCAATTGTAAAAATTTCGTTCACATCCAAAGTCGCTACCGTTTTTTTCGCACTTTTACCCAACAAACAACAAACTATGCGTAAACTTTTCATTATAGCCAGCTTATTTTTCGTTTACAACCTAAGCACGGCACAAAAGAAACCACTTGACCATCAAGTGTATGACAATTGGCAAAACATTCAATCGCCAGAAATAAGTAAGGACGGCAAGTACATAGGTTATGCCATCACCCCCCAACAAGGAGATGCCATATTGTATATTGTCACCCCACAAGGAGAGCAATTATGGAATATCCCGAGAGCGGAAAACATTTCTTTTTCTTACAACTCGGCATACTCCGCTTTTCTTATTAAGCCTCCTTATGCCGAAGTAAGAGAGGCGAGGATAAAGAAGAAAAAGCCGGAAGAGATGCCCAAAGACTCCCTTGGTATCATTTCCTTCGCTACGGGTGAGGTCTTAAAAAAAGCAAATGCCAAATCCTTTAAACTTCCAGAAGAAAATGGCGACTACCTAGCCTATCTGATAGACGAAGCCCCGGAAAAAGACACCAGCACAAAAGATAGCACGTCAAAAAAGGCACCATCAAAACCGAAAAAAGGAAAGGGTGCCACCTTATACCTCAGGTACCTTGCAAGCGGAGAAGAGGAAAAATTCGAAGATGTAGACAACTACGATTTCAGCAAAACAGGAAAGCGGCTCGCCTTTAGCCGTACTGGCAAAGACAGCCTCGATGACAAAGCTGGATTATATATATACGAGCTAAATGACAAACAGCTGAAACAAATAAGCAAGGGCAAGGGCACCTACAAACAATTTACCTTTGACGAGGCAGGAGATCAATTTGCTTTTATCGCCGAGAAAAGTCCAGAAAAAGCCTTGTGGAAGCCATATAGCCTCTATTATTATACTGCGCTCTCAGATACGGCCACTATTGTCGGTCAAGCCGGTAGTACGGGTATGCCCAATAATTGGAACGTGAGCGGGGATGGAGACCTAAGATTCAGCAAGAATGGTGAAAAGTTGTTCTTTGGCATTGCTCCCATACCGCGTGTTAAGGACACCACCATTGTAGATTTTGAAGTAGCAAACGTCGATGTATGGCACTATCAAGACGATTACTTGCAGCCCCAACAATTGGTAAACCTCAAAAGAGACTTAAGTAGAAGCTATTTGAGCGTCATCTATCCAGCCAAAAACAGCCGCATTATCCCCCTTGCCAACTTAGAGGTACCCGACACTTACGTAACGAAGGATGCTGACAATGAATTTGTGCTGGCGTCCAGCAATGAAGGTAGGAGAATAGCAACTCAATGGGACACAAATAGTTTTTACGATGTCTACCTTGTCTCCACCATAGACGGTAGCAGGCGTAAGATTGTGGATAATTTAAAGGGAAACGCCCTACTTTCGCCCGAAGGCAACTATGTAATGTGGTTTGACCTCAATACCCAAAGATGGCATAGTTACGATATCAAGAGTGGTGTCAATATAGTACTCACCCAAGATTTGCCCGTCAACTTCGGCAACGAGGAAAATGATACGCCCGCCGAGGCTAGGCCTTATGGCATAGCAGGATGGACGCCTGGCGATAAGCAGGTATTTATCTATGACCGCTATGATATCTGGAGCTTTGATCCTAAAGGAAAAAATAGAAAAATCGTCACCAACGGTGCCGGAAGAGCACAAGGGATAACCTTTCGATACCAAGACGTAGACAATAAGGAAAGTGGCAGGCGGGCTTTCCGTTCGTCGCCCGTCATTGAAGGAAAAGAACTACTCCTAAGTGCCTTCAACAATAAAAACAAATACAGCGGTTGGTACAAAGGCCAGCTGAACAGGGAAAAAGACCCACAGGAAATCGTTATGGGACCTTATAGCTATCGGCAAATAAAGGCCAACGATGGCGCTAAATGGTATATCTACTCCAAAGAAAGCTATGTAGAATCCCCAGACCTATTCGTTTCCCAAGACTTGAAGTCTGAGACCCAATTGAGCCATACCAATCCGCAACAGGCCAATTATAACTGGGGGACTGCCGAGCTGGTACAATGGACTACCCCCAAGGGGTATCAAGCAACGGGCATTCTGTACAAACCAGAGGATTTTGATGCCAACAAGCAATACCCTGTCATTGCCTATTTTTACGAAACACTATCGGATGGACTATATAGCTATATAGCGCCTGCACCTACACCATCGCGCCTTAATATCAGTTATTTTGTCAGCAACGGCTATTTGGTTTTCGCACCCGACATTCACTATGAAATAGGTCATCCAGGGCAGTCGGCAGAAGAATACATCAATTCGGGAATGGCGGTGCTCTCCAAGCAACCTTGGGTAGATGAAAAGCACCTGGGGATACAAGGGCAGAGCTGGGGAGGCTATCAGGTAGCTCATCTCATCACGCGCACCAATATGTATGCAGCGGCATGGGCCGGTGCCCCAGTAGTCAATATGACCTCGGCCTATGGTGGTATACGCTGGCAGTCGGGCATGAACCGCCAGTTCCAATACGAAAAAACCCAGAGCCGCATAGGACAGAACCTGTGGGATGGCTATGACCTGTATGTGGAGAACTCGCCTCTTTTCCATTTGAAGAATGTGAACACTCCCGTGGTCATCATGGCCAATGACAATGACGGTGCAGTGCCATGGTACCAGGGAATAGAGATGTTCACTGCCCTGAGAAGGTTGGGCAAGCCCGCATGGATGCTCAATTACAATGGCGAGGAACACAATTTGGTAAAACGGCAAAACAGAAAGGATATCCAAATCCGCGAGCAGCAGTTCTTTGATCACTTCCTGAAGGGAAAGCCTGCCCCGGTATGGTTGCAAAAAGGAATACCAGCTACCTTGAAAGGTATTGATTGGGGATTTGATCTGGTAGATTGAGAAGGTGGTAAGATGTAGGGAGATAAGGCTTAGGTCCTATTCCCTACACCTCCTAACTAATAAACCCTTTCACGTATTCTTTGGTGAGTTTTTCCTTCGGGTTGAGCAATATTTCCTCCGTAGGGCCAAACTCTATGATTTCGCCCATATACACAAAAATAATATAATCCGAAACCCGACGCGCTTGCCTAAGGATATGCGTGACCAAGACAATGGTATATTTCTCCTTCAATTGGATAATCAAATCTTCGATAATCTTGGTCGATATTGGGTCTAAGGCCGATGTAGATTCGTCTCCCAAGATAATTTCGGGTTCTACGGCCAAGCCCCTTGCCAAGCAGAGCCTTTGCTGCTGACCTATGGAGAGCGAGGAGGCGGAGCCATGCAGCCTACCCTTTACTTCTTCCCAAAGCCCCACCGCCTTCAGGTAATGTTCTACCAAAGCATTCAGTTCCTTCTTACTAGGGGCTCCATGAATACGTGGCCCATAGGCAATATTATCGTAGATAGACATGGGCAAGGGAAAAGGTCGTTGTGCCAGTAGCCCCATTTTCTTTCTTATCTGGGTTACATCGGCATGTTTCCCATATATATCTTCCCCATCTACCAAAACATTGCCCGTGATATTGACACCCGGTATATCGTCCAGAAGCCGATTAAAGCTCTTGAGCAAGGTCGTCTTGCCACAACCCGATGGGCCAATGATGGACGTTACGCTTTTGTCGGGTATATTGATGTTGATGTCTTTCAGCAGGTGACTATCTCCAATACGGACATTCAAATTTTTCACACCTATATGTGGGGTTTGCGTCATGCTTATTTTCTCTTTTTATTTGTCAAAATTGTACTCACGGATACAATGATCAAGATACACACGGTGAGGATAAGGGCAGAGGCATAGGCCCTTCCCTGCACTTCGGGAATGGGGCTGCCCAATTGGAAAAAGATAGCCAAAGGCAGAGTGGCCGCAGGCTCGTGCAGCGAAACGGGGATATTGTCACTGAAACCCGCGGTGAACATCACCGCCGCCACGTCGCCCACTCCCCTACCGAACGCCAACAGCACGGCGGTGAGTATGCCCGTCTTTATTTGCAATAGGTACACCTTGGCCATTTCCCAGCGCGTAGCTCCCATAGCCAGCGTCGCTTCCTTCAGGTCTTTTGGCACATTGGTAATCACTTCATCCAATGTCCTTACCATAATGGGAATGACCAATAACGTGACGGCAATAATTCCCCCCAGTAAGGAGGCTCTCACTCCCAGATAGACCATCAAGCTAAAAGCAAAGGCACCATACACAATGGAAGGCACACCAAAAAGCACATCAAAGGCCAATTTGGCAAATCGGGCAAAGGCATTGCTCTTTTTCAGATAGACATTCAGGTAGAGCGCTACAGGAATACTAATGCACATGCCCAATACCGTGGCCCCGCCAGCTACGTACAATGAACCTATAATGGCATTCAACATGCCACCAGATCGGCCAAAATAGTATCCGCCGTCAGGGATTTTGGTGACCATATCCCAGTCTAAATAGGGCAAGCCTTTCACCACCACGGTACCTATGATCAAAAAAAGACAAATACCCACGAAAGCCGTAGAAAACAGCATCAAAGCCTTGGCAATCCATTCTTCCAGTTTCCGTCTACGCATTTCGAATTTCTATCTTTTGAAGAATGGCCCTAGAAATGATATTAAATATCAAGATAATAATCAGCAAGGCAAAGGCAGAGAACATCAGGGCAGAATCATATAGTGGCACGGACATCATTTCGCCAAAATTATTGGCCAATAGCGCGGGCAAGGGATAGGCAGGGTCAAAAATAGATTGGGGGGCAATGGGCACATTGCCACAGACCATCAATACGGCAATGGTCTCGCCAAAAGCCCTGGAAATGGCCAAAACAATCGCCGCAAAGATCCCTGGAAATGCCTTCCTCAAAATCACTTTTTTGACGGTCTCCCATTTCGTGGCGCCCAACGAAAGCGATGCTTCGCGCAATTCCTTTGGTATGGTGCTCAGTACTTCTACCACGATACTGACGATAAGTGGAAATATCATCACCGCCAGTACAATTCCCCCCGCCAGTACAGTATATCCGGTAGAAAACTCAACGAAATGCGGGGCAATGTATCGCTGCACGATGGGAATGATAAAGAACACGCCCCATACACCGTATATAACAGGAGGTATGCCTGCCAGCATATTTACTAAGGGCAAGAAGAATCGCTTGAAACTTGCTGGCGCGTATTCGGACAAGTATATAGCGGTAAAAAGACATAACGGCACGGCAATCAATATAGACATGCCCGTCACCCAAAGCGTTCCCATGATGAAGGGAAAAAAACCAAACTCCCCCTTCATGGGACGCCAGGAACTGGAAGTGACCAGCTCCCAAACGGAGTACTGCTGCAATATGGGGAGAGACCTCAAGTAAAGCCCTATCCCTATCAACAAGACCAAGGATACCGAAAGGACGGACAAAGCAAGCATACCCGTACCTATCACCTTATCTTTCAGTAAGCGTATCTTCATTTTATCTTCGTTAACTCTTGTTTTACCGCCTCTTCATTAAGGCTTACATATCCATTTTCAGGCAATCTTGCTTGTCCATCCGAAGAAAGGATGTATCGCAAAAATTCCGTTAGCACCTTGTTGCTTGGCTTACCCTTGAACAAAAGCCCCAATGTGCGTGCAGGGGGTGATGGATATCGCCCATCCCCTATTGCCTGATTCAGGCTATCTAGGTTCTGATAGAAATATTCATCATCATCCACCCTTCCATTTCCGTTTTGATCGATCGGAATGATCTGTACCTCTGGTTGAGGTTTTCTGGTTTTCAAGCTATATACATAATTGAGATTGCTGAAACCGATGGAAAGTGGATCGCGCATAATGGCCTGTGCCTGTCCAGGATCTCCAAAGACTCCTATACCCAACAGATCTTCTTGGGAAGCACCTAGATACTTTGCCCAGGTTTCTGCAGCACCTGCAGCGTCCGAACGAACGTAGACATGCATGTCATAGTTGCCCTCTATGCCCTTTAGCTGATCCCATCGGTGTACACGGCCATTCAAGAATATATCTATAAACTCTTGCTTGGTAAGCCCGCGATCCCTCATTTTTGCCGCCAGTGGATTGTTGGCATTCATGGTAGCTACCACCGCGTCATTGGCTACGTTAACCAAATAAGCCCCCTGTTCGTATTCCTCGGGATGAATATCGCGCGATACCATGGCAATATCTACCATTCCCGACAGCGCATCGGCTATTCCCTTCCCTGCTCCGCCTGCGGAAATATTGAAACGGACATTGGGATGCTTTTCCTTAAAATCTTGGCTCCATTGGATCATCATGGGATAAAGAGCAAAGGCCCCTGAAACCGAGATGGTTTCGTGACCACCGCCCCTTTTTGAGTCGTGCCCGCCCCCACAGGCTAGCGTGCATAATAAAGAAAGGAAAAGTATAAAATAGCTTGATTGCCTCATTATATTCGCGTTCACTAAGCCATTTCCTTGGCTTTGAACAGGCAAATATAAGGCAAGCTAATTAAATAACACATTATATCTATGATTTTTATAGATTTTTAATTCTACTGCAGGCAAGCATATAGTTATGGTGCAAATCCGCCTTCCTTTTTCAACAAAGCAAAATAGCCGTCCAAATCGACACCTAATGTTTGTTCGAAAGATGCTTTAAGATCTTCCGGTTGTGGATGTCGGTGCTTCCATAGCTGAAAATAATTCTGCAAAGCTTCATCTACTTTCTCCTGCCCTACGCTCGCTTCCAGTATATACAGCCATAAGGCCGTTTTCACATAAGAAACAAGGCCATATTCTTCGGAGCTGGCAAACTCATCGGCCGGTATATCAATGGGAGAATCCATGGGTATATGGAGGATCGCATTGTATATGGCACCTTGAAAATCAGCCGCAGGCAATTTCTTTACCTCTTCGGGTATAGCGTCACCAAAGATCGAGCTCGCCCTGTATTTTTCAGCCTCATACCTGAACTGGACATACGAGTTGAGTCCCTCATCTTGCCAGGTGTGCAAACGTTCATTGCTCCCCAACATGCTCATGAACCAGTTGTGCCCCACTTCATGGGCAATGACACCGCTTAGCCGTTCTTCATTGGCATCCGGACTGGTGATGAGCGTAATGGTAGGATACTCCATCCCTCCACTTGCATTGTTTTTCGGCCCCTCTACTACCTGTACCGTAGGGTAAGCGTATTCTCCCACCACTTCACTATAGTACTTAACCGCATCTTTCGTATAGTCTATACTCTTGTTCCATAACGTACTATCTGAGTAATGATAGTAGGTAAAGGCATCAACTATTTTACTGGAAGCAAGCTGCAATGTGTCGTACTGAACCACCAAATCCTTTGCGGCAAACCAAGCAAAATCTGGCACATTGTCCATATGGTAGGTGAGCGTCTTGGTATTTCCTTTCCCTTTATATTGATACCTCTTAGGCGCATTGTCCCTGTTCTGCGCATTGTAAAGCCCTACTTCCTTATATTGCTGCAATTCATCTTGGTTCTGCAGGACACCTGTAGCACCCACTACATATTCTTTGGGCAAGGTTATATTCACCGTATAATCGGCATATTCACTGTAAAACTCGCCCATATCTAAATAGGGAAATTCATGCCAGCCATCCTTATCGTACACCGCTGGTTTTGGATACCACTGGCATACCATATACTGCCCTTCCGAATAACCCGATCTGGAAAAATAGGAAGGCAATTGCACTTCAAAATCAGTACTGATTATCACGGAATCACCGCTATTAAGCGGCTTAGGCAATAGTAGTTTAACGACATCTATGTACTGTGCGTTCGGATGTGCTTCCGTTTTTGTTTTTTCCCCGTCGACCTTGAAATTCAGTTTATCCATGTAGCCGTAAGATATATCATCTAATTTTTCCCTGCGTGAAGTGTCGTTTAGGATCTGTTGAAACAAAGCCGTTGTAGTATCCTTGTACGCATTGGGCCATATGTGAAACCAGACATATTCCAGTGTATCCGGAGAATTGTTTTTATAAAGTATTGTCTCACTACCTCTCAGCAGCTGTTTGTTGTCATCCAAACTGACGTCAATATTGTAAGTAAGCTTTTGTTGCCAGTAAGGTTGCTGTGCTGCCAAAAGCGAAAATATAAGCAAAAAAACGGACAGGGAAATGGCTTTTTTCATGGATGAGCATCTTTTACGGATACGACAAATAATCTATCGGCAATAATATGGATAAAAACCGACAATATTTGCACCCAAAAAGCAAAGGCCTATGTGTTCTGGCAATATTTACATATTTTAGACCACGATAATCATGGCCCGCTAAAATGAAAGTACATAAAACCAGTACTTGTGTAGTTTTATTTCTCCTATGCTCCATTTCTGTATATGGGCAGATCTCCCCTACTTATACGCAGTATCTGAACAATCAATTTCTGCTCAATCCCGCCCTTTCAGGCATTGAAAGGTATATCGATATCAAACTGGCTCACCGCAATCAATGGACAGGCATAGAAGGCAACCCAAAAACAACTAGCCTGACCGCTCATATGCCCATTGGCAGAGCATATGTGGCCGAGAATGCCCTTTCATTTCCTACAGAAGGCACCAATCCGTTTGCGAGAGCATATGCACAGCACTATATCGCATCAGACAGCCACTCGGGGATGGGCCTACAAATCCAACATGACCAAGCCGCTTTATTGAGAAGAACAGATGCCTTGTTAGCTTATGCTTATCACCTGAAAATCCATTATCGCTATAACCTGGCCTTTGGCGTACAAGGAGGCATCGCACAGACAGGGCTCAATCATCAGCGTGCAAGACCCGAACAGGAAAATGATCCAGCTATTGGACAGATCACCAATAAACTCAGTCCCAATCTAGGTGCCGGAATATGGCTATATGGTCCACGCCTTTTTGCTGGTTTTTCGGCCTTACAGCTAGTGGGCAACCCCATGAACTTTTCCTCCAACACCGCCATAGGAAAACCCAAGCCAAACCTGTTTTTTACAGCTGGCTATAAGTTGTTCCTCCTAGACGGTATGGCGCTGATTCCCTCTTTCATGCTCAAATCCATAGGCAATATACCCCTCACCGGGGATGTGAACATGAAACTGGCCTTCAATGACAGGCTTTGGTGCGGAGTGGGCTACCGCAATAAGGAGTCTGTGTCTGCATTGGCCGGAATCAATATCAGCTCCTTGCTCAATATCAGCTATTCCTATGACTCCAATGTGGGGGCGGTACGCACCCTCTCCAGTGGAAGCCATGAGATAGCCCTGGGCGTGATGCTGGACAATGTGGCAAAAGCCTTTAATCCGCAACGCTATTTTTAAACTACCAAAACAGCTTCAGTGAAACCCGCACCCCTCACATACCGACATAAGCCCTTACCCATAGGCCTCATTTCATTCATGCTGCTCTGCACCGGTGCCTTGCCCATTATAGCCCTATCGGACAAATCCGGCCCGGGCAATGCGGAAAAAAAAGCCGGCCTATATGGTGAGGAGATAAATTGTGACCAAATCAATTGGGCCGTATGGGAGAATTTTTATGGCGATAGTGCTACCGCCACCATCAACAACAACGGTACGCAGTTGAAGGTGACCATGACAGCCAATTACACGTTCGGCTCCACACCCGCAATTTATGACTTTGAAAACAAGCTGCGTTCTTACCCGGGAGCACCTCCCAACACCAGAGTGCCCATGACAACCTGGGCCACGGAGGCAAATGGCACCACCACCATGTGCTTTAACGAGACCGTTGAAGACCCGGTACTGCTTTTGGCTTCCCTTGGTGGCACGGGCGGCCCTAGTGCCACATTAAGCTTTTCCAAACCATATACCGTCATATTCGATGGCGGCAACATGGAATATCACGATAGCTATTCCTTGACCGGCACGGAAGGCTACGCCCTCATCATGTTTCCCGGGGAGTTCACGTGCCTGACGGTCAATTCTACGACACCTGAGTATTATACGAATATCACTTGGGGATTAAAACCTCGCCCTTTTGAAATAGACGTTCAGGCCGTTTCCGTCAATTGCAATACCGCAGTATTCACCGCTACCGGAGCGGCAAGCTACACTTGGAACGGAGGGGACAGCCCAAACGATGCTACCAATTCATTTCACGAAAACGGGACCTATTTACTTACCGCTACCAATGCCGAGGGATGCCAATCTACCGTACCGGTAACCGTGACTCTTGCGCCATCCTTAGAAGAATCACAGCCTACCTTTACCTTTGACTACCCAGACAACATGGCGATCTGCAACGGAGACAGCACGGTATTCGAAGTACAGGGAGACACCTCGTATCTTTATCAATGGTATTTAAACGGCATGCCCATAGATGGGGCAACAGGACAGAGATATGTTGCTCGAGAGGCCGGGGATTACCATGTGGGCGTAGCCCTGTGCCCCAGTACGGTCTATCATTCCAAAATTGTCACCGTGGAACTGGTAATAGTAGAAGCCCCGGAACGCAATTCCGAAAGCGGAACCTTTTGCCTTGGCAGCACCTTATCACTTACCTTGAGCAATTACAGTGGACGGGAAACCATTCAATGGTATCTGAACGACGAGCCGATACCCGGTGCCAATGGGGTTACCTACTACGCCACCGAGCCGGGTTACTACAACATCAGCCTCAGCTACCTGGGCTGCACAGCCATGTCCCTGCCTTACCTACTGCAATATGACCCACCGCTTGAAGTAAGTTTTGACGAAAGCATCCGACGACTCATTTGCAGGGGGCAGGAAACAGAGATCACTGCGGCCGTCGCCGGCAATCTGGACGGCATTCGTTTCCAATGGTCCACAGGAGCCACCACGCCCGGTATTATGGTAAACCAACCGGGAGACTATACCCTCACCGTGACCAATAGCAGAGGCTGCAGCACATCGGCATCTATTACCATAGACCAATTTCCCGATATGCCTTCCTTTACATTGCCCGATACCATTATATGTTATCTGAACGACGAGGTCTTACGCTTAGAAGCGCCTTCAGGATTCGCTTCTTATCGGTGGAACGGCGAAGAAAGCAATCGGCATTGGATAGAAATCACGCAAGAGGGGCATTACGAGCTCCTGGTTACGGATCACAACGGTTGCACCGCATTGCACACCTTCTCCGTCAGCGCCTACTGTGACGATATTTTCATCCCCAATATTTTTTCACCGAATGGGGACGGCATCAATGACACTTGGAACATATCCGGTCTGGAAGGTGAAGATGGCATTCGCATCAGAATATTTTCCCGTACAGGTCAGTTAATAACCGACACCTCGACGCCCAACCCTGCTTGGGATGGCACCATAAACGGAAGTGCGGCGCCAGAAGGCGCCTATTACTACCTTATTGAAAGAACATCGCAAAGAAACCAACAATATAAAGGAAGCCTCACCCTCATTCGCTAATAAAATTAAGCTAGGAGAACAATTTCAACCGCGAAACCAACAATGTTACCAACATTCCGGCCATTCCGATGACCGCATAAGAATAGCGCAAATTGGCCATTTCGGCTATATAACCAATGAGCGGCGGCCCTATCAAGAAGCCCAGGTAGCTGACACTGGAGACCATTGCCAGGGCAATACCAGCAGAAACCGTCTTGTTCTGGCCAGCCAAGCTATATACCGATGGCACCATACAGGAGACACCCAAGCCCACCATCATGAAACCGATGGTAGCCGTAGGCAGATAAGGCAAGAGCACGGCAGTAAACATCCCTATGCTTATGAGCAAGCCACAAATCTGCAGCACCCGCTTTCTCCCGAAACGTGTTATCATGCCATCTCCCAGAAAACGCCCGGTAGCCATCATCACCATAAAAGAAGCATAGCCCAGCACCACCAGTGATCGGGGAGCCTTCACTATATCCTTAAAATAGACACCGCTCCAGTCGAACATAGCTCCCTCGGCTGCCATGCTGCAAAAACCGATGATACCCAGCTGCAACAAGACACCTTCCGGGCGAGAGAAAAATTTTCTCTTCCCTGCGGGCTGCGGATCCACACCAGCGATCAGGTACCTGAAGTTGAGCGCCGTATTGATAAAAACAAAAACGGCAATAACCCAAAAATGGGCGTAAGGCTTGAAATGCAGGTTCATCATGAGCAGTCCCATCAAAGCACCGCTGAAACCAGCGATGCTCCACGCGCCGTGAAAAGAGCTCATGATAGGTCTTCCGTAAAATTTCTCCGCCGCCACTCCCTGCGTATTTAAGGAGATATTGCACATATTGCCTATTACGCCAAACAAGAGTAAACAAAGTGCCAAATGCCAAGCTTGGGTAGCCAAACCCAAATTGGTGAGTGCCAGACCATAGAGCGGCACGCTAAGTGTCAACACCATCTTACTGCCATATCGTGCCACCAGTTGTCCTGATAGTGCCATGGTGAGCAATTGGCCCAAAGGCAAAGCAAGCAAAATACTTCCTAATTGACCGTCTGAAAGGTGAAGTGACGACTTGATATCGGGGATACGACTCGCCCAAGATGCAAAGGCAAAACCCTGGCAGAAATAAAACAGCGAAACAGCCAATCTGACCCGCCTACGATGGCTTGTGGAAGCCAACACCTGATTTGAAAGATCCATTATGCAACGTATGCTAAAGAAGCTGCAAAATTGCGCATAGCAAAGGCATCATAGCAAGCAGGATGGGAAAAAAGACAAAATTATTACAGAGCCCTTGCGTTTTCCAGTATCACGATAAGGTAGCGCAGATCGGCAATAAAAAATAAAGGCCAGCATACTTACTGGCCTTATTACTCAATATTCATCTTCGTTGAAAAGGAAATCATCCTTCGTAGGGTAATCTGGCCATACCTCCTCTATGGATTCATAAGCCTCCCCATCATCCTCCATTTCATTTAAATTTTCAAGCACACCTTCGGGAGCACCAGATCGAATAGCGTAATCGATCAATTCTTCCTTTGTTGCTGGCCAAGGTGCATCCTCCAAGTGAGAAGCTAATTCTAATGTCCAATACATATCAATTCAGGGTTTAGTAAAAACTTTAATTTCCTTCTATCTAAAATCTGCAAACGCAAAAAACAGACCAATAGTTTCTATAAATAAAAATAAATATTTTCCTCAAAAAAAGAAACAAAAACATGACAAAATGACTTTCTTCCCAAAAAACGCAAAAGTCAAGGGCGTTAAGCGTGCACAAAACTTTCTATTGCCAAGCGATAACCATCCAAACCAAAACCAACGAGAACTCCCTTGCAGTTCTTGGAAAGATACGAATGGTGCCTAAATGGCTCCCTGGCATGCACATTAGATATGTGCACCTCTACTACGGGCGACGTAATGGCAGCTATGGCATCAGCAATGGCTATGGACGTGTGTGTGTATGCTCCTGCATTGAGTATCACACCATCAACTGAAAAGCCCACTTCGTGCAATTTATCTATGATAGCGCCCTCGCTATTGCTCTGGAAACAGGCAATATCCAACGCTGGATATGCCCCACGCAACTTCTCCAAGTAACTTTCAAAGCCCTCGTTTCCATATACATTGGGTTCTCGCTTCCCCAACAGGTTCAGATTTGGCCCATTTATGATAATCAAACGCATATCCATGATATTATCGTGTCACAAGTGGCACAAACGTAACAAAAAAAAGCACAATTCTATAGAGGCTATTTCAACATTTTACCTAAGTTTGCCTTAAAAAACTATGGGCCCAATCGGTATTTTTGACTCGGGTTATGGCGGGCTCACCGTTTTCAGGGAAATTGCCCGCACATTGCCGCAGTACGATTACATATACTTGGGCGATAATGCCCGAGTGCCTTATGGCACAAGGTCCTTTGAAACCGTCTACCAATATACCAAGGAATGTACCGAAGAGCTCTTCCGACTAGGCTGTAGGTTGGTCATATTGGCCTGCAATACGGCATCAGCCAAGGCTCTCCGTACTATACAGCAAATAGATTTGCCTCAATATAGCGAACTACGCAAGGTACTTGGAGTCATACGCCCCACTACCGAGCGCATAGGCGATTTCACCCAGAGCAAAGCGGTGGGCATCCTAGCCACGGCAGGCACTGTCCATTCCAACTCCTACGTGATAGAATGCCAAAAATTCTTTCCCGACATCCGGGTATATCAACAAGCATGCCCCATGTGGGTGCCTCTTGTGGAGAACAATGAATTGAATAATCCGGGAGCCAGGTATTTCGTACAGAAAAGCATTGATGCACTACTGCAACAAAACCCCGCCATCGACCTCTTCGTGCTTGCTTGTACTCATTACCCACTTTTACAAGATACTATCAGAGATCTGGCACCTCCGGCCATCAACATCCTCACGCAAGGTGAATTGGTAGCAGAAAGCCTAAAAGACTACCTCGTGAGGCATCCCGAGGTTGAACCACTCTGTTCCAAAAACGGCACACAACAATTCTACAGTACCGAAACTCCGGACAATTTCAACAGCAAGGCAGCTTTGTTCTTCGGAAAGCCCGTCCATGCCGAGCAGCTGCCACTTCCTTTTTGCGCCATTTCACCCGATCATTGACTTGCCCTCTCAGGCTTATCAAGTCCATTGCGTCAGCACTAGAACAATGCGGCAATCAACTATTGCCGTTCCTTCACTTCCTGTATATCCCGCCTTATGGGTTTATGAATGTCTATTCTGGCACCAATGAAAGAGAAAATAGCCGTACCGTATTCCCGTGCATAAGGATTACTTACCTCGGCGGCTAGGGCTGAATGCTCGAAATAAGGGCTCGTTTCCGCCAATTCTTCAGCTTTACCTATAGCATTTTTTACGCGGATTAGATTTACATGTCGTACACTGAAGTCAAACCAATTAATATAGTCGGCATTGAAAGAAACGGCTCTCAGCCGCTTGTTCTTCGTATAATAATTGATAGCCCCCGCCTGCCCGTAATTGTCGCATAGGATGAGCGTCTGTTCCTTATTGGGAAATAAGGCATATACCGAGTCTACCTTTTGGGCCAGTTCCTTCCAGCCCAGCATATCGGCAAAGTCCTGTGGCAAAGTATGGTCCCTACCATCTTCCCAACGCAATAGGCCGAGCCGCTTGTACTTATCGGCATGCTTTATCACATATTCCGGATCCCTATTGGGAAAACCAACCTGGTACATGGGGATGAACAGTAGTATAGGAAGCAAGATGGCCACCGGTCGCAGATCGCGTCTCCATCCACTTTGCAGCAAATGAGCAATATAAACCGATCCAAAAGCCATATAGATGGGATATAGGCCTATGGCATAATAGGACTTGGCCCGCAAATAAGTAAAGATGAACAAGGTGAAAACCAAAGACCAGAACAGGAAGCGGTATTTAGCGAAAGGCGGATAAAACAGCAAGGCGTAGCATGCGGCCAACAGGACAAATAGCGAACCATAAAAAAACAGTACTTGCTCTTTCAGGAAGTCCCATCTATGGACGTTCACCAGCTGGGTATCATTTAGCTCCTTTAGGTGATGGAAAACCGGAAAATCATGTTGGTATTGCCACCAGAGATTGGGGGCAATGAGCAATAGTGCTACCAAGGCTGCCAAATACAGTTCCTTTTTTGCGAAGACCTTTCTTTGCGGCAGCAACAGCAGAGCAGGAAGAAGCCCCAGCAAGCAAAACAAGATATTATACTTATTGAGGAAGCCTATCGCAAATACCCCCGCCGCCATATACAACCACTTAGCACGATTCGTTTGAAAATATTTAATGAGCATGAAATAAAAACCGGTCCACGCGAGCACATCCAAGGAATTAGGCTGATACAATATATTCAGCCGCAGCAATATGGAAAACAGCACGGCCATGGCGCCCAATATGAGGGCAAACAAATCGCCTTTGAGCGCTTCTATGGTCTTCCATACGAGCCAAAGGGTGAGGGCGCCAAAAAGGGCAGGGAAAAAGCGAACCCAAAAGACCGAATTGCCCAACAAGTAAATGATGCTGGAAACCCATGAGGTAACGGGCGGTACGGAAGTATAGCCCCATGCCAAGTGATGCGCTTGGTCCAGATGCAAAAATTCATCGCGATGTAGTTCATAGATTGGATCTACCAACAAATACTGCAATGCAAACTTGGCTAACAAAAAGCCCGCTAGGATTAGGTTTTTCTTTGTCATCAAAGCGACGAAATGAGTTAAAGTCCAAACAACAACAATATTAACTCATAGACGTTGCAAGCACATCGTTGTTACGCATTTCTATTTGTTTCTTCTATATCGCAGGAGCAATGTACCAGAGACTAACAATGCCAATGGGAACAAGCCCAGTAAAATAATCTTCTGCTTGTTGATAGCAGCCCGCGACACCGTCACTTCATTGTCTATGGAGATGGGTCTGGATGTATCTACGGGAAATTTGCCGTCGCTGAACCATTTGAACAAATGGAGCGCAAAAGAAGCATTTACTGTATTGATATTAAAACGGCTCATCTCCGCGTTGCCCATAAAATCGGCATCGCCCATGACAAAGACCTTTTGCTCTTTGCCAGCCACCTGTTTGGTCAGCATCCAGGCAACCGCTGACTGCTCTCGTTTATCCAATAAATTATCAAAGGAGACGGATTCCCTATTGAGATCAAAAGGACCATTCTTCGTCCAAGTATTGGCCGTATCGGTAACAAAGAACGGTACGGTAGCATATCCCTTTTCAGCTACTTTTTTAATGCCCGTAGCTCCTTTGGCTACCACCGTGGCCCCCAGCGGGTATTTAAAACCCAACTGGGCTGTCCGCTCGGGGAAATGCAGCTGCAAAAGATCCGGCTCAAAATTGGCGCTCTCTTGCAATAGCGTCCCTTCTTGAAAAGCCAGGCCCAGCAATGCCGCTATCGGGTTCAGGTATTTGGCACGTGCCGGTTCGCCCAACAGGAGCAGATTACCTCCCCGCTGCAGGTAGTTCTGAACTAGCGCAATTTCTCGCTTGGGGTAAGGCTCTGTAGGATCTGCCACGATCAATACGGTCAAATCGCTTGGAATATGCTCCACGGAATCCAATTGCAGTTTTTGAACGTCAAAACCTTGGTTGATGATCGAGCCTCTTGTATGCTTTCCATCCATAATTGCCCTATAATCCCCTTCGCCATAAAGTTGAGGATTGCGCTCACCATGCCCCGTCAAGATGGCTACCTTGCTCGCACCATCAAGCATCCGTTTCAATGCGGCCGATATTTCGGCCTCAGAAGGATATTGAGACAAGTCGTCAAACATGCGGAGCGGCGTATGCCTTCCCTGGTAGTGGAAATAGCGCACCAGATGGTTTTCCTCTGGCAGAAGGTCCATACTTGCGGCTATCTGCTGCGGGCTGCGCAACTTTTCGAAGTCAAATCCCATAGCATCGGCCGCAGTTTGTGCTTGTTCCAACAAGCTTTTAGTCGTATCCCTATATCCGGGTACCGTATCATAATAGGCTATATAGTCCATTTTGAAGCCTGGCAAAAACCTTCCATACTGCTCAAAATGTTTGATGTCCGCCATTCGGTTTTTCGGTGCACCATACTGCGCTCTATAATCTATCACATTGGTATATGTAGTGAGGCGGATAGAATCCACTACCCTACCGGCAATCGCCTGTCCGCCGGCAGTAAGCGTACGATCCTTGAAGCGCGTACTGTCATAATGATAGGTGAAACGCGGCAAAGAACTGACGTAACCAGCAGCAACGACCAAAGCCCCAATCCCCATATAGCGCACGGTTTTTTTCCACCAGGGCAAGTTGCTTCTGGCATGACCAAGCGACATGACGGTCAACAACAAAAAGAGACCTATCACCAATAAAAAATAGATCAGATCCCTGCTGCTCACAAGACCATTCACCATTTGTTCAGACCTGCCACTTATGGCCATCCAATAGGTGATATCGCGAAGTAGATCGTATGATTGCCCTATATGCCCTACATAGCTAAGCAAAGCCAATAGGGCCAGGGTGCCGATGGCCGCCACTATTTGGTACGGAGTAAGATGTGATATAAACAAACCTATGGCGGCGTAAGCGCAAATCAGTAGAAATATTCCCAAGATACCGAAAAGCACAAAGTGTAGGTCTAGCGCGCTCACCGAAAAATAGGCAAACAGTACAAAGATCAACATCATGATGGCAATGAGCGAGGCATAAACGAACATGGACAAGTACTTGCCCAGCACCACCTGCCAGGCCGTCACCGGCGATGACTGGAGCAGCCTAATGGATCCACTGGCCAGCTCCCGACTAATCAGCCCCATAGTCAGCAGCGGAATATACAGATACGCGTATTCCTGCAAGCTGCTCAGCACACCGTTTTCACCGGCAAAGAGCACCTTGCTCAGTGTTCTTAAGGGGCGCCCCAACTGCTGTTGGGTTTCTTGGCTGTACAAGAGGTCGCAATAGACCAATCCGCACTGAAGAAACACCATGGCGAGTATAAGCCATGCAATAGGCGAATAAAACAGCACCTTCAACTCCAACCAAGCTATTCTGATGATTTTGGACATAGCCTTTCAGGATTGTTTTTTTGAAAGTTGTGCAAAAACCCCATCTAGCGAGCTCTTTTCCAGATAGATTTCAACCAATTGCCACCCGTTTTCCACGCTCATCTGTATCAGGCGTTCGGTGATGCCCTTGTCATCATTGAAAAAAAGCCGCCATCGCTGCCCATCCAATTGTTCTACCTGCTGCACAAAAGGAAGCGCCATCAATACGTCCCTGTCGGGCGCCGCCAGCATGTGCATGACCAAAGAGTTGGGCGTTATGTAGTTATTGAAAGCCTGCAAGGTATCGGCAAATACCACACGTCCATGTGCCATCATGACAATATCGTGGCAGGTGGCCTGCACTTCAGAAAGAATATGGGTAGAGAGGATGACAGATCGTTCGCGTGCTATTTCACCAATCAACTTGCGCACCTCCAAGATCTGATTGGGATCTAAGCCATTGGTGGGTTCATCCAATACCACCAGCTTTGGCCGGTGGATAATGGCCTGCGCAATACCTACGCGCTGCTGGTAACCTCCAGATAAATTGACCAATAGGCGCTTACTGAAATGGCCGATGCCACATTTTTCCTTTGCCTCTTCCACTGCCTTGTAAATCTCCCCCTTCGGTACGGAGCGCATATAGGCGCAATGTGTGAGGTATTCATCCACGGTCAGTTCCAGGTGCAGGGGTGCCTTTTGTGGCAGAAAGCCTATTAGGCGCTTGGCCTCCACGGGATTTTTACGCATGTCAACACCATCTATGAATACATTTCCCTCGGTTTGGTTGATCACCCCGCACAAGATATTCATCGTGGTCGACTTGCCCGCGCCATTTGCGCCCAGCAAGCCCATCACGCCTTTCTCCGTAATGTCAAAACTGATATCCCATATGGCCCAATCCCGGGCATAACGATGAGAAAGATGCACTATCTTGGCAATGCTGTTTGGCATAAATCTTTTTATTTATTTTCTTCTCCTAGTGATAAGCGTATAGCCTCCCGCGAGGGCCATTAAAGCGGGCAACAGCCCTACCCACACGTACTTCATGGTTTCTATATTTGCCCTTGATGCCTTTATCCGCTTATCCGTCGGTTGCGGACGGCTTACATCTACGGGAAATTCGCCATAGGCAAACCACTTAAATAGTTTGGTAGCAAAAGTGATGTTTTCAGTCATAGGGCCGTAGCGCGCAAACTCGGCATTGCTCATGAAGTCGGCATCCCCTATCAAGGCAATCCGTTGTTGCCGGCTGTTGACCTGCCGTGTCAGTGCCACGGCCAATGGCCATGAGCCCGTAGGTTCCTCCTTCTGCATTTTACCATCATTGCGCAATTCCACTTTTTTGTCGCTTTTCCAAGCCATCATTCCATTGCTTACCAACAGATTCACACTCGCAAAGTCTCCCATATCTTCATCCAGCACAATGGGCACTGCGCCATTCAAGCACACGATGGCATCAGGTTTCTGCGGCAATTCAAACACACCGGCCTGTGCCGTAAATTTGGCCTGAATGAGATCAAGGCTATAGTCCTTACTCCACTCGTACACCTGCTCCCGGTCAAATTTGGCAGGTATTTTCGCCAGCAGGCTGTTCATTATCTCCTGTTTGCCTGGTTCGGCCATCAGCAAGCAGTTGCCGCCAGCTGCCAAATAAGTTTGCAAGGCCGCAATTTCCCTGGGCGCGTATGCCTCATAGGGATCGGCCACCACCGCTATGGCCAGTTCACGATCCAGGGCATCGAGTTGTTCGGCACGGATATCGCGTACCACAAAGCCCTGGTTCACGAGGGCTTCCCTACTGGTAATTTCCGTTGTCATCTTGCTATACGCCCTATCGCCCGTCTTGGCAATACTGCGCTCGCCATGACCGCTTATAAAAGCGACCACGGACGCCTTCTGCAGAAAACGCTTCAGTACGGCCGTTATCTCTGCCTCATGGGGGTACACATACATATCTTGAAACATCCTTAGCGGAATGCTATCCCCCTTGTAATGCACCATGCGCACAAAGCTGTTCTGCTCCGGCTTCAGATCGATGATCTTCCCAATTTCTTCGGGAGCAAGTACGGTGGCTATATCTACTTCATGGGCCAAGGCGCTTTTGTATGCTTTTTCCTGCAGGTTCTCCGTACTATCCATGCCATAGTCCGGCACATAATCGTAATACAGCGTATAAGGCATAGCCATACCGGGCATGAAACGGGTATATTGTTCAAATTGCTTTTGGTCGAACTTGCGCCATTTCAAGGTCCCCAATCGTCCATGTGGGTGCAGGATATTGGCATAGGAGGCTATAGATACAGGCTTGTCGCCCAGCCGCTTGATAATGCGCCTACTTGCCTCGGTCAATGTATTGGTCTCAAAACGGGTGAAATCTGCATATTTACTCATCCTTGGTAAGGAAGTAGCATATCCCAATAGCAGCACCAAGGCAACGAGACCTGCATAGCGAAACGAACGTACCACATCGGAACGCAATACACGCCCGTCGTCCATGTGCATAATCGTCAGGGAGATAAACAGAAAAATAACCAAAAGAAAATAGAAAAGATCCGCGCTGCTAACCATGCCGCTCACAAAATGGTTGGTGCGTCCCGCCAGGGAGAGCCAATAGGTGAACTCACGAATCCATAGCGTGTTTTGCCCCACCTTGCCCACATAGTTCAGGCCGGCCAAGATAGCCAAGGTGCTCACCGCTGCCACCACCTGATACTTAGTAAGGCTAGACATGAAGAGGCCAATGGCCGCATATGCACACCAAAGCAGGTAAGTGCCCAATAGGGCGACAGCTATATGGCCAAAGTCCAAATGTTCCACAGCCATACCGGCCGTAATACCTACGCCCATCAGCACGGCTACAAAACAAAGCCCATAGTACAAAAGGGCCAGGTACTTGCCGCAAACAACCTGAGCATTGGTCACAGGAGAGGACTGCAACAACTTGATGGTGCCACTGCTCAGCTCGCGGCTCATGACGCCCATGGTGAGCAAAGGGATGTATAGGTACAGATTCCGCAATACGGAGGCGAAAAAACCATAGCTACCGGCAAAGAGCTCGGCCGTGAGCGGACCAAGTTCAGAACCCAATTGCTGACTAGACTCCTTACTGTACAGCATATCGCCAATGGTAATGCCACATTGCACCGTAAAGACGAGCAGCACCAACCAGCCTATGATGGAATAAAACAGTATGGCCAGCTCCAACCGAGCTACCCTAAATAGTATCGTCATTTGCAGCGCACGTTTCCAATGTCCAAAAGCCTACACAAACTTACATAAAAACAGGGCGAATTTATACATGCTTCCGATAGAATAGGGCTAGTAAATTACCAATTTGAGCGCAAGGAGAAAGCGCCGGCAAAATTGGTACTTTACTACGCTTCGAATTAGAAAGTTGCTTTGTCCAGATTACTGGATGCACGACAAAAATCCCTTTTCACAAAAAACGCGTCATTGCGAGGAGCGAAGTGACGCGGCAATCTACGTTTTTTGTTTGTCAGATTGCCTTACTGCCGTCAGGCAGGCTTCGTCGTGCCTCCTCGCAATGACGACAACGACAAGTGGGAAATCTGTCGTGCGCCCCAGATTACTCAGCTCCCATAGGGAACATATTTTTGCATTAAATACCTTTTTCTTCTATTTTTACGAAGTCTTAGCGGTTGCACGACAAATTGCAGTGATTGACTGTTTCTTTATGTACCGCAAAGACGCAATGGGGTTTCGCAAAGTACGCTATGGCCTTTCTTTGCGACCTTTGCGGTTATCGACGTCCTGAAAAAGGAACGCTATGCCCGCAACTCGGGCAAAACGGATTTTTGTGCGCCCAGTCTTAGCAAGCATCGTCAACTTCAAACTTAATCAAAATGAGTATCCCTAAATGGGCCTCCCTCTTCCCATTTTCGCAATACATTAACATGAAAAACATAGCTTTGTACATTATTATTCTTTTATCTACCGGCCATGTCAATGCACAGATGAGCAGGGAATACGTATCCGCCATTTATAGCGTTAAGTCGCTTGAGGGACCAGACGATTCACCTTTCAAAGAACTGATAGTAAATGAAAATCCCCTATTCTTTGATGAGCTAAACACCCATACATTCACATTGAACGCCAATGCCGAAGAATCCTATTTTCAGATAAATGCAACTCTTTCTTTAAATTTTAAAAAACATTTAAACCTTTGGGTTGGGAGCGTGCACGATGGAATATGGCAGGACAGCAAAGGAGGCTATGTACCCTTTCACAAGAACATGTTTTTCAAGGAGCCTTTCCTAATGCAGGTACCACGCGCCGATTCCTGGAAGATCACCAATGAATCCAAGCAGATTGGCGAATTTACCTGCATCAAGGCTACCACCCAGACCAAGACCGTCAATCCGGAGGGCAAGGAGTTCGTCAAGAACGCCATTGCCTGGTTCTGCCCGGACCTGGATTACCCTTTCGGCCCGCTAAAATACGGCGGCCTGCCCGGCCTCATCGTGGAGCTGCAGACCGAGACGGTTCTTTTCGGCCTCAAATCCATCTCCTTTTCAAATACGCCAAACATTAAGCAAAGACCCGATTACAAAGTGGAGAAGGAAGCCGAGTTTGGAAAACGCTTTAGGGAGCAGGGGGGCTTTAGGGGGCTGTCCAAATAAAGGAGCCAGGCGGCAGGACGATAAAAGCGTGTCACGTAACGCTATGTGTCCTTCACTATTTTATCTATTTTCTTTTTGCATTAAATACCTTTTTCTTCTATTTTTACGAAGTCTTAGCGGTTGCACGACAAATTGCAGTGATTGACTGTTTCTTTATGTACCGAAAAGACGCAATGGGGTTTCGCAAAGTACGCTATGGCCTTTCTTTGCGACCTTTGCGCCTATTTTCTTTGCGACCATTGCGGTTATCGACGTCCTGAAAAAGGAACGCTATGCCCGCAACTCGGGCAAAACGGATTTTTGTGCACCCAGTCTTAGCAATCATCGTCAACTTCAAACTTAATCAAAATGAGTATCCCTAAATGGGCCTCCCTCTTCCCATTTTCGCAATACATAAACATGAAAAACATAGCTTTATACATTATTATTCTTTTATCTACCGGCCATGTCAATGCTCAGATCAGCAGGAAATACGTATCCGCTATTTATAGTGTTAAGTCGCTTGAGGGGCCAGACGATTCACCTTTCAAGGAATTGATAATAAAGCAGAATCCTCTATTCTTTGACGAACTAAACACCCAAATATATACACTGAATGCCAATGCCGAAAAATCTTATTTTCAGATCAATGGAAACCCTTCGTTATCTTTTAAGAGATATCTGAACCTTTGGGTTGGTGACGGCAGTAATGAGGGAATATGGCAGGATAGTAAGGGGGGCTATGTAGCTTTCCCAAAAAGCATTTTTTCCAAAGAGCCTTTCCTGATGCAGATTCCCCGCGCCGATTCTTGGAAAATCACGAACGAATCCAAGCAGATTGGCGAATTTACCTGCATCAAGGCTACTACCCAGACTAAGACCGTCAATCAGGAGGGCAAGGAATTTATCAAAAATGCCATTGCCTGGTTCTGCCCGGACCTTGATTACCCTTTCGGCCCGCTAAAATACGGTGGCCTGCCTGGCCTGATCCTAGAACTACAAACGGAAACCGCGCTATTCGGTCTCAAATCCATCTCTTTTTCAAACACGCCAAACATCAAGCAAAGGCCCAATTACGAGGTGGTAACTGAAGCCGAACAATCGAAGCGCATTAGGGAGCAGAGAGCTGCTAGAAAGCTGTCAAAATAAACATATCGTACCAATTGTGGCCTACCGAAAGAAGGGGATATAGCGTGAAACTTTGCAGGAAAAATCATTTAGCTAGTTGGAATTGCGGATCTTAAACTTTTTCTTTCTATTGCTGTTTTCCCATGTCGCCTTTGCACAACACAGAAGCATCGGTGGCTCTGTGTCTGATGCAGCGGGAAACCCACTGGCTCGTGCCACCGTCATGGCAAAGGAAACCGGAACCGACAAAGTAAGCTTTACCAAAACGGACGACAG
The DNA here is from genome assembly GCF_000427965.1 of Olivibacter sitiensis DSM 17696. Lineage (GTDB taxonomy): Bacteria > Bacteroidota > Bacteroidia > Sphingobacteriales > Sphingobacteriaceae > Olivibacter > Olivibacter sitiensis. Next base: position 23,182 of record NZ_ATZA01000034.1, on the reverse strand, counting down.
GGGCCAATACCGCCTCACACTGGATTCCTTACCAGGTTATGAAGTGACGGCATCCATGCTGGGCTATGCAAAGCAGGCGAAAATACTGGGCAAGGACACAAAGGAACTTCATTTCCGGCTCATGGAAAACAGTCAAACCCTTGATGAGGTTAGGATTGATTATAAATACGAGCCCGTAGAGATAAAAAAAGACACCATCGTATTCCGAACGGACTATTTTACCTCTGGAGACGAAAGGCGATTGGGCGACATCCTGGAGAAGCTTCCGGGCTTCGAGGTAGACGAAAATGGCAGGGTCTCCTTCAACGGCAAGGTCGTGAACGTCACCATGGTAGAGAACAGGAAATTTTTCGGCGGCGGCAGTAAACTGGCGGTAGAAAATCTTCCGGCCGATGCCGTAGACCAGGTAGAAATGGTCAGCCATTTCAGCGAGATCGATTTCATGAAAAACGTCAGCAGCGGTGATGACCTCGCCATGAACATCAAGCTGAAAGAAGGCAAGAAAAACCTGGTGTTTGGAGAGGTCGAGGCCAAAACGGGGCCGGAAGCCTTTTACGTAGCCCATACCAACTTGTTCAATTTCACGCCCAAAAAGAACATCAGCTTTATAGGCGATGCCAATAACAACGGGAGAGCTATGTTCACCACATCGGACGCCATCAATTTCCAGGGCGGCATAAGCAAGTATTTGGCCAGGGACAGGAAGCCTTCGTTTGTCGACCTGACCAAGCTTACCCAAGACGGAAAGGATTTCAGCAGGACAAATTCGGCTTTTGCTGCTGTCAATCTGGAATCTGATATTTCCGCGAAATGGAGACTGTCATTGGTTTCCATTTTGTCCCACCAAAAAATTAGGTTTCAAAGCAATGAGGCCTTGAATTACTTGAACGAGCAGGATTGGGCATTGGAAAACAGGCAGATCGCACAGGACAACAGAGACCTCATGTCCTTATCCAACATACAGCTAAGCTACAATCCCAATCGCTACGAACGATGGGACTATAACGCACAGGTACAAGTGAACAGGCCGCGCTCCACACGCGACCTGCTATCCGCAACGGGAGAACAGGAGAACGCCATTCAATCCTTGGGGAGAGATTACAATCCGTCCATCAAGCATTATGTGGAATGGCACAAGTTCTTCAGCCTGAAAAACACCCTATCCGTGGTAGTCAACCACCTTTTTGAAAGCAGGCGACAACATAAATCTTACCTAGCGGAAAACGATTTCTTCTCGGCACTCCTGCCGATAGTGCCGGATGAATTCTATTCGCTGCAAAGCTTTTACCAAACACGGAACAACAGCCTAGATGCACAGGCCAACTACCATCACCGCTTCAGCCGCCATTTCAGGACCTCGCTGACTTTTGGCCATAGTTTCTCGAGCGCCGGTCTGATAAGTGCCGATAAGCAGCTAATGAGCGACTCCACCGTCAATGACTTTTCATCTTTTGGCTACGGCAATGACATGCAGTACCGTCTCAACCATACGTACCTGGGTGCGGAGGGCATTCTTAGCACCGGAAAATTGACCAACACGTTCTCCTTGTTTGCCCGCCAATACCACCTTTCCGCCCGGCAGCTGTCCGGCATCAGTCGTCTGAATAAAGACCTTATTGAGCCAAAATACCAGCTGGACTACGATTTCAGCGACACGAAGAAAGCCAGTTTCACCTACTCGCTCACCAATGGTTTCCCAACGGCCGAAAGGTTTGCCAATCGCTATATACTATCCAATTACAATGCGGTAATCAGCGGCAATGCCTCGCTGGAGAACGACAGGCAGCATAGCCTGATGGCCCGGTTCTTCCATTTTGGCGGAAGCCATATGAGCAGTTTTCATTCCTATGTATCCTATAGCCAGAAAACCAAGGCGGTACGTGACGCGCTGATGATAGAGGGCATCAATCAATTTATCGCCCCCGTGATGCTATTTGACGGAATTTCGGAAAGAAACCTACAGGCCATGGCCAAGTACGAAAGAAATGTCTTCAAGTTCAAACCTTCTATCCTTGTCCGACTTGGTTGGTTCCATTATCTCCAACCGATAAATGACCTGGTTGTGGACAATTCACAGGCCCGGCAGTCCATGACCTTTGGTCTTAAAACCATCGATACAAAATGGCCATTTGTCAGCTTGGAATATACCAGGGAGTTCGCTCAAGTTTCAGGAAATTCAGAGGCAGATTTTGAGCGGAACATATTAAAGTCCAAGCTCCAGTATAGATTCTCACCCGTTTTATTGATAAAAGCAGATTATGAATACTTTGACAATGTAAGCGGACTAGCGCCCATTGCCGAAAAATTTCACCTTTTAAATGCCGGGGCAGAATTTCTTTTAAAGAAAAACAGCGATTGGGCATTCGACATCACCGTAAGCAACCTGCTCAACAACCGAACGAAATACAATTATACTGTTTCCACTCTAATAGTTTCGGAAAGAACTATCCATGTACTTCCCCGCATTATGCTCTTCGGGATCAGATACAAACTATAAGGACATTAATTACCGACCAGCTCCCTATACACCGCAATGCGGTGCGTATGCTGCCAGTAAGGTATCTTTTCCTTTGTGCCGCTCTTCTGGAACCCGATGTCCCTGGATTCCTTGATAGGCATATGGCAGTCGATGCAGTTATCGGCCAGTGAGGCCTTATTTTTTGGAGAAAGGTTTGTATGCAGGCTGTTGAAATCTTGGTGGCAACTGATACATTGCTGGGTATAGGCTTGCAAACTGCTTTTTTTATCCTGATGTATGTCATGGCAGGAAGTGCAATCCAGCTTGCCTATTTTATAGCATTTACTTGCCTTGAGCAATTGTACCTGTTTGCCATGCACGTCCGGATCTTCGCCCATATAATCGCTGAACTGCGGCAAGCTTCTCAAAGTGTCGCCAGGCTTAAAATAGAATATCGGATCCAGGCTCTGAAATTCAATACCCGAATGACATATGCCGCACATATCCATTTTTCTGTTGACGGACAGCGCTTGATAGCTAGCTATATATTTTGGCTGTTTTTCTTTTGGATTTTCTTCATGAAAAGCCACATGCTGCGCTGCTGGGCCATGGCAGCGCTCACAATCTATCCCCGCAATGAGCGATGCTTTGTCAAATTCCTCTTCCACGGTAAACTGCTCGGTTTTCACCAGCCTTTTGTCTGCAAAAGAACCGTGGCATTCCAGGCAGCGCGCAATGATATACCTGCCAAAGTAAATCTGATCGCTTGGATAACCGGGGCTGTTCACCCATTGTTGCTCTCCCGTATGATAGTTCAGGGGCATCTGCACTAGTTTATGATCGTACCAAAAGGCAAAGGTATAGGCCACCTTTCCCGATCCGAAGGAGACATCTATTCGTTCTGCCTTCACCTCTTTGCCATTGACATAGGCTATTTGGTATAGCCCATCTCCACGCCGCTCTATGCCTACCTTGGTATGCTCATTGAATATAAATTGCCCTTCGGGAAGATGGAGGCTGTCTATGGAGGCAGCCGTTTCCAATAGCCGGGAGGTGTTAAAATGTGCATTGTGCGCAAAGGAATGCGCTATGTCCCGATGACAGGAAACACATGCGGTGCTGCCCGCGTAGGCGGTACCCCGAGGGTCCTTTTTCTTCTCCAGTTGGCTGCACTGCACCACCACTGCGACGAATGCCGTCAATACCAATAAAACGAACATATAAGGGCGAGTTCCCATATAGCAATTTAGTCATAATTGATTGAGGGTTCGTTCCCCTCACAGCACCATGCCGCTAATATACAAAAAGTGATGGAACCAGACGGGCGTATTCCAAATTCACTTTTACCAAGCTATAGGCTTGGATCTATGTTAGGCACGAGTTAGCGCACGAATACTGGCTCAAGCTTCGGGGCAGGAAAGAGCGATGGCCTAGCTTGGGCCAATCAATAAAAAGAAGCTTCCAGCTTCCGAAACGACGCATAGCGACAATTTGGATTGTCCCCTGCCAGACACGATCAAAGGCAACAAAAAGCAATCCTTGATCCAATTCACTTTTACCAAGCTATAGGCTTGGATCTATGTTAGGCACGAGTTAGCCCGTTGCACCAGGCTATTACGCCGAAACTCGCATCAGTTATCGCAAATAAAAAAGGGTCGAAATAAATCCCTATTTTTGTGAACACATAAAACAACAAGGACAATAAAATTCTGGGCACCCAAAAATATACCGTGAAAAAAGACAAGATAACCATCGAATACTGCCCCAAATGCGGTTGGATGCTACGAGCGGCCTATATGGCCCAAGAGCTGCTATCCACCTTTACCGATGAGCTGGAAGAAGTGAGCCTGAAACCCAGTTTGGTAAGCGGCCGGTACACCATCACGCTCAACGATAGCATCTTACTTTTTGACAGAAAAAGAGACGGACAATTTCCGGAAGTGAAACTATTGAAGCAAACCGTGCGGGATCACGTCAGTCCAGATAAGCCCTTGGGGCACTCCGACAAGAAAAGTTAAGCTCCAATACCCTCAATCTAAGGAACATACTTAGTGAGCCTGATGCAAAAAAACATCATTTCGGGGAAACACATTTTTTTTGGAGATTTGCATCCCAATGTTTGAGTTCAGCGAAAAACCTTTCTATATAGATGTGCACACGCACCGTGCCAATAGCTCGGAAGATCTCATTGCCATCTATAACGTAGCAAGCAACTACCTCAACCCTTTGGCCCAACAGCGCCACCTTTACTTTTCCATGGGCATCCACCCTTGGTTTGTTCAGGCAGACCTGTGGGAACAAGACATCAAGGCCATGGGGCGGGCTGCTCAACAAGAAGAGGTACTGGCCATAGGCGAATGCGGGCTGGACAAGGTATGTGATACGGAATGGCACTTTCAGGAGGAGGTATTCATCAGACAGATACAATTGGCAAAAAAGCTGGGGAAGCCACTTATTATCCATTGCGTAAAAGCCCATCATGAGGTATTGAAGATCTTAGAAGAGCAATCCTTCTCCACGTCGGTCATTTTTCATGGTTTCAATAAGAAATGGGAACTCGCCAAGCAGATTTTGGACAAAGGATACTATCTTTCCTACGGGACCTCTATCCTCCATGCCAACAAAAGCGAATCCCTGTCGAAAACTCCCAGCGCACAGCTATTCCTAGAAAGTGACGATAAGGAAATCGACATTCGCAACATATACCAAGCGGCCTCTGCCATCAGGAAAGAAAAGCTAATCACTACGCAGGAGACTATACAAGAAAACTTCGCTCGGCTATTCAACAACTAAACTATATACTCAATAAAAAAGTACCAAAGCAATGAATGACTTATCTTGGCTTTCGAGGACGGAAGCAATCATAGGAAGGGAAAAACTGGAAAAACTCGCCAAGTGCCACGTAATGGTGCTGGGCCTTGGGGGCGTGGGCTCTTTTGCGGCCGAATTTCTCTGTCGTAATGGCGTGGGAGAGATGACTATCGTCGATGGCGACATGGTGGATCCAAGCAACCGCAACCGTCAGCTGCCGGCACTGGCCACCACACACGGACAGTCCAAAGTCCTATGGATGGCCGAACGCCTGAAGGCTATCAACCCAGAGATTAAGCTGACCGTGGTACAAGAATTTATCACACCAGACAAGATCGGGCAACTACTGGATTATGGTCCTCATTACGCCATCGATGCCATCGACAGCGTGACGCCCAAACTGTTCTTTATGAGGCAAGCCTTCGAAAGAAAAATTCCCTTTGTAAGCTCTATGGGGGCAGGCGGAAAGATGGATCCCACCAAGCTGCAGGTGGCCGATATCTCCAATACATATAACTGCAAATTGGCACGGCATATAAGAAAAAAGCTGAAAAAGAATAAAATATACACGGGCATCAAGACGGTTTTTTCTACCGAGCTGCCAGACAAAAATTCCTTGATCTATACCGATGGCAGCAACTTCAAGAAATCTGCCTATGGCACCATGTCCTATATGCCGGCTACTTTCGGGGCCACGGTAGCATCGGTAGCCATCAGGGATTTAATAGAGCAGCCGCTCCCCACCAAGCTAAGCTGGGTCCAAACAAAACATGGCGCAGATCTGTAACCTATGTGAACAAGAATAGGCATTCACATGAACAACAGGAAATCGTCCGTCTATGGCATCATAGCACTTATGGCTTTCATCGCTTTCGCCTGGGCATCTTGCCAGGGCAAATCGGACAGGAATGAACAAAGGGATAAAGAGGAAATAACACAAAAAGCAGACAGCACGCGGCAAGACAGCGCCTGGCTGCTAATACCTGGTCGCTCTGCGGGAAAAATATCCATTGGAGAAGCAGACAGCATAGTCTTTGCCTCGCTGGGGAAGCCTGACGCGGGCGATGCCGCCATGGGCAAATCCCTTTCCACTTGGTATGGGCAATATCGCGGCGAACGAAACCAACTGAACATCTTTGCCAGCAGAAACATGGGAGGCGATGACGAAACAAGTCGCGTACAGCAAATCAGGGTAACCTCTCCGGCTTTTGCTACGGAAGAGGGCCTCCATGTGGGAGCGAATCTCGAAGAGGTTATGCAGGTATATCCCCAGGCCCAAAAGCTGAATACTTTTGAGCGCAAGGGCATACCTTATGTCACTTACGGTACGGATCAGGGAATAGGTTTCGAGCTCAATGCCGACCTCATATGCAAAGCCATCATCATACATGACCCTAAGCTGGAAACTGGCGCCACTTATATCCCCTTTCAGTCGCTGGAAGATTAGAATGTGCAAGACGACCTATCAAAATTCACTTTCCAACGTTTCGTCCCAGTCGCTGTCCAGCCCGATATCAAAACCGTTTGTCCTACCGACATCGCCCAGCAGGCTACCGGTAAAGAGCAGACGCACATTGTTTGGAATTTCTTTGTCCACCGTCACGCTATTCAGCAAACTTCCATCTGCGGCAAAGGCCGAAAGTTCGTAGCTCACATCCCGAGGCTCGCCCACTAAGCCCAGAAACTGATGCAGCTTAATCTGATAATCGGCCAATTCGGAAAAATTGCCAAAGCTAATGGACTGCGCATCAGAAACAGGCAAGGTGCCAGGTGTACCAAAAGGCACATATAAATAATTGGCATGGATCCTCGTGAGCATGATTTTCTTGACGGCCAGCAAGTCATCGGGCTGATCGGTAAACTGAAACTCCACCAAACTATAGCACCTTCTCAAGACTGCAGCCTCTTGCCTGTCCGTATCGCCCACCGCAAAATCATCTAATAACAGAGCATAGCTGATCGCCCTGCGGTCGTCAAAATGCTGACCAAAGTAAAATTCATTGGCATTGCTTATGCCATTGGGCAGGAGGATGCCCACTGGCGAATGATAGGCTAACAGCAAGATCTTGTAATTTCCCTTTTTCAATTTCAATGCCAGTATCCCATCGCTCAGCTCGGTCAGTGGCAATTGCTGTGCTTCCACTATACTTCCATCTGCTTGCGAAAAAACATAATACTGCAAGATGCTGGGTTCGGAGATGTCTTCACCGCCGCTCTCCCCATCGTACACACCCGTAAGGCGAATGTTGTCCAGTCGGATGACGCCGCTGTTTGCGTTATAATCGCCTGCACCTTCCCTATCCCCTGCCGAAAACTCCAGCTTCATGCGCAGCAATTTCTGATCCATAAGCTGCGAAAGGGTACTCAGGTCAAAGCTATAGGAGTTTCTTGCCTGTGCACCCATATTCGCAAACTGATTAGTAGCGCTCAGCATTTCGTATGTTAAACCATCGTCCACAGAATAGGAAATGGAGAAGTCCTTGGGTCCTGTACCAGAACTGCTCACATCAAATGCAATGCTCGTCAGCGAAGTCACGTCCTTAATGGGTAAACTCACTTCGATCCATCTCACACCTGTGATACTTAATGCCCAACCCGCTTCGTATGGCGCCAGTGCAAAACCGGCGGCAAAGTTGGTATTCATATTGTTTGCCTCAAACTCAATCTTTGCCCCATCCTCATTCACAGCCACATCGGGCACCAAATTCTCCTCATTGAACGACCAGTAATACAGGTGCTGGGGTTCCAAGCTGGGTTGTACATTCTTGAGCGCTATCATTCCCATCCCAGATGGCACATTGGCCACTTTCGCCATCGCACCCGAACGGGCTACAGAAAGTGGCGTCACCTCCGCCTGAAAGCCCGAGAGCCGAAAACTCACCAAATGCTCTTCCTCCAAGGATAAACCGACCGGGTCTACACGTTTACAGCCTACTAAGCAAGAAATGATGCAATAGCCGCACAGGCAGCTAAAAAGAGTTTGTAAAGATTTCATAACGACATATTTAAATTAATCAAACAATGCAGAACATGATATCCAGACACACAATACCAGATAAGGCCTGAGGGCCTTCTAAACCGACTATGTTTTTCTTAGGGACAGAATTAGGGTGCAATAAGAATTACACCCAAATATATTCATTATCAACAATAAACACAATGACAAAGCGCATTTTTATTGCTTGGCAGCATCTGCATTCGTTTTTTACGCCAAATAACAATCGATGGAGACTGCCTTTCATATTGCAATATTTTATTACATTAGCGGCGATAGATCATGGATATATCCAGCCATAGGACATCAAAAAGAGCTAATTTGCACCATATGATTAATACGAACGAAGACAAAATACGAAAGGCATTCGAAAACAAAACTTGGCAGGAAATAAAGGTGAAAGACTCTTGGCAGATCTTCAAGATCATGGCCGAGTTTGTTGAAGGATTTGAGAAGTTAGCCCGGATAGGCCCTTGTGTTTCGATCTTTGGTTCTGCCAGGACATCGAGGGAGCATCACGACTACAAGATGGCCGAACAATGTGCCAAATTGCTTACCGAACGTGGTTATGGCGTCATCTCCGGTGGCGGCCCCGGCATCATGGAAGCTGCCAACAAAGGGGCATATGAGGCAGGAGGAAAATCCGTTGGCCTCAATATAGACCTCCCTTTCGAACAGTTTCACAACAAATACATCGATCGGGACAAATTGATCGAGTTCAACTATTTTTTCGTGCGCAAGGTGATGTTCATGAAATATTCACAGGGCTATATCATATTGCCTGGTGGCTTTGGCACCATGGACGAACTATTTGAGGCCATTACACTGATACAAACCGGCAAGATCGCCCGCTTCCCCATTGTATTTGTGGGGAAAAGCTTTTTCAGCGGCCTGTTTGAGTGGATAGAGCAAAAGATGCTGGGCGAAGGAAAGATAAATGAGGAAGACCTCAATCTCTACCGCGTAGTAGACACTGCCGAGGAAGCCACCGAACATATATTTAGGTTCTACGACAAGTACCTATTGAAGCCCAATTTTTAGCGGCACCTTGTTGAGTTTTACGTTATAAGTAATAAGTATTAAATGCGGTGACTTAGGCTTTTTAAAACTTATAACGTAAAACTTATAACGTAAAACTTATTACTAAAAAATTGCAGGATACTTCGCTGGATTGTACTCGTGCATCATCTCGTATACCAGCTCCACGACATCATCTACCGAAGGTTTGGAGAAATAATCGCCATCGGACCCATAGGGTGGCCTATGTGCCTTGGCAGTTAGGGTGCGGGGGTTGCTATCTAAATAATAATAGCCCTTTTGCACTTCTAGTATCTGTTGCAATATGAAGGCGGAAGCGCCTCCCGGCACATCCTCATCCACCACCAACAGCTTATTGGTCTTCTGCAAGGATGCGACGCACGTATGATGTATATCAAAAGGTTGCAAGGTTTGCGGATCTACGATCTCCACCTGGATATTGAGTCTTTCCAGTTCGGATGTGGCCTCTTGCACCACACGTAAGGTGGAGCCATAGGAGACCACGGTGATATCGCTCCCTTCTCGCAAGACCTCTGCCTGCCCTAAGGGCACGATAAAATCGCCCACATTATCCGGCATACGTTCCTTGAGGCGATAGCCGTTCAGGCATTCGATCACCAGTGCAGGTTCATCGGACCGCAGCAGGGCATTGTACATGCCCGCCGCCTGGGTCATATTGCGGGGCACGCATACGTGCAGCCCCCTCAGGCAACCCAAGATCATGCTCATGGGCGATCCCGAGTGCCAGATGCCTTCCAATCGGTGCCCTCTTGTCCGGATAATGACCGGCGCCTTCTGCCCCCCCTTGGTACGGTAGCTGAGGCAAGCCAAATCATCGCTCAGGGCCGTAAGCCCATACAGCAAGTAATCCAAATACTGAATTTCCGCTATGGGCTTCAGGCCACGCAAGGCCAGGCCAATTCCTTGGCCTACGATGGTCGTCTCCCGAATGCCCGTATCGAATATCCGCTGCTCACCAAAACGCTTTTGCAAGCCAGCAAAACCCTGATTGACGTCGCCTATCACGCCCACATCTTCCCCAAATGCCAAAAGACGGGCATCGCGCTCAAAATTGGCAGCAAAGCAGGCGTTCAGCACTTCCCTGCCGTCCACCACTTTTGGGCTATCGCCATATATGGCCGCCACGGGTTGCAGCCTGGAGACGGCATTGTCCGTATCGGTAAACAGTTTGGAATGATAGCGATCGGCTATCACCCCCTGCTGCCTTCTGTACCAATCCATCAGGCGCGTGCGCGCTTCCGTTTCTGCCCCTACCGTGGTGCGCAGCACTTTCCTGACGGAAGCATATATCTGCTTTTGGGTAGGCTCTACCGCCGAGCTCAACTCATCTGCCACGCGCTCCGCTATCTCGGAAGCTACGGCACGGATAAGGTCTATCGCCTCCGTTGCCTCTTGGTGAAAAGCCTTACCATAGTCGCTCCATGCGCGGCGCTGCTCCTCACGCACATATTCTTTCGCCTGTTGTTCAATCCCCACAAGCACTTCCTCTTCGGCAATGCCAGAAGATATGATCCAGCGTCTCATCTGCAAGTTGCAGTCGTATTCCTTCTCCCAGGCAAGCCGTTCTCCGGACTTGTACCTTTCGTGCGAGCCCGAGGTAGAATGTCCCTGAGGCTGGGTCATTTCGATAACGTGGATCAGCACGGGGACATGCTCGCGACGACTGATGTCGGAGGCCTTTTCATATACCTCGCATAGTCCCGGATAATCCCATCCCTTCACCTTGAATATTTCATAGCCCAATCCGTCCTCCCCACGCTGAAAGCCGCGCAAGATTTCGGAAATATCTTCCTTGAGCGTTTGATAGGCCGCAGGCACGCTAATGCCATAGCCGTCGTCCCATACGGACAGCACCATGGGAATCTGCATCACGCCAGCCGCATTGAGCGCTTCGAAAAACACACCCTCAGAGGTAGAAGCATTGCCGATAGTGCCAAATGCCACCTCGTTGCCCGTATTCGAAAAATGGGTCAGATAGTGAAGATCGGCGTTATTTCTATATATTTTGGACGCCTGCGCCAAGCCTACCAGTCGTGGAATCTGGCCTCCGGTAGTGGAGATATCGGCAGAGGAATTTTTCATTTCCATTTGGCTTTTCCACTCCCCTTTCTCGTCCAGCAGGCGCGTAGCAAAATGCCCGTTCATCATACGTCCGCCCGAGGCAGGCTCGGCATGGATGTCCGGATTGGCATACATCTGCGAAAAGAACTCATAGACGGAAGAAATGCCGGTGGCAAAGGCAAAGGTCTGATCGCGGTAATAACCCGAACGCCAATCGCCCTCGCGAAACACCTTGGCCATAGCGACTTGTGCCACTTCCTTGCCATCGCCAAAAATACCAAACTTGGCCTTGCCCGTGAGCACTTCCTTGCGCCCGAGCAAACTAGCCTGACGGCTCTCGCATACCAGGCGATAGTCATTGAGTACCATCGCCTTAAAATCATCAAAACTCAGTTTGGTGTTATCTATAGGGTCAGTATATGAAGTCGCAATCATGTCTATTAGCTATATCCTAAGCGTTCAAATGTAGTAAAAATATATAGATTTTTTTAAGGCACGATGCTTGCTTACTATGAAACAATAGAATATATTTGTTTAAACTTTTAGTCCACATCATTGTCTATAGCTAGACGTAAATTGATTTAATTATCGAAAAGATAGAAAAAATGAAAAGATTCGTCATGATTTGCACCATTGTATTCGCCTTTTTGGCGTTTGCAGGTATTACTGCTTCGGCTCAGGAAAAAGCTGAATTCAAATTTGAACAAGAAACCCATGACTTCGGGAAGATCCCGCAGGGCACGCCCGTCACATACACTTTCAAATTCACCAATACGGGTACTGCTCCCCTCATTATCAGCAATATTCAGTCTACTTGTGGCTGCACCGTTCCTGACTATTCAAAAACACCTGTAAAACCTGGTGAAGAAGGCCAAATAAAGGTGACCTTCAATGCAGCAGCAGCCCAACCTTTTTCGAAACCGATCACCATTGCATCCAATGCAAAAACACCCAGCAAAACACTGATTATCAAGGGTGAGGTAGTGGCAAAATAAACAGAAGCACACAAAGTATACAAGGCCATCTTTTCACATGCAAAAGATGGCTTTTTTATGCGCCGAGAATTAGTAGTTTTGTAAAAATTTTCAAAACAAAAAATGCCCAAAATAGCAAAAAAAGGCATCGACATGCCTGCCTCTCCTATACGGAAGCTGACGCCCTATGCCGATAAGGCAAAGAAAGATGGCAAGACAGTATTTCACCTCAATATCGGGCAACCCGATATCCCCACACCGGAAATTATGCTGGATGCCGTCAAGCATATAGACTTTAAGGTATGGGCCTATACTCCTAGCGAAGGCACCGCCTCCTACCGCGAAAAATTGTCTACCTACTACAACAAACTGGGCTATGGCGTAGATGCCAGCCAAATAATGGTGACCAATGGCGGATCGGAAGCAATTACCATTGCTTTCTTGGCCTGCCTCAACCCAGGCGACGAGATCATCATTCCGGAGCCCTTCTATGCCAATTACAATGGCTTTGCCTGCATGGCAGACGTCACGATCCGGCCCATCCTTTCTACTATTGAGAACGGATTTGCCCTTCCCAGCATTGCCGAATTTGAAAAGCTCATTGACAGCAAGACAAAAGCGATCGCCATCTGCAGCCCCAATAACCCGACAGGTTACCTCTATTCCAAAGAAGAGATGGAGTCCTTGAAGGCACTCTGTCTTAAGCATGATTTATACTTGTTTTCCGACGAGGCATACCGTGAATTTTGCTATGATGGCAATGAATTTGTCTCCCCTATGCACCTTGACGGCATAGAAGAGCACGTGGTGGTGTTCGATACGGTATCCAAGCGCTACAGCGCGTGTGGGGCACGCCTGGGCTGCCTCATTACCAAGAACAAAGAAGTGCTGCAAACTTCCCTCAAATTTGCCCAAGCCAGGCTCAGTGCGCCTTCGGTAGCGCAAATTGCAGGGGAAGCCGCCATAGACACTCCTCAAAGTTATTTTGACACGGTGCTTGAAGAGTACACCATACGTAGAAACATCTTGGTAGAAGGGTTGAATGCCATCCCCGGCGTCTTTTGCAGCACGCCCGGTGGTGCCTTTTACGTAGTGGCCAAGCTTCCCATAGATGATGCAGATCGCTTTTGCCAATGGATGCTGGAAAGCTTTTCCAAGGACGAAAAGACGGTGATGATGGCTCCCGCAACCGGATTCTACAGCACGCCCGGCGCCGGCAAGAATGAAGTGCGACTGGCTTACGTGCTCAACCAAGAGGACTTACGCCAAGCACTGGACTGCCTAGCGGATGGACTAGCACAATATCCCGGGAAAACCGTGTAAGATACCCATTGCCATAGGCTGCCCTGAAAGACGGCCTATGGCTAGTTCCCTCTCCTGGCATAAGCCATTAAATACGCAGATAGGCCGAAGGGCCTTTCGCCTAGGGTATAATACCCTTCTCCCCGTGTACCAAAGGCTATCGCCTCGCCCTGTGTCTCCGGCTCATAGGGTTGTTCTTCCCCCTTTCTGGCAAACAGTGCGGGCAGTGGCTCCTTGCCCTGACGCTTCCAATAGTACACGTGGAGCAGGTCTTTCACCAGCACCTCAGAGCCATCCTGGGCAATATCCGCACCGGTAAGGAAAGTATAAGGCAAAGTGGCACAACGCTGCAACACCAAAGTGTCCTGCGCTTGCAACAGCGGTGTGCGATAAACCTGCGCTTGCAAATCGCGCTTACTAATGATATACAATTGCTGATCTATGGGATCGTAGAAAAGTGATTCGGCATCCCGAGCTCCATCGGGATAACGCAATGAATAGGTCTTTATGGCAGATGGAGCAATGGTATCCACCATTTTTCCTGCCCGGTACACGGGTTCTTCTACCATGTGTACCTGCACAAAGGGACGCCTGGCACCATTGTCGCCTATATCGCCCAAAAGCAGGTAGTGCTTATCGCCGAGTGTCAGGTAGCCCATATCCTCCCAATCCACTGCCTTCACCCCCTGCAAGTAGTAAGTAGCTTTCTTTTGTGCCGTACTATCCAACAGAAAAAAACGAGCCTCGTCGCCACTGTCATTGTGCACCCAGAAATAGCCCTCGTTGCTTCTCGATGCCAGCAATCCCGAAACCTCCTCCAGCTCGGCATCTACCAGCTCCCCAAGCCTCCTCCCTTTCTCAAAATAAATATCCAATACCTGAAAGGACATCAAGAAAAGCGTGAGCGCTATGAAACCAAAAAGTAATCTCCGGCAATGGGGCATATTGTTCATATTGCTAGCTAAGGTAGCAACAATTGGGGAGGACCTATAGCCTAGGCACGACAAAATCCACTTTTGACAAAAATAAGATAGCCAAACAAGCAGTTTTTGCTATTATTGTAAAGATTTTCTCGCGTATGCATATAGAACAGTTTTATGACGATGGATTGGCGCATGCCTCCTATGCTTTGTTGGAGAACAAAGAAGTATGGTTGGTAGACCCTGCCAGAGATCCACAGTCCTATTATGATTTTGCGGACGAACATGGTGCCAAGATAAAGGGAGTAATTGAAACGCACCCCCATGCCGATTTCGTTAGTTCGCACCTGGAAATTCACCATCAGACAGGTGCTACCATCTATTGCAGCAGCCTCATAGAAGCCGAATACCCGCATGAGGCCATCGATCAGATGGACGGTATAAGCCTAGGCGAATACGGCCTTCGGGCCCTTCCTACGCCCGGCCATTCGCCAGACAGCATCTGCATCGTGTTGAATGATGGAGACGGCAGGGACATCGCCGTATTTACGGGCGATACGCTCTTCGTGGGCGATGTGGGCAGGCCCGACCTCCGGGAGAACGTAGGTAGCCTGCGTGCCAAAGCGGAAGAGCTGGCAGTGCAGCTTTACCATAGCCTGCACGAGAAGTTGTTGACACTGGACGATGAGGTGGTTGTATACCCTGCCCATGGCGCCGGCTCGCTATGCGGCAAGAACATGAGCAGCGAACGAAGCAGCACCATTGGGCAAGAAAGGAAATCTAACTACGCCCTGCAAGACATGGACGAAAGTGCCTTTGTGGACATGATCACTGCCGACCAGCCTTTTGTGCCCAAATATTTCCCATATGATGTGGCCCTCAACAAGGCGGGTGCCGACGAGCTGGAAAGCAGCTTGGCCGCCGTGGTCTTATTCCCTTTGGAGGCCGCAGAGGAAGAAGATTGCCTCCTAGTAGACGGGCGTACGGCAGCAGACTTTGCCCAAGGCCATCATCCCAAAGCCATCAATCTACCCGATGGACCAAAATTTGAAACCTGGGCAGGTTCCATCATCGACCCCGGAGAGTCTTTCTACCTGCTGACCGATACCGAGCAAGAAGGCAGGCTACTGCTGCGCAAGCTGGCCAAGATAGGATACGAGAAGCAAGTGAAGGGCTTGGTGCTTCACAGCAGCGGAAAACAAGCATCCAGCCCTCTACCCTTACAGGATTTTAAAGAACATCCCGAGCACTACACCATCCTCGACATTCGCAATGACAGCGAGGTAAAACAGGGCAAGCTCTTTGCAAATGCCATAGCTATTCCCTTGCCCCGGTTGCGCGAGACGGTACACCTTATCCCTACCGACAAAGCCATTGTGGTGCACTGTGCGGGTGGCTATCGCTCGGCCATAGGGAGCAGCATCATCGCCCAGCAGGTGCAGGGGGTGCCGGTCTACGATCTTAGTCATCATGTTAACCAATTTCAATAAGCCATGGAGTTCGTAGTGACGGGCGACGGGTCAAAGACGCTGTACCATGCCGAGATAGGCGAGCATTACCATTCGCGACACGGTGCCGTGCAGGAAAGCCGCCATGTATTCCTGGAGGCTGGCCTCAAGGACTTCCTAAAGCAATCGGGCGCCAAGGAGCTAAGTGTATTGGAGGTGGGTTTTGGCACGGGACTCAACTTTTTGCTGAGCGCCCAATATACCATTGAACACTCTATCTCTTTCCAATATAAGGGCATAGAGGCCTATCCCCTTCCCATAGAAACCATTGGCCAGACAGGCTATGATACACTCGTCAGCCCCGCCCTGTGGGAGCATTTCATGACACATTATAGCCAGGCCCAGCATGGCGAAATCCCTTGGCCCGGAGCTCGGCTCAGCTGGGAAATCGCCCACAGCACCTTGCTCGATTTTCACAGTACCAAACGCTTCGATGTTGTTTACTTCGACGCCTTCGCAGCCGTTCATCAGCCCGAAATGTGGAATGACGAAGCCTTAGCCCACGTTGCCGAGTTCCTTCGCCCACAGGGGCTATTTGTGACCTATGCCATCACCGGAAAACTGAAACGCAGCCTCAAAGCACTTGGATTTACCATCGAGAAGCTCCCGGGCGCGCCCGGCAAAAGGGAGATGCTGAGGGCCACTAAGCTATAAAGGCAGCTGGCTGTCGCAACTATTTTACAATAGCTATTTAAACTCGCCCGTAAGTATTCAGGTCAAACCACAAAAATCCTATTATATTTAAACACATCAGTTATGAGAAAGCTACTCTTTTTATTTTTCATCATTAGCGTAATCCTGAGCGCCTGCAGCGCCATGAGATCGATCAATCTATACAATGTAAAGATTGGCATGAGCAAAGCCGAAACAGTCGATGCACTGAAGAAAAAGCCGGACAATGTGGTTGGGGCAAAAGAATATGAAGATGGCATATTGGAAGTGTTGCAGTTCAGCGGCCCCATCAGTGGAATAAGGGCTGGCGAAAGCAAGAGTGGCCTCGAGAGCTATTGGCTCTATTACTTCAACGACAGGCTGGTGGAATGGGGCAAACCCATGGACTGGGCAATGGAATCGGACCGCATCTATCGTATGCGGAACAGGCATATAGACCGATAAGCCATAACAGCAAGGGCTCCTCTCTGAAACAGAAGGAGCCCTTGGTTCCGTGAGCCGACGACGGGATTCGAACCTGCGACCTACGCGTTACGAATGCGTTGCTCTACCAGCTGAGCTACATCGGCAATATTGAGCTGCAAAAGTACAATAACAATGATATAAATATCAAAAAAAAAATAAAATTAACGCTGCTACCATTGTTGCTACCTTAAGGAGTGATGGTCTAATCTCATGTCTCATATCTGGTGTCTCATATCTCGTAACTCTTTTTCCCTCGCGCTTTCCTTTCCGTCGCTCATGTCGGGCCGGGGCTTTACTTCTTTTCCGTTACTTTGGCATTGCCCCAAAGTAACCAAAGCGCTAGCCCATTCCAAGGCAATCTCTCCCACGGCCCATCCCTACAGGGCAAAGGAGGGTCGCTGTTTTTTGCTCCGCACAGACCTTTTCCGCAACACCACCGCAAAAAGGAGGCTCGGCACTGCTTGCATGATCGGTGGAGCAGCCCTTTGCCCTGTTTCTCATTGCTGTGGAATGGGCAGGGCCTGCATCGCAACGTGCAACCCTATTTTTGCTGCTATGAATGTTATCCCTTTCAGAACTCCTTGCAAGCGCCGTATGATGGTCTAATCTCACATCTCATATCTGGTGTCTCATATCTCGCAACTCTTTTTCCCTCGCTCTGTCCTTTCCGGCCCTTAAGCCGGGCCAGGGCTTTTACTTTCTTTGCAAACGCGAAAGAAAGTAAACAAAGAACGCTTTTGCGGCTGTGGAAAATTTGCTGGGCTTTGGTGGCCTATACCAGATAGACGCTAGGCTTCGCTGCATCCATCCCCTTGATCCTCGGGCCACCAAGCCCCGAGACACAAACTTTCCAAGGCCGCTCGTACTATCAACGCTTAACCTGCATTCCTGCTGCTATGAATGTTATCCCTTTCAGAAGGACTTTCAAACGCCGCATGACGCTCTAATCTCATATCTCGTAACTCTTTTTCCCTCGCTCTGTCCTTTCCGGCCCTCNAGCCGGGCCAGGGCTTTTACTTTATTTCCGTTACTTTGGCATTGCCCCAAAGTAACCAAAGCGCTAGCCCATTCCAAGGCAATCTCTCCCACGGCCCATCCCTACAGGGCAAAGGAGGGTCGCTGTTTTTTTGCTCCGCACAGGCCTTTTCCGCAACACCACCGCAAAAAGGAGGCTCGGCACTGCTTGCATGATCGGTGGAGCAGCCCTTTGCCCTGTTTCCATTGCTGTGGAATGGGCAGGGCCTGCATCGCAACGTGCAACCCTATTTTTGCTGCTATGACTGTTATCCCTTTCAGAGAGATTTTCTAGCGCCGCATGGTGGCCTAATCTCATGTCTCATATCTCGCAACTCTTTTCCCCTCGCTCTTTCCGTCCCCAAATCAAAAAAAAGAAAAAAAATATTTTTATACATAGAACTTCTATGTATATTTGCTTTTATGAAGGAAATCAGCAAAGAACTTATGGCCAGCTCCTTGGCACCTATTATCTTACTTATACTTCGTAGACAGGAAAGCTATGGTTACGAAATCATCCAGGAAATTGAACGGTTATCGGGCAAAAAACTAGCCGTAGCGGAAGGCACCTTATACCCCATCCTCAAAAAGATGGAGGCCAAGGAATGGATTGCCGCGACATGGAAAACCGGAAGCACAGGAAAAGAACGCCGCTATTACGCGCTCACCCAAAAAGGCCATATCGAACTTGATAGCCAATATGAACAATGGAATTTTTTACACGACCTCATCAATACATTATGGAAAAGCCCCAATTTGACCTACAACAGGCTATAAGCCGCAGCATCCAAGATCTTTACGAACAAGGTACTATTACCAACTCTGACCGCCATGAACTGCAAGCACATTTGGAAGATAGTGCGGAAGGGCTCATTACTACAGGGCTCAGCGAAGAAGAAGCCTTCCTTATCGCTCAGAAACGCCTAGGTCGCCCCGAACTGCTCAACGAAGAGTATGCAAAGGTGAACCATAATCTACGGACGGACAAGACCTGGGCATTACTCTTGGCAGGTTTCGCAGCCATCTCTACCTTCATCGCCCTCATTAGCTACAGTGGTTCCATCTATTACTACCTTCTCGAAAGATTTGGCCTATCCAATTACACATGGCCTGTTGTCGCTTTTTTATGTCTACAGTCCACCTTGTTTCTCTTCATTGCCCTCAAAAAGAGGGAAGTTTCTAATTTCCTGCGCGACCAAGTGGAAATGAACCCTTTGCGGAGTATCGTATTTTCCTTTACTCTGCTTGCTCTTGTCAAAGGCATGCAAATAGCCGTTCTGCGATACTTGCCCAAATCGTTCTCGTATCCTGCATCTACCATATACGGTTTTCAAGGTGACAAACTTATCGAGTTTGCCACCTATGTATCTCTGTTCTGTCTTTTTGTTTCGCTGCTAAGCATCTTTTTCAGCCTCCGATCACCAACCAAAGGAACCTGGCGCGCCGCTTTCGAAAAGCCCTCCATTGCATTTCTGATGCTCTTTGGTATCGGTACAGCCTGCTTTGCCGCATCTACTCGTTCGTTGAGCGGATTGCTGCCTGTACCTATGCACTTTACGCTGTTTGGCTTAGTCTATCTTATGGGCGCAGCCCTGATCAGCTACTATAATGAGAATAGTAAGTTGCACCTATTTTTCTTCGGCATTTTTGGTTTCTGTGCAGAGCTAGGTGTAGGCGTCGTCGCAGATATAGACCGGGCACAACGTGGTATAGGCCAAATCTATACCCCATTCTTTATACTGAGCCTGATTGTCGGCTTAATGGCTGGGTGGTATATGGGCAATATGCTTAGGGGCAAAGATGCCATTCCATCTCGCTAAACAAGCTTGTACGTTATCATAACTATAATGCGCCCTATATTACCGTTTAGTCCGATGAGGATTCGGTATGAGTCACTTAATTATATAGCTTTTGTTTTTTTTTTCGCTGTAGTATAGCTGGATATCGATGGAATAGGAATAAGATAGGGACTGAATGAAGGTGCTATCGGCACACTAAGGCTCCCCCTATCCGATGGAAGAATCGGAGATTCCTTTCCCGAGTTCCGAGAAGTAACGTATTCCCATCCCTACTGCTATCATTGTTGCTACCCTAAGGAAAGGCTTTCTAGCGTCGCATGATGGTCCAGTAGAGGCGCAATATTTTGCGCCTCTACGAACAATACTCTTCCCCTCGCTCTTTCCCTTCCGTCGCTCTTGCCGCGACGGGGCACCTACTTTTTGGCAGTCGCCCCAAAAAGTAGGCAAAAATGGCTTTTGCGGCTGTGGAAAATTTGCTGGGCTTTGGTGGCCTCCATCCAGATGGACGCTAGGCTTCGCTGCATCCATCCCCTTGATCCTCGGGCCACCAAGCCCCGAGACGCAAATCTTCCAAGGCCGCTCTGCATAGTTCCGCCTGTCTGCGCCGCAATTTCTACCGTCCAAAAGTTCCTAGACATGTTCCACCTCCCCCTTTCAGAACTCCTTGCAAACGCCGTATGGTGGTCTAATCTCATGTCTGGTGTCTCATATCTCACATCTCATATCCAGTATGTCACAACCCAATTTTCGTCTACCAAAACAGCCCTTATGTCTAATGCGCGGGGTGTTCGTCGAGTACTTCTGCCCGTTCGTCTAGAAGTGCCCAAACACCATGCAACTTTTTCGATTTCGCAACGTCTTACATACAAAAGAGCAATAAATTTGACGCTCTCAAAAAATAAGGTATAAAAATTTAAAATATAGAAATCATGAAAACTATCGCATTAACCGCAATGATCTGTGCAGCCACCGTAGCCGGCAGCTTTGCAAACACGAACTCGAACATCAACAAGGGCAACGAAAAGAACAAGCACGCCCTCTCCCATGAGCAGGGAACCATCAACCACTTCAAGGACGGCATCGCCTTCCACCAGCGCAACGTGGAAGTCCTCTGGGACCAGTATGAACTGGCAACTGAGCGCATTCGCAACAGCAAGGGCAACCACAAAGAGCTGGATGCCGACAAGGCCTACTTCGTGGGTGTCTACCAGGACGACATCAACAAGGGCCTCCGCGTGGAGGACAGCAGGAAGGCCATCGCCGAGATAGAGGCCATCTACGCGAGGAAACATGCCGACAGGGATGCCTATGAGGCCAAGGCCATCGCCAAGCTGCAGGCACAGCTCAAGGCAGAGCTGGCACAGGAAAAGGACAGCTTCAAGTCCCTGAAGAAAGAGTACAGCCACTTGATAGACACGCAGACACTGCCCCTTCTGCTGGAAGTGGAGAGCAGCTTCGCCCGCTCAAACGACCTAGTAGCCAAGCTTGACCATACTGCGGACAATATCGCCATTGCCGCGCTGTAACAGCTAAGAACTCCCCCTTTATCATATAATTACACTACCGGCCGGCCGCTTAACAGCGGCTGGTTTTTTTTTTTTGAGTGGGTACTATCTTTCTCATCCGCCAAAGACGGACAGCTTATCCTATGGAAAGACTTTCTAGCACTGCATGATGGTCTAATCATGTCTCATATTTCACAACCAACGACTTTTTCCCTTCGCTCTGTCCTTTCCGTCGCTCATGCCGCAACTGGGCACCTACTTTTTGGCAGTCGCCCCAAAAAGTAGGCAAAAATGGCTTTTGCGGCTGTGACCAATTTGGCTAAATGCCGATGGCAAGAGCACGTTGAACGCTAGGCTTTGGCATTTTCACAGCTTGCTATCAGCCAAAGCTGCATTCAACCATCATATCCGTCAGCCATCGGCATTCTTAACGCCAATTGCTCAAGGCCGCTCGTACTATCAACGCTTAACCTGCATTCCTGCTGCTATGAATGTTGTTCCTTTCAGAAGGCCTTTCAAGCGCCGCAAGACGCTCTAATCTCACGTCTCACGTCTGTTGTCTCATATCTGGTGTCTCATGTCTGTTGTCTCATATCTGGTGTCTCATGTCTCATTTTCCTTTCGCGCTTTCCTTTCCGTCGCTCTTGCCGCGACTGGGCACCTACTTTTTGGCAGTCGCCCCAAAAAGTAGGCAAAAANGGCTTTTGCGGCTGTGACCAATTTGGCTAAATGCCGATGGCAAGAGCACGTTGAACGCTAGGCTTTGGCATTTTCACAGCTTGCTATCAGCCAAAGCTGCATTCAACCATCATATCCGTCAGCCATCGGCATTCTTAACGCCAATTGCTCAAGGCCGCTCGTACTATCAACGCTTAACCTGCATTCCTGCTGCTATGAATGTTATCCCTTTCAGAAGGCCTTGCAAGCGTCGTATGGTGATCTAATCTCATATCTCATTTTTCCCCTCGCTCTTTCCTTTCCGGCCCTCAAGCCGGGCCAAGGCTTTTACTTCTTTTCCGTTACTTTGGCATTGCCCCAAAGTAACCAAAGCGCTAGCCCATTCCAAGGCAATCTCTCGCACGGTCCATCCCTACAGGGCAAAGGAGAGTCGCTGTTTTTTGCTCCGCACAGACCTTTCCCTCGACACCACCGCAAAAAGGAGGCTCGGCACTGCTTGCATGATCGGTGGAGCAGCCCATTGCCCTGTTCCCATTGCTGTGGAATGGGCAGGGCCTGCATCGCAACGTGCAGCCCTATTTTTGCTGCTATGAATGTTGTTCCTTTCAGAAGGCCTTTCAAGTGCCGCATGATGGTTCAATCTCATATCTCACAACTTTTTTTCCCTTCGCTCTTTCCCTTCCGTCGCTCTTGCCGCGACTGGGCACCTACTTTTTTGCCAAAGCAGAAAAAAGTAGGCAAAAACTGCTTTTGCGGCTGGGGAAAGTTTGCTGGATTTTGGCGGCCTATACCAGATGGACGCTAGGCTTCGCTGCATCCATCCCTTTGAGCCACAAGCCACCAAAATCCCTAGACGCAAACTTTCCAAGGCCGCCCTGCATAGTTCCGCCTGCCTGCGCCGTAATTTCTACCGTCAGCAAGCTCCTAGATATGTTTCACCTCCCCCTCCCCACGCCCAGTG
>NZ_ATZA01000033.1 GCF_000427965.1 Olivibacter sitiensis DSM 17696 | reverse complement strand
GGCTTTTTTATCTAATGAAAATATTTACTGATAATCAGTAAGTTAAGTGAGTTTATTGCCTGTTTTTAAGTTTATCCGTTTGGTAGTGAAATTTTATATTACAGACACGATCAAAACGCAACAACCCTATTTGGTAGAACTTAGTTTCGTACCACGCAATAGGGCCGACATGTTGTTTCAAGGTAAGATATATATTACCCTAGATGGCAACTATGCCGTGCAAAAGGCCGTACTGACACTGGACGAAGCGGTGAACCTCAATTTCCTGCGCAATATGGAGGCAACGCTTTCCTTTGAGAAGGCGGAAGACGGCCGTTATCGCTTGTCGAACAGCACACTGGACATGGAATTTGCGCTCAGCAAAAATGGCAGTGGCCTTTATGGTCGTCGGGTGACGGATATCAATGACTACCTCATTAACCAGCCTCGTCCAGACAGCACATATCAGGGCCCTAAGCTAGAGCAAAAGAACCTGAAAATAGCCGATTCTGATGCTGCATGGGACCAGCTGCGTCCCATCCCTTTGGACAACCTGGAGGCGGACATATACAAAAATATCGACACCCTGCAACGCATTCCATCCTTCAGGCGGACAATGGACATTGCTACGCTCCTATTGGCGGGCTACAAGTCCTTTGACAAATTTGAAATAGGTCCTGTCAATACTTTTTATAGTTTCAACCCGGTAGAAGGTTTCAGACTTCGTGTAGGGGGACGCACTACGCCCAATCTCAGTAAACGGTTCTACATGGAGACCTATGCTGCTTATGGTTTCAGGGATCAAAAGTGGAAATATTTCCTTAGTGGCACCTATTCGTTCAACAACGAATCAGTCTATCACTTCCCTTTGCACTACATGCGAGTCAGCTATCAAAAGGACACGAAAATCCCTGGACAAGAGTTGCAATTCGTACAGGAAGACAACTTCCTCTTGTCTTTCAAGCGTGGGGACAACAACAGATGGCTCTATAACGAGACATACAAAGTAGAGTACATCAAGGAGTTTGAGAACCACTTCTCCTATCAGTTAGGCTTCTCTCGCTGGCAACAACAGGCTGCGGGGGTACTTGCCTTTCAACGGCAGACTGCAGAAGGTATAGAGAACATTCCTTATATCAACAATTCGGAAGCCAGTCTCGAATTGCGCTATGCGCCCAATGAAAAATTCTATCAAGGCAAGCTGTACCGTATTCCCATTATAAACAAATATCCTATCTTTACCTTACGATATGCAGCAGGCATAAAGGGTTTGTTCAACGGAGACCACGAGTATCACCACTTATCTGGAGCGATATCTAAACGTTCATACCTTTCACAGTTTGGCTATGTGGATTGGATGGTAGATGGCGGCTATATTTTTGGCAAGGAAATTCCTTTTGCGCTATTGTCTCTACCTAGGGCCAACCAAACTTATGCCTACCAGCTAAATTCATATAATATGATGAATTTTATGGAATTTGTAAGTGATAAATACGTGAATCTAAATATACAATACTATATGAACGGCTTTCTGTTCAATAAGATTCCGTTGTTTAGAAAGTTGAAATGGCGTGAAGTATTCAGTTTCAAGGCACTCTATGGTGGTTTGAGTGATAAGAACAATCCAAACATAAACGGCAACAATCTATTGTTTCCGACGAATAACCAAGGCCAGTCTATTTCCTATGTGATAGGAAATACACCTTATATGGAAGCGAGTGCGGGCGTAGCCAATATTTTCAAGTTATTGCGCGTGGACGCTGTGAGACGTCTTAACTACCTAGACTTGCCCAATAGCCCGAAATGGGGTGTTCGTTTTAGGGTGAAATTTGATTTTTAACAGATTATAGACAGAAAATGGTATTTGGCATTATAGCTGCAGGCGAAGGCAGCCGTCTCGCAAAGGAGGGCTTTACGCTTCCCAAACCCCTTGTTCCTTTGCAGGGGGAGAGCCTCATAGAAAGGCTGGTGAGGATATTTATGGATGAGCGGGCTGAAAGTATCTATGTAGTGATCAACAAACATAGTCCCAAACTGGAAAGAGTGCTCCGAAAGCTGAAGGTTCACGCGCCGATCCAGATTGTAAAGAAGGACACTGTGAGCTCGCTACATAGCCTTTGTGAACTTTTAGACGCGTTTCCGCACATCACCGAACTTTGTTTGACCACAACGGATACCGTTTTTGCTGAAATGGAGTTTCATAACCTGATAGAGGATTTTCAATCCGACAAATCAGTAGATGCCCTTATGGGCGTGACGTCTTTTGTAGATGACGAGTCGCCTCTCTATGTCCGTGTCAATGCGAATAGGGAGATATTGGGCTTTAGCGATCAAAGCAAGTCCTATTATGCACATGTTTCTGGAGGAATTTATTGCCTGAGAAGCAAGGCATTGAGCACAGCACAGCTCGCTATTAGCAAAAAAATGGAAAGAATGCGTAACTTTCAGCGCTTATTACTAGAACAGGGCTTACACGTAAAAGCCCATCCTTTTTCACAAATCGTAGACATCGATCATGTAAAGGACATAAAAGTAGCCGAAGCATTTCTGAACAAATTGAACAGAGCTTCCATTGCAAATAAAATATAAGTAGATAATGGAAATAATTGCCATTCCACGCAAAGACCTGTACTCACCAAATCATATTGGCAATGATAGGGCTGTATTTTCTTTGACCGTTAGTGCGCTTGAAAAGTTGGGACATCAAGTCTATCATTATGAAGAAGATGCTTTTTTGAGGATTTCTCCCATAAAGGCCATGCCGATCATCACCATGGCCAGGAGCAAGAAACTGCTGCAGCATCTGCAAAAAATCGAACGTACTGGCGTACCTGTCATCAATTCCGCTTTTGGAATAGAAAACTGCTACCGAGAAAACATGACGGTGCACCTGACAAGGAACGGCATTCCACATCCCAAGAGCATCGCAGTGGTGACCGATCAAAATGAAGAACAGGCTTTTGATCAATTGGAATCGAAAGGTTATTGGATCAAGCGAGGAGACTTCCACGCTATACATAAAGAAGACGTGTCCTTTGTAGCCCACAAACAGGAGGGCATAGAGCTGTTGCAGGAATTTCATAGGCGTAATATTGGGCGGGCGGTCATTTCAGAACATCTGCCGGGCGATCTGGTGAAATTCTATGGTGTAAAGGGTACGGATTTCTTTCATTGGTTTTACCCCTATGATGCCGAACATCAAAAGTTCCAGGAATATAAACTGATCAACGGAGCGTCAAGCCATTTTCAGTTCAACGCGGCAAAACTGCAAAAGACGGCGGAACGAGCCGCAGATGTACTAGGCGTACACATATATGGTGGCGATGCCATTGTAGATGCCTCCGGCGACTTCAAGCTGATTGACATGAATGACTGGCCTAGCTTTGCCCCTTGCAGGGAAAAGGCAGCACCCTATATTGCCCAAAGTATACATCATATATTGACTGCAAACCTACTTAAAGACCAATACGAAGTAAAAAATGCCTAAACTGACACTAGAACAAACCTTCAAATCCAACGATACAGAAGAAAAGATAGATATCTATTTTTATAGGCCCATAGGTTATCGTATTGCCCTCTTTTGCCAAAAAGTGGGATTGACGCCAAATGCGGTCACCATCATCAGCATATTTTTCGGTATAGGTGCAGGCGTATTGTTCTATCCCCAGTCGCTTTCACTGAACGTATTGGGTATGTTATTGCTGGTATTTGCCAACTCACTAGACAGTGCCGACGGGCAATTGGCCAGGCTTACCGATAATAAAAGTAGATTTGGCCGTATCTTGGATGGGTTTGCCGGGGATTTTTGGTTTGCATCCATTCACATTGCCATCTGCTTGAGAAGTATGGATCAAGGTTGGAGTGCCTGGATCTGGTTGTTTGGCATAGCCGCAGGTGTATCGCATGTGTTCCAATCGGCCATGGCAGATTACTATCGAAATGTACACTTGTTCTTCATCAAGGGAAAGATAGGGAGCGAGCTGGATAACACCACAGACCTAGCCGAAGATTATAAGAACACCAAAGGGGTATTTAAAAGATTTGTGGCCCGAGGCTATATGAACTATACGGCCTTGCAGGAGCGCTTATCTCCCAAGTTACAGTTATTTTTGTCAAAAGTAAAGTCGGTGTTTGGCCAGTCTACCCTGCCACAAGATCTGATCACCGATTTCAGGGTCATGAACAGGCCCTTGATGAAATATACAAACATTGTGCAATTCAATACCCGTGTCATCTTCCTATTTTTATGGCTATTCATCGATCAGGCATGGATTTATTTCTTTTTTGATCTATTGGTGTTGAACCCCATACTCATCTACATGTGCAGAGAGCAGGAAAAAGTGAGCAGTCATTTTTATGAGGCATTGACAAAAGGAAGGTACACTGAAGCTACGCATGAAGGCAAAACTGTATAAAGTACTTTTTTTTGCCATCGGTCTACTGACGTTGGGTTATATGACCCACAGTTTGGGCTGGGGCACAATCTCCAGCAGCGTCAAGCAGATAGGTTGGTGGTTTGTAGTCATTATAGGGAGTTGGCTATTGGTATATATCTGTAATGCCATTGCTTTTAATCAAGTCATCCACGAACCTAAGGATCCTAGTACCAAACTACCTTTCGGAAGTATTCTCTACGTTACCATTACAGGCTATATTATCAATTACATCACTCCGTTTATTGCCTTAGGCGGCGAGCCCTATCGCATCATGGAATTGAAGCCTAAGCTGGGCATCGAAAAAGCCAGTTCATCTGTATTGCTATACAGTCTGATGCACATGTTTTCCCATGTCGTATTCTGGTTGGTTTCCATTATCTTTTTGATAGCCATCGTAGACCTCAGCACCTATATGCACATAGTCTTCGTGGCTATATTCCTACTTGGTTTACTATTATGCTATTGGTTTGTGCTTATTTATCGCAATGGATTTACCCTTCAAAGCTTCAAATACCTCAAGAGGCTTCCTTGGGTGGGAAAAAAACTGGCTGCATTTGAAGAGGAGCATTTCGAAACGTTAAATAATATAGATGAGCAAATTAGGGCATTCTATGGAGATAGGAAAAAGCAATTCTATGCTTCCCTGTGGTGGGAATTTTTTGCACGCATCGTGAGCTGTGCCGAGATTTATTTCACCGCCAATGCCTTGTCTGCCGATATGAGCATATTGCAGGCCTTGCTGGTCAGCTCCGGTTCATCGCTTTTGGCTAATGCAGCCTTCTTCTTCCCCATGCAGCTAGGTGTGCGCGAAGGCGGGTTGGCATTGGCCCTGAAAAGTGTGGGATTTACGTCCGCCTTGGGATTATTGATAGGAGTTGTAGTTCGTATCCGCGAATTGGTATGGATAGGCATAGGTCTTCTCCTTATTGCTTTGAAACGTAGAAATAAAGATTTAACATATGATTAAAGGTATAATCATGGATTATGGCGGCACCATTGATACCAATGGTGTTCATTGGGCACATGTACTATGGAGCATGTACAAAAAAAACGAAATACCTGTCAGTAAGGAGCAGTTCTACACGGCCTACGTACATGGGGAAAGGACCTTGGCCACAAAACTGCTGGTCCTAGAGCACCATAATTTCTTTGATGTGCTCTACATCAAGGTGCGAGAGCAATTTGCCTTTCTAATTCAAAAGGGTCAAGAACTAGACAAGAGAAAGATCCTTCATATTGTGGAAGATTGCTATAGGCTGGTACTGGACACCATCAGAAAAACCGGTCCCGTCGTGGAGAGCCTTTCCAAACAGTATCCGATCGTTTTGGTATCCAATTTCTATGGCAATATAGATGAAGTACTCCGTGAATTTAAGCTATCGGATCTTTTTCTAGCAGTGGTCGAGTCGGCCAAGGCTGGGGTTCGTAAGCCCAATCCGGAGATATTTGCGCTGGGACTGACACAATTGGGCCTAGAAGGCGATGAATGCATTGTAGTCGGCGATTCCTATTCCAAGGATATGGCTCCGGCTATGTCCCTAGGCTGCCAAACCGCTTGGCTCAACGTGACTCCCTGGGAGCCTGAAACAGTCACCACGCCGGCAACCATAGAACTTGATGATCTAGCAGACCTTGCGAACTATATTGGTCAATGTAACGGCAAAACAGACTAGGCATCAAACACCGCCATCATTATTGTGGGGGATATACTACAGGTATGGACAATTTTTTGTTACTTTGCACGGACAACAAATTATTGTGAATGGCTTGGTTTAAACGAGAGCGTGCCGGTATCAGCACGGAAACACAAAATAAAAAAGAGGCTCCTGATGGGCTATGGAACAAATGCCCATCTTGCAAAAAACCTCTATTGAAATCAGAACAAATAGAAAGCAAATATGTCTGCCAATACTGCGGTTACCACATACGGATTGGTTCTGAAGCCTATTTTTCCATTCTTTTCGATGAAAACGAATACACGGAACTGTTTGCTAACCTTACCTCTGGAGATCCGCTCCATTTCGTAGATACAAAACCATACCCCGAGCGTATTGCAGAAAGCCACGCCAAAACTGGATTGAATGATGCTATCCGTTGCGCGCATGGTAAAATGGAAGGCAAAGAATTAGTCATAGCCTGTATGGACTTTACGTTTATAGGTGGGTCCATGGGCTCTGTGGTAGGAGAGAAAATTGCTCGATCTATTGATTACTGCATCAAAAATAAGCTTCCTTTTCTCCTTATTTCCAAATCTGGCGGCGCACGTATGATGGAAGCGGCATTCTCATTGATGCAAATGGCCAAGACATCGGCCAAGCTTGCCCTACTTAGCGAAGCAAAATTGCCTTATGTATCGCTCCTTACGGATCCCACCACTGGTGGAGTCACCGCTTCTTATGCGATGCTGGGAGATATCAACATCAGTGAACCTGGCTCCTTAATTGGTTTTGCGGGTCCAAGGGTCATCAAGGAAACGATTAAAAAGGATTTGCCTAAAGGTTTTCAAACGGCCGAATTTGTACTGGAACACGGCTTCTTGGACTTTATCGTAGATAGGAGACAAATGAAACATAAAATAAGTACTTTTCTTAAACATGTTAGTTAATGATTAAATCATCAATGACTAACCTTTTCTTACCAGTGAGTACATGGATGCTAGCTCAGTAAAAAAGGGTTGCTTTTCTTTTGAAAAGCAACCCTTTTTTACTGACACAAAGTCTATATTGTATCAGGTGTGGAATCTTCGGAACGCACATGTGTCCTTTTATGGGGGCGCTCCGTAAAGCTGTCCTTGCTATCAATGACATCCTGAATCAATGCCGGATCGTCATTCTTTTTGTCTTCTTCCTTTTTCTTATTCTCAGGACTTAGCGCCTTTTTCTGTGCTTCGTCCTTCGCATATTTCACTTGATCACTCATGTTTTTACCCTCCTTCTAATGTTTTTCAATTGATGATGTACTTAAGCAACATCTCTGAAGGCAAAAAGTTTGCTTTGCTGGGATCAGACCTTCTCTAGGCAGAGCTCTTTCAATTTTGAGACGACCACATCTATCTCTTCCTTTGTATTGCTTCTACTGAACGAGAAACGTACGGATGGTCTATTTTTATCTATCCCCATGGCATGCAGCACATGCGAACCTATGTTTGAACCGGAACTACAGGCGCTGCCTCCAGAGGCAGAAATCCCCGCTATATCCAAGTTGAACAGCAACATATCCGCCATTTCCATCTCTGGAAACGAGACATTCAAAACCGTGTACAAACTATGGTCTGGATCTTGCTCCCCATTGATGCTGATGCCCGGAATGGATTGAAGCAGCTCATGGCGCATATAGTCTTTCAACCCTTGAATATGTTTCCTGTGCTCATCCATATGGGCATAGGCGAGCTCAAGCGCCTTTGCCAAGCCCACTATCCCGTACACATTTTCCGTACCACCACGCATATTGCGCTCTTGTGCACCGCCGTAGATAAGGGGGTTGATCTTATACTGATGATTGACATATAAAAATCCTACACCTTTAGGCCCATGGAACTTATGGGCAGCACCTGTGGCAAAAGCAACATTCAATGCGCTAAAATCATGTACAAAGTGCCCCATTGTCTGTACGGTATCGCTATGGAAAATAGCATCATATTTCCTGCAAATTTCTGATATAAGTGCAATATCCGTCAAAGTGCCTACTTCATTATTGGCATGCATCAACGAAACAAAAGTGCGATCATTATTCTTCAACAAATCTTCTAGCTGCTCAACATCTATATGGCCTTTATCATCTACATCAAGCAAGCTCAGCTTGATATGCCCGTCATCCTGGAGCTTTTCTAAGGTATGTAAAACCGCATGATGTTCTAACGGTGAGCTGATAGCATGTGTAATGCCATAGTCAAGCACACCACGCCTTATTGCCATATTATCTGCTTCAGTGCCTCCAGAAGTAAAGAAAATCTCCGCGGGAGATACATTCAAAAGGGACGCCACTTTTTTACGGGCCTGTTCAACAAGGGTTCGTACCTTTCTTCCATCCGCATGGATGGAGCTTGGATTTCCATAATGCTCTTGCATCACTAGTACCATCTCGGCAAGGACAGTGGGATCTATCGACGTAGTGGCCGCATTATCTAGATATATTCGCATGATTCCGATTAAAAAAACAAAATTAAAAAGATAAAGCCGAAAGACCAAAGCTGAGAGACTAAAGCTTGGTACGGGCATAATATTTTACATCCCGATAATAAACCAATGACCAATCAATCAATAATCGCCCTGATCTCCAAAATAATCCGTTCGGCTAAATCGTCGGCTTTTTCTTGGCTGGTTGCTTCGGTATATACCCTGATAATCGGCTCTGTATTTGATTTCCTCAAGTGCACCCACGAATCCTTAAAATCGATTTTCAATCCGTCTATATTACTATGCGGCACGTGGACATATTTTTCTTCCATTTTGCTCAAAAGCCCATCGATATCCAACGTTGGCGTCAGATTGATCTTGTTCTTGGACATGAAATAAGCTGGGTAAGTTTTTTTTAGCTCAGAGATGGAAACTCCCCTTTTTGCCAAAAGTGTCAGGAATACGCCGATACCGGCTAGGGCATCTCGTCCATAGTGTGTGGCAGGATAGATAACGCCTCCGTTTCCTTCTCCCCCTATCACGGCATTTACCTCTTTCATCTTGGCTACTACATTTACCTCTCCTACTGCGGCAGCGAAATATTGCCCGCCATGCTTTTCGGTCACATCCCGCAATGCCCTTGTCGATGACAGGTTGGACACCGTGTTGCCTCCACCTGTTTGTTCCAATACATAGTCTGCCACTGCCACTAAGGTATATTCCTCTCCAAAGAGCTCTCCGTTTTCCATCATGAAGCACAACCTATCTACATCTGGATCTACGGCAATGCCCAAAGAAGCCCCTTGCTCCACAACCGCCTTTGCCAAGTCGGTCAGGTTTTCTGCCAAAGGCTCCGGATTGTGCTGAAAGTTGCCAGTAGGTTCGCAATGAATCTTATGAATGACGTTTACGCCCAATGCTTCCAATAGGGCGGGCACAAATATTCCTCCACTGGAATTGACCGCGTCTACGACAATGGAAAAATCCGCAGCAGCAATAGCTGCTGCATCAACGGTATCAAGGTCCAGCACCTCGTCAATGTGTTTCTGCAGATAGCTATTATCCTCCACCCATGTCCCCAAACCATGGATATCCGCAAAGTCAAAATCCATCTCCTCGGCCAATGCCAGTACAGCTTTCCCATCTGCATCACTGATGAACTCACCCGTATCGTTGAGCAATTTCAAGGCATTCCACTGTGCCGGGTTGTGGCTTGCCGTTAGGATGATCCCTCCAGCGGCCTTTTCCATGGGCACCGCCAATTCCACGGTGGGCGTAGTAGACAGCCCCAAATCGACCACCTCTATTCCCAGCGCCTGCAAGGTAGAAACTACCAGACGGAGTATCATGGGACCAGATAGACGGGCATCTCTGCCCACTACAATTTTTTTTATGCCTGTCCTTTCGGTGACAATGTGCCCA
This sequence comes from Olivibacter sitiensis DSM 17696, assembly GCF_000427965.1. Classification (GTDB taxonomy): domain Bacteria; phylum Bacteroidota; class Bacteroidia; order Sphingobacteriales; family Sphingobacteriaceae; genus Olivibacter; species Olivibacter sitiensis. The sequence goes on along the minus strand of NZ_ATZA01000033.1, from coordinate 53,760 downwards.
TAGGCAGCGGAAAACTTCACGACATCTAACGGGCTGAGCCCCTCTCCTATTTTTCCTCCTATCGTTCCCCGTATTCCGGATATGCTTTTTATGAGTGTCATCTTATATACTTTTGGTTGGTAAAAGTATAAATTTTCTGTTAATGCACAGCTCCGCAAACGTTTGACCAATTTTCAATAAAACACAAATGATTGGTTGAAATTGCTAAAAGCAAAAAACATCCTATTCATGTGCGGTTCCATGAGGCCGTTAAGGAACAAATATTTTTCGAATGAAATATTTCGGCCAATAAACGTATCTTTGGACGCATTATCCATGACAGACCTATAACTGATACTATATTTGTCGACAAAATGATAGAGCAATTAAAAGATTTAGATGAGTTAGTTTTCTTGGCCATCAACCAAGGTGCTTCAAACCTAGTGTTTGACTGGCTAATGCCCATTTTACGCAATAAGTACACTTGGACTCCTGTCTATTTGTTCATTATTATATTCACTATACGTCATTTCAAGCTACGTGGGGCAGCCATGATACTCTGCTTAATAGTTACCGTAGGACTTGCCGATTTCATTTCTGCATCTGTATTAAAGCCCATTTTCAAACGAGTACGGCCATGTAATGAACTTACATTGCAGGAGGAAATAGTACCTAGAGTGCGTTGCGGAGCAGGTTATAGTATGCCCTCCTCACATGCCAGCAATCACTTCGCCATTGCCGTATTCCTGAGCATGGTTTTCCGGCGATCATGGAAATACATTTCTTATTTGGCATATACATGGGCAAGCCTTATCTGCCTTGCACAAATCTACGTGGGTGTCCATTATCCGTTTGATATTATATGTGGTGCCCTACTTGGAAGCGTTATAGGCTATTGGATGGCCAGGCTGTTTATTAAATGGCAACCGCGTATTTCCAAACACCAAGTGGAGACCATAAGATGATTTTTCTGACAATAGCGGTATTATTTACCTCTGCGTTTGTTGGGGGACTAGGTGTTTTCTTGTTTCGAAAGGACAGTACCGAGCTCTTGAAGCTCTTACTTTCATTCAGCGGCTCCTATCTGTTTGCCATCACTATTATCCATCTTATTCCGGATATCTATGACCACAGCAGTAGCGATCCCCACATCATAGGGATATACGTGTTGGGAGGTTTTCTTTTTCAGTTGTTTTTAGAACGTTTTTCTGAAGGAGTGGAGCATGGCCATATGCATCCCCACGAGCACCATCACGAGGCCGCATTTCCCATTGGGGTGATGGTGAGTCTTTGCCTCCATGCGTTCCTGGAAGGCATGCCATTGGCAAAAGACAGCCAGGGTCAATTGTTGTTTGGCATTGCTTTGCACCATATTCCAGCAGCCTTTGCTCTCTGTAGCTTGTTAATGCAGGCCGCACTAAGCAAGGCCAAAATAGTAACGTATCTGGCCATATTCGTCCTGATGTCGCCATTGGGTTTCTTGTTCAGCCTCTTTATCAGTTCTAGCCAGTTGTGGCAAATCGAACAATACTATGATAGGATCATGGCCGTAGTAGTGGGTATTTTCCTGCATATCTCCACCACGATATTGTTTGAATCTTCTTCTGCCAATCACCAGCATTTCAATCGTAAGAAGATGATAGTTATTCTCATTGGTATGGGAATCGCCCTACTGAGTTTGGCTTTCTAGCCCCTCAATTTGTCCAGCAAATAATTGAGTTGGAGGCATTCTTCATCTGTCAGGTTATTGTCCAAAACGGAATGGACAGACATTAAAGGGTCGAGCTTTTCCAATAAGGCTAAGCCCTTATCGGTAATGCATATATCTACTGCCCGCCTATCACTGGGGCATACCTTCCTAGATACCAATTGCTTTTCTACCAGGCGGTCTATGATGCGGGATACATCGGACATATGGTCCAAAAGCCTTTCTTTGATGAGATTCACCGTAGCTGGACTGGGGTACTGCCCCCTTAATATACGCAATATATTATACTGCTGTAGCGTTACTTTTTGCTTGCTCAAAGGCACTTTCAGTAGCCCATTTACATAATTGCTTGTATAGACAATATTCAGTACTGCCTTGTGGTAGTCGTTCTCAAATTTATCTGTCTTCAAGACTTCTTCTATTTTCATCATTGTTCTTATCCTAAGCAAAAACCAAAATTAAAAATTAAAAATCATAAAAGTAAGAGACCAATTATTAGGCCATATGCAATAGTTTAACCGGATGAATCTTTAGCCTTTGATGAAATTATCTACTTTGTGACAGTCATTCCTTATTGTTATCTAACAAATTTTGCACTCCGCTTCTATCTTGCAGCTCTTCGATTCAATGTCTTTTCTTCGTTTGGGGCGAAAGTAGCGCAAAAATCGCCATCCCTTATACTTAGATAGGTTAACAAACAAAACGCTGATAAGGATGATAAGCAATCCACCAAATTGCAATAAAGAGATGTGCTCCTCAGCAAATGCTGCTCCCAAGATAATGGCCACCACAGGATTGACGTAGGCAAATGTACTCACCTGCGTAACAGGTCGTACACTTAATAGCCACACGTAGGCGCTAAAGGCAATGACGGAGCCAAATATGGCAAGATAGAAAATAGCCATCCAAGAAAGGCCCGTAACCTGCCTCCATTCCACAAGCGCGAACTCGCCATTGAAGATACTGTAAACAAGGAACACCGTACTGGCCGCCAGCATCTGCCATGTAATGTTAGCGGCAGGAGCCAAAGTCGTGGGATGATGCTTGGCATATAGCGAGCCAGCCGAGAAGGCAATGGTACCACCTATCACCAAGAACATTCCTCCCATATGAAAATCTGCGGTGCCAGACGTAAATATTGAGCTTAACTGCCCGCCGAAAAGCATCAGTACTCCCAAAAACCCCAGTACTAAGCCAACCAAGGTCAATTTATTCTTGAAATTTGAACGCCAGTTCTTGCTGTCCATCACCACGAAAGATAGAGGCTGTGACGACCAGAGTATCGCAACTACGGCGCTCGGCAGCACCTTTTCACCCAGCACTACCGCCCCGTTTCCGCAGAACAGCAATAAAACACCTATGATGAAAGCATTTATCAGACTTCTTGCTTCAAATAAGCGCTCCCCTTTGACTAAGCACCATCCCAACATCATCAGGCTTGCAAAACCAAAACGTAAAAATGCCAACATATACGGCGGAAAGCTTTCCAGTGCCAGCTTAATGAAGAAATAGGTTGACCCCCATACAATATATATAATTGCAAAGGCAACTAAAACAAGCATTGAATTGGGACGACCATGAGCAGGTAGATTCATAGCTATTTATTTTGAGGTATTACCATTTGTTGTTGCTCCTTTACCGTTTCCAAGACAATAGTCGTTCGGGTACTAAGGATATGAGGCAGCTTGCTGATACTATTCCGCATGATATGCATCAGTGAAGTGGTATCATAAGTACGAATTTTCAGCAAATAACAATCATCACCCGCCAGTTGGTGTATTTCCTGTATTTCCGGGACATCCGAAAGTATAGTAGCCGTTACTTTATAGTCATTGGCCGGCGAGACTTTCAAAAATACAAAAGCCAGCATATTCTGATTAAGAGCAACGGGGTTGATACGTGTATGATAATGCAGAATGACGTTTTTCTGCTCCAACTTCTTTACTCGTTCTAGCATGCCAGAGGGCACCATACCCAGCTCACGAGCCAGTTCCGCATTGCTTATACGAGCATTCTCCTGCAACAGCCGGAGAATCTCTAAATCTATCTTATCAAGCATAATTTCATTAATTATATCCATGATACAAATCTAATAAAAAAGAATTAAATACAAATTATTAACAATAAAAACGAATATAAGTCATATATAACAACAAATTGTAGAATATAAATCACATACACAATGAAAATCATGACATCAAGAATGCAATCTAGGCTAGGAAAAATATTGCTTCACAAACGAAGCTCACGTGGTCAGCAAGAAAACATGCCTATATTTATCGAGATTAGGAGCATATTCCAAACGATCAGTAAATCCACAAGATGAAAATAGTGATAGCATTACTTTCCACGATTATATTACAGAGTCTCTGCCATATAGCAGGGGCACAAAGCATGTTCCTGGACGTAAACAATCTGCCAAAAGGCACAAGAAAAGATACGGTATTCCAAATAAGCGACTCGGAAAATGAGCTCGAATTGCCCATCACCATTATAAAGGGCGTAAAAGCGGGCCCTACATTTGGTATTACGGCAGGGATACATGGCTTTGAATACCCACCCATTGTGGCGGTTCAAGAGTTGCTTGCCGAAATTGACCCCCACCCATTGAGCGGCACGCTTATCATCGTACCCGTTGCCAATACGCCAGGATTCTTTGGAAGGGCCGTTTTTGTCAATCCACAGGATGGAAAAAACCTGAACAGAGCTTTTCCAGGCGACCCCAATGGAAGCATCACCCAGCGACTCGCAGATTTTATCACCAGAGCGGTCATTCCTCCTTGCGACGTTTTTCTGGACGTCCATGGTGGCGACGCCAATGAAGACCTATTGCCTTTTGTATGCTATTATGACCGCAAAGATACGCCAGCACAAACCCAACTGGCCCGCGAACTCACGCAAGTGGCAGGCTTCGCACACAATGTAGTTTATGATTACAATCTTAGCCCATTGCAGCAGGCTGAATATGCCTTTAAGCAGGCTGCTAAGCAAGGCATTACGGCCCTTAGCATAGAAGCAGGCAAGCTGGGGAATGTACAGGCAGAGGCTGTACGGGAAATTAAAAAGGGCATCTACAACATGCTCCATAGGATGGACATGTATGCGGCATCCCCCTCCCCGAGCACGCCTGCCAAACAGCTATGGATAAACAAACAGAGCTATGTCAGAGCGCCAACAAAAGGCATTTTTTATAGCGATGCAAAGAGTGGAGATACTATTTCCAAGGGACAAACAATAGGATATATAACTAATTTGTTCGGAACTAAAATGACGGACATTATATCACCTGAAACGGGCATAATATTGTATAAAGTAGGTACGCCAGCAATCAACCGTGACGAAACGTTATTCTGTATTGGCCATGAATAGGCTTTGCCATAAAATCTTGATAGATATAGAACCAGAAAAGTCAATACAAATGGAGAGCCATTCCCATTTGTATTGACTTTATAATACCATTTTAGACAGAACAAGCTTAACCGAACTTATTTTTCAGCGCAGCCAATTTCAGGGCCATATCATTTTCCTGAGACTTATTGTTGCGGGGCTTACGGTCGTTTGGCCTAGGGTTTTGATGCCTTTCTTTCTTATTGGTGGCAGCTGGTGCAACGCTTTCCTTCATGCTTAGGGATATCCTGTTGCGCTTTTCGTCCACTTCAATGACGGTTACCTCCACAGGTTGGTGTACCTTGACGATATCGTTGGCATCCTTGACGAAACGATTGGCCAGCTCGCTCAGATGCACCAAACCATCTTGATGCACCCCAATATCCACAAAGGCACCGAAATTGGTAATATTGGTCACGATACCCGGCAGCTTCATCCCCACTTTTAGGTCACTCACACTGTTCACCCCCTCCGTGAAGCTAAACTGTTCAAACTTTTCTCTGGGATCTAGCCCCGGCTTGGCCAGTTCGGCCAAAATATCATTCAAGGTAGGAAGGCCTACCTCCTCGTTCACATAAGACTGCAAAGGAATCTGTTTTCTTAGCTTTTCCTCTTTCAACAAGCTAGCCACCCCTACTCCCAAATCTCCGGCCATACGTTCTACCAATGGATAGCGTTCGGGATGCACGGCACTGGCGTCCAGAGGATGCTCGGCGCCTCTAATGCGGAGAAAACCAGCTGCTTGCTCAAAGGCCTTTTCGCCCAGGCGGGGTACCTTTTTCAGATCGGCCCTTTTTTTGAAGGCGCCATGCTGATTACGATATTCCACGATGGCATTTGCCAGGGCAGGCCCAAGTCCGGAGACATAGGACAATAGTTGCTTGGAAGCCGTATTCAGCTCCACACCCACGGCATTCACGCAGCTGATCACCGTATTGGAAAGGGATTCCAGCAGCTTGTTTTGGTCCACATCGTGCTGGTACTGTCCCACACCGATAGATTTTGGATCTATCTTCACCAGCTCGGCCAATGGGTCCATCAGTCTCCTGCCTATGGATACGGCTCCCCTTACGGTGACATCATAATCAGGAAATTCATCCCTGGCCACTTCGGAAGCCGAGTAAACGGAAGCTCCGCTTTCATTGACCATCACAATAACAACGTCTGGAAGTTGCATTTTACGCACAAAGCTCTCTGTTTCGCGCCCTGCGGTTCCGTTGCCAATGGCTATGGACTGAATATCGTATTGCTGTACGAGATGCCTTAGGGTTTTTTCGGCTTCTGCTACCCTACTACCGCCCGTATGTGGGTAGATCGTGGTATTTTCCAACAAATCGCCTTGCTCATTGAGGCATACCACCTTGCATCCCGTACGGAAGCCCGGGTCGATAGCCATCACTCGTTTACTGCCCAGGGGAGCAGCAAGCAACAGTTGCCTGGCATTTTCGGCAAATACCCTTATGGCCTCTTCGTCGGCTTTTTTCCTGCTGGACAAGCGTACCTCCGTCTCCATAGACGATTTCAGCAACCGCTTATAGCTGTCCTGAACGGCCATTTTCACCTGCTCGGAAGCCGCCGTGGCAGCCGTAACGAACTGGCGTTCCATCAACGACACGATATCGTCATCCGGCACCTCTACGTCGAGATAGAGCAACTGCTCCTTTTCCCCTCTGCGCATGGCCAATATACGATGGGAAGCAGCAGATTTCAGTGGTTCTTTCCACTCGTAATAATCTTTATATTTGATGGCCTCTTCTTCTTTGCCCGATACCACGCGAGACACAAAAGTACCTTGTTCCTCAAAAACCTTTCTCACCTTCGCTCGGAGTTCTGCATCTTCGGCCACTTGCTCGGCGATGATATCCCTTGCTCCTGCCAAGACTTCGTCTATGGTGTTTACCCCCAGCTCCCCGTTCAAATAAGCTTCGGCCCAAAGGCCAATGTCGCCTATCTCCTGTGCCAATAACTTGCTAGCCAGCGGTTCCAGTCCTTTCTCCTTTGCTACACTGGCGCGGGTTTTTCTTTTGGGTTTATAGGGTAGATAAAGGTCTTCCAGCACGGTCATGCTCTCCGCCCCTTCTATTCTCTGTTGCAGCTCTGGAGTCAGTTTGCCCATTTCCGTCAAGGATTTCAATATGGCTTCCCGACGTTTGTCCAAATCACGCAATTGCGTCATCCGATCACGGATGGCAGCCACTTGCACTTCGTCCAAGCTTCCCGTGAGTTCTTTTCGATATCGGGAAATAAACGGAACGGTAGCACCTTCATCCAGCAGGGCAACCGTAGCCTTCACCTGCTTTACTCCTACCGACAACTCCTGGGCAATCTTCAATTCATGTTCTAGCATAACGATTCAAATACTCTACTCGCAAGCGTTCTCGCGTTCGATGTTCAATTTCAAAAAAATTAGCATGCGAAAATGCTGCTAATACCTCACTTATGCAAGTTTGTTGAAAAACACTTTGTGTTATGCAGGATAGCAGGAATTAAATTATGCTTCATTGTTGCTTTGCCTAGCGGCTTTCAGCACGGGATGTTCTTCCTTTTGGGTATTTTTCGGAGTACCGTGTCCACTATCGTAATCGGGTTGGCGGTATCCTCCATCACTGAAATCTTCTTTTATTTCGGGAGCTGTCCCCTCCTCACTTAGGTGCTCATCATCCGTTTTCACCGCATCCTGATCGGTGGGTGTTGGGAATTCATTACTTGGATGGTAACTTTCCAGTTTCTTTGGTGGTTCGTCGAGGTCTACCTTCAAATCTTTGCCGTAATTGTTGATCTGGTCATTAATGTCCTGTTTGATCGATTCGGAAGCATCTTTAAACTCGCGAATCCCCCTGCCGAGTCCACGGGCCAATTCGGGCAATTTCTTCCCCCCAAACAATAAAAGTGCTGCACCTATGATCAGGATCATTTCCTGGGTGCCTATATTCAAAAACAACAATATTGAGCCTAACATCTTGACATTCCTTAACTACTTCTCATCTGGAACGCATATGCGCCCCATTTATTCTTCAAAGCTATTAATTTTTATCCAAAATAAAGATTAGAATTCTATAACGTGGCTATTTGATGATGAATTTTGGTGGATTATTAAGGGTATACCAAACCAGCCTTTGCATCAGATTGTATAAAGAAGTTTCATCGGCTTTGTTCCATTGGGACATTAACTGCTTTGCTTTTAAGGTCAATATTGTTAAATTTGTTATTTCTAGTTTGAATGAATCAGATTAGGAGGAGGCTTTATCATGAGAATAACCATTGAAATAGATAGCAATAGCGAACTGGAAAAATTGTCTGCTCTATTTAAGGCATTTAAGATAAACACGGTTAAAGTCATACCACCTAGTGATTTGGACATTGCTATTCCTCTAAGCAAAGGAAACAAAAAAATTGACCCCCAAGGATTATTCGGCATTTGGGCAAGCAGTCCGAGGTCATTGGAGAGTATTCGTAAAGACGCTTGGCAGCGGAACCAACCTATCGGATAATATATGGTTCTATGCGATACAAATATTTTAATCTATGCCTTTAACGGGCGACAGGAAACGATACTCCAGTTACAGGAAATCGGTTTAGAACAAATTGTACTTTCGGTAATCACTGTCATGGAACTTTATCAAGGGATGGCTAATAAGGCCGAATTGACCCAGATGAAAAAGAAGATTAAGTATTATGATGTCGTAGAAATCGATATTGCAACGTCTAGGCTTGCAACAGAACTGATAGAAAAATTCAGACTAAGTCACGGCCTGCAAATACCAGATCCTATCATCGGAGCTACAGCTGTCGTTCACCAAATTCCGCTTTATACCTACAACACCAAGGATTTCAGTTTCATGCCTGACATTAAATTGATTTAAGACCCAACTGGCATAGATATCGAACGTTTCTTTCCGTGTACGCCCACTCATCTTTATCCGTATTGTTCGATGCCTATTTGATATTGGGAACAAAATCCAATTGATGTGGACAATAAAGCGGATAAGACGACAAAAATCCGTTTTGCCTACATTTTGGACATAGCGTTCTTTTCTCAAAGTGCCAAAAAACCACAAACGAAGACCTTAGCTGAACTAGCGAAAGCTATTGTGTGCTTTGGGCAATATAATACAACAGTCAATTACTGCAATTGTCGTACACCCAATAACTAAGAGCTGCCTGCCCAATCAACTAAAATCCCTACCTTTGCCAGCTCCTATAAAACTGAGTGGAATTTGTGAAAACCATTTTTGCCAAATACAAGCCCTACTATTGGAGTAGCCTGGTGGTTGCTGCACCTGTCGTCATTTCCCAACTTGGCCATACCTTGGTACAAACAGCAGATAGCATCGTAGTGGGACAATTTGCCGGTACTATTCCCTTGGCAGCGGTTTCCTTGGTGCATAGTGTTTTCATGATCGTATTGGTGCTAGGCCTTGGCATAGCCTATGGCATCACCCCTTTAGTGGCACAGGAAAATGGCCGAAAGAATTATATTGAATGTGCCAAGCTGCTCAGCAACAGCATAGCCATCAACGCACTTACGGGAATCGCCTTGTTTCTTTTGGTCTATTTTGGTTCCATGGCCGTTATCGATCATTTGGGACAGAGCCCAGCAGTGGTAAAAGAGGCGAAACCCTATTTATTGATTCTGAGTCTATCTATATTTCCCCTGATGATCTTCAGTGCCTTCAAGCAATTTGCCGAAGGGCTCGGCTTCACCAGACAAGCCATGAACATTACCATTTGGGGCAATGTACTGAATATCATACTGGCTATTGTCTTCGTCAAGGGGATGTTTGGCATCCCTCCCATGGGCGTGCGTGGCGTGGGCTATGCAACATTGATAGACCGTATATTGATGTCCCTTGCTATGGGGATTTACCTATTCAAGGCACCTATCTTCAAGCAGTACATACAGGGCTTTTCATGGCTGTTCATCGAAAGCGGACGGGCCATCAAGCTATTGAGAATAGGGGCTCCTGTAGCTATGCAATATGTATTTGAAATAGGAGCATTTGCTACGGCAGCCATATTGGCCGGTACTTTTGGTGCCGAGGCACAGGCAGCACACCAAGTGGCCATACAGCTGGCTTCGTCCACCTATATGATGGCCAGCGGCGTAGCGGCAGCGGCCACCATCCGCGTAGGTACCAGCTATGGCAAGAAAAACAGCTACAGACTTAAAATGTATGCTTCCAGCAGCTATCATATCATTATCCTATTCATGAGCTTTACGGCACTGGTCTTCATCCTGTTCAACAATTTCTTACCACACATATTTACGCAAGACAAAGCGGTAGTGGCCATTGCTTCACAACTCTTGTTACTGGCGGGAATTTTCCAATTGTTTGATGGGACACAGGTTGTTGGACTAGGCATATTACGTGGCGTTAGCGATGTCAACGTGCCCACTTTTATAGCATTTGTCAGCTATTGGGTCATTGGCATTCCAGTGGCCTATATCCTTAGCAAATATACATCGTTGGGGCTTATTGGCATTTGGTACGGCCTCACCATTGGGCTCATGTTTTCATCTGTATTGCTATTCTTCAGATACAGAAGAAAAACCAATAACTAGCTTAGGAAACCAGCAAATACTGCCCAGGAAAAACAAGGAGCTTAAATCTCCCGATTCGGGTCCCAAGCTTCTAAATAGTCGGCTACCTTTCTAATAAACATTCCCCCAAGGGCGCCATCTACCACGCGATGGTCATAGGACATGGACAGAAACATCATATGCCGAACACCAATAAGATCTCCTTGCGGCGTTTCAATTACCGCAGGCTTCTTCTTGATGGCACCTACGGCCATTATTGCCACCTGAGGTTGGTTGATAATGGGAGTGCCCATGACATTTCCAAACGAACCTATATTCGTAAGCGTAAACGTACCATCCTGCACATCACTAGGATCAAGTTTGTTTCCTCTGGCTTTTTTGGCTAAGTGATTAACGGATTTTGCCAGACCTAATAAATTCAGCTGATCCGCGTTCTTTATAACAGGTACTATTAAATTACCGCTAGGAAGTGCGGTAGCCATCCCTATATTGATATGCTTCTTTTTAATAATATTGTTTCCGTCTACGGAGATATTGATCATAGGGAAAGCCTTCAAAGCCCGCGCTATCGCTTCTATGAAAATAGGCGTAAAAGTAATCTTTTCGTTTTCCCTTTTTTCAAAGGCAGCTTTTACCTTGTTGCGCCACTCTACGATATTGGTAACGTCGGCTTCAACAAAAGAACATACATGTGGTGAGGTCTGCACACTTTTCACCATATGATCCGCTATCAACCTACGCATCCTATCCATCACGATAATTTCGTCATCGCCACTGATAGATCTCGTGGTATAAGTTTCACTGTGCAATTTGTCGGGAACACTATCGGAAGCGTCCTTTTGGAAAGAAGGACTTTGTTCTATAGGCGTTGGCCTTGTTTGGGCAGCGGGACTCCCTTTCTTGCCCTCTACGTAAGCCAATACATCTTGTTTGGTCACCCTTCCGTCCAAGCCAGATCCTTCTATATTGTCCAATTCGGACATACTCAAGCCCTCCTTTTCGGCTATTGTCTTTACCAAGGGAGAATAAAACCTATCCGAACTGCCCGTGCTTTCCCTGCTTACTTCTTGTACATCGTCATTGGTTGGAAGTTGGTCGAGACCTGGAATTGTTTCCGAAGATCCCTCGGTCTCCGTAGCCATAGGCAATGGCTCTGAAGAAACATTGTCTACTGCCTGCTCTTCAGCTTCGCCTTCCCCATCTTCTTGAATGATAGCGATTACATCGCCCACCTGGGCCACTTGATCTGCTTGAAATCGCTGTTCTAACAGGACGCCGGAAACAGGAGAAGGCACCTCGGAGTCCACCTTATCTGTGGCAATCTCTACAATGATATCGTCAACAGCTACTCGGTCTCCTGGCTGTTTCAACCATTTAATAATGGTAGCTTCAGAAACACTTTCGCCCATGCTAGGCAACAAAAGATTATAACTCATTTATCCTTAAGCATTAAACAAACCAGCAAAGCTGGTCCCATGTAAAATCTCCTCAAAATGCCCCCTGCAGATGAGAAGCAGAAGAGCTCAAAACCGATCAAACATAGCCATTATAGATACTTTATGCAAAGTAAGCGGGCAAAGAAGTTATTCACTTATGGCTATTTATCAACATCCCACTAAGTCTCAAAACTTTATTTTTTCCACATCGTTATTTAAAGTTGAAGTCTGGGAACAGGCGTCTTTTAACAGATTGATGAGCGCAGCATGTCCCATAAGCAACGAAAGGAATCGTTGCCGTAAAAACGAGTCATCACAAACTCTTTTGAAGAATATACTTTAATTAATTTAGTGCTGTTTTGTCGCAGGCATTGATGGGTCTATTTCTTCTTTGAGCAACAAATATAAATGGAGCATTGCCTGCGCGGACGCCCGTTCTATATTTGTTTCCCGCACTTTGCTCAACTGCAGCTTTTTGGTTACCACTTTCTGCTTGCCGGCAATACCAATCCAAACCGTACCAACTGGCTTTTCCTCGGTACCACCTCCTGGCCCCGCAATACCCGTAGTTGCCACGGCATAGTCGGTAGCAAAGCGTTGTTTGGCACCGGTAGCCATGGCCACGACAGTCTCTTGGCTTACGGCACCGTACTGGTCCAGTACTTCCGAAGGAACGCCCAGTACATCCATTTTCAACTCATTGCTATAGCTCACAACTCCTCCCCGATAAACAGAGCTGCTCCCTGCTATTTTTGTAATGAGGTGGGCCACATATCCACCGGTACAACTTTCTGCGGTACTCAACATCAGCTTGTTTTCGTCCAGCAGACGAATGATGTGTTCCTCCAACGTGGCATCGCCTTCTCCAACCACATATGGTTGCACCAATGCCTGCAGCTGCTTTTGGTAAATTTCCATTTCATCGCGCAGCTTGATTTCATCCTCGCCTTTTGCAGTGAGTCGCAGGCGTACCTGCCCATATTTGGGCAAATAGGCCAAATGAATATGGCTAGGCAGCCGGTCTTCCAATGGGCGTAACTTTTCGGCCAGAAAAGACTCGCCAATACCTGCGGTCAAAATTGTCTGGTGAATAATTGGTCGGATACCTGGCAAATGGGCAAGCATGGGCAATACTTCATTCGTCATCAAGTACATCATCTCCATGGGAACCCCGGGCAAGAAAAAGTAATAAGTAGGATCGTCTCGCACCAACATCCCCGGAGCGGTGCCAACTGCGTTGAATAGCACCTCTGCCTTTCGCAACACATCTGCTTGCCTCTTGTTACTTTCGAGCATAGGTCTTTTCAAACGTTCGAAAAACTGGGTCACGTGGGCCAAAACTCGATCGTCCCTATATAAATCCGACTGAAAATAGGATGCCAGGGTCTGCTTGGTCACATCATCCTTCGTAGGACCAAGGCCACCCGTACAAATAACTACTTGCACTCCCCTTTCCTTGGCATCGGACAATGCCTTTGTGATAGCCTCTCCAGCGTCGGCCACAGAAACAATTTGTCCAACCTCTATACCTATATTGTTCAGTTGCTGAGCCATCCAAGCCGAATTGGTATCTACGATTTGACCTATTAATATTTCGTCTCCTATAGTGATGATTTCGAGGTTCATTGTCGGATTTTTTATTTTAGATATGAGACTGGTAGGTTTAAGGTCCAGGGATTAAGGTGTAAGGATCACTAAACGATATTAACTTAAAAACTGTTATAATAATCATTCCGTTTGTTGAGCTTCAAATCCTGCAAGATGGAAGCTTTCACCTTTATATTGAAGGTATAGCTCCTATACATACCAAATGGAATCCAGCTGAACGACATGTCCCAACAATGCAAATCACGGTATATGCTCAACTGTGTTAGGCTAATCTTTTTCTGAATGAAGTCATAACCGCTATTATATTGTACCTTCCATTTTGGAGTGACATTCAGATCTCCATTGATATTGATGGTACTCGTATAGTTGGCATTCAACCCGGATTTGCTGTACTGAAAATTGAATGAAGCAGCGACGTTCCAGGGGATATTGAAGTCCACAAAGGCGTTGGGGTCAGAACTGATCCTGCTCAGCTCCTGCTGCTGTTCGGGCGTCATATTGGGTCGTTGCTGGTCCAACTCGTTCAAATTGTCGTTTCTGCTTTGCGCTGCCTTTGGATTGAAGCTAAAGCTGGTAGAGATCCCAAAATTGGTCAGTCGAGCAAGGCTTCCGTCTTTGATAGCAAATCGATTCACCCGCCTTCCCGTAGCTGGGTCTATGCTATAAGGGTCGAATGTACCATTAAAGTTGAGTCCAAGTTTTTGATCAAAGAGAGCAGTACGGCCAGACATCGAAATATTAGAGAGCTTGAAAGAGTCGGCCACCATATTGTAATTGCCCGAAAAAGTCAAGCCCTGCAAAATGGGGATTTTCTTGAAGGCATTTGCCGTGTCACTTTTCGTTCTTACTTTTGCCTCTACATTATTATCTACACTAAAACCTATGCCAAAAGATCTGCCAGCACCTGGCCCACCATAGACTGCCCCCTCAAAGATAGAATACTTTTGTTCGACACCAGAAGCATCTATATAATTGCGATAAAACCCATACTTCGGATCCGAGAAATCTGGACGGTAGTTGAGGTTGACAGAGGGGGTGATCACATGGCGTATGGCTGCCACTTTCCCTTTGTTAAATTGGCCCATGCTGTATACTTTTGTGGAAAAACCACTCGACATGGAATAGTCATATGCCCTATTAAAGCCTCGTACCGTATCTGTTCTCATCTCAAACCCACCAGGCGTGTTTTCCCTCCACCTGCGCACCGATTGCAGATACCACCTTTCGGTATAGTTGACACTGGTATTGAATTGAAAATATTGCATTACGTTCAGTGACAGATTGATCGGAATATTTTGCTGAATACCGTTTTGGAATTTCTGTAATGATCCTGATTTAAAAAGTTCGCTCTCGGTCGTATTAATGGTATTGGATCCCTGCATACTATAGCCCATATTGATACGCTGATACCACTTCTGCTCACCTACCCTATCCTTTGAATCAAAGGGATTAAAGGAGGTAGCATTAAGGGCAAAAGTAGGTAACTGTAGATATAGGGTACCCGAGCTGATATCCTGTCTATGGCTAAAACTCGATGTGAAATTGAGTTTCCCAT
Organism: Olivibacter sitiensis DSM 17696; assembly: GCF_000427965.1. GTDB lineage: Bacteria > Bacteroidota > Bacteroidia > Sphingobacteriales > Sphingobacteriaceae > Olivibacter > Olivibacter sitiensis. The sequence continues at coordinate 38,545 of NZ_ATZA01000033.1, read as the reverse complement.
CGGCAAACACCTTGCCATAGGCAATACTTGAATTCATGTTCCTCCGCGAGATCTGCTCATAGTTATACGACCCACCGGCAGCCGTATTCTGGAAGTATGATCCCGTACCCACATTGACCGATGCCGTGAAAGAAGTCCCCGGGTTGGCCTCTTGTCGTTGAGAATGGTTCCAGGTAATGTTAAAGTCCTTATTGGTCGTATAGTTGGCCGACCCTTCCACACCATTGTTGGTAGAGGCGTATCGCAGGGTGAAACCACCATCATATTTATAGTTCTTTTTGTAACGCACCCTCGTATTGGCCTCCCACGAGCCTTTTGTATACCAAGTGCCTCGCACCTCGGTATCCCAATAATCATTGATGGCAAAGTACCATCCTCCGTCTCTTGCGAAAAAACCACGTGTATAATCTTCGCCGAAAGAAGGAAACAAAAATCCGGAGGATCGTTTGTTTGTCTTGGGGAAAAAGCCGAAGGGCAACTGCGGGAAAGGCACCGGCACGTTTTCAAACTCAATGTACGATGGACCAGCTACCACCAATTTGTCTGTCACGATGGCCCTACTGATTCGGAAGCCGAAGTGCGTATGTGGATACGGCAGGTTGCAGGTACTATAGAATCCATGTCTGATGGACTGCTCGCCATACTCGTTTCGCTTCACCTCTTCGGCTTGCATAGACGAGCCATCCATCTCGGTAAAGACGTTGAATGTCCGTCCTTTTCTCGACTCGAAATTATAATATACCGAATCGACACTTATGGGGGCTTCTGCACCGTCCTTGAATATTGGTCGGCCTCGATATTTTCCGTTATGGTCCACAAGGCCACTCGCAAAAAGCAAATTCTTGTCGTAATCGACCATAATATAATCTGCCGTTAGCTCAAAACTTTCGTATTTCACCTTGGCGTTACCGTAGAAGTAGGCTATGTTGTTCTTTTTATCCATCCTGTTGGAATCGTCGGCCATCGCCTGCACCATCGCTGTGATACCAGTAGAGGTACTATCTCTAGCCACTGCCCTTCGTGGAGGAGGGACAGTATCTTGCCTATTCTTCAAAATATCTACCGAGTCGCCCACAATGAGTTGCTGCGCCATGGAGACATTTGCGAAGAAAAAAACAGAAAAAAATAAAATATAATTAAAAAAAACAGTAAGCGACTTCAAATTGAGTTGTGAATATTATTTTTGCATCTGTATTGTTTTTTTATGCGCCCCAAAATTAGTGAAAAAACCGTCACCAAAAGTAGGGCTTTTTAAAAAGCATACAATAAGTTTTTAATTATAGCATTATAATACAAAAGCTTTTTATTTTAACCACGTAAGATACTAATGAATACTTCTATAACTAAAATCTGTTCCTTATATTGTTTATTTATATTTTTTAACATTTTAGTCATACACGACTGCTTTTCACAGACACCTTATCGCTTCAAAACCGTGGTGATAGATGCGGGTCACGGAGGAAAAGACGGCGCCACACACGGTCTGATCAGTAAGGAAAAGGATGTGGCCTTGCAGGTGGCTTTAGAGCTGGGGAACGCCATCAAACGCGAACTTCCAGATGTCAAGGTCATCTATACCCGCACCACGGATACCTTTATAGAATTATATGAACGTATTGGGATAGCCAATAGCAACAAGGCTGATTTATTTATTTCCATACACTGTAACTCGATGCCCTTAGTTTCTAAAAGGGTCAGAACGGGGTATACCAAAAACAAGCGTGGACAACGGGTCCCTGTGTATAAAACTGTAAAGTCCCAAAACACATCGGCATCGGGAACGGAGACTTTTGTGTCTGGATTCAACAGACTTGGAGAACAAGATGTAGCCATGCGTGAAAATGCCTCCATCCTCTTGGAGGAGAACTATAAGGAAAACTACCAAGGCTTTGATCCCAATGATCCCGAAGGAGCTCTTATCCTATCCTTGATGAAAAATGCCTATCGCGATCAAAGTATTAAGTTTGCCGATCTGGTACAACGGGAGTACGCTAAATCCAACAGGACGAACCGCGGTGTGAAAGAACAGAGTCTTGCGGTACTGGCAGCAGCAGGCATGCCCGCTGTGCTCACCGAAATCGGATTTATCAGTAACCCGGAGGAAGAACGCTACATGAACAGTGAGTCTGGCAGGAAAGAAATTGCAAACAATCTGCTCAATGCCATAAAAACATACAAAAAACAAGTGGAGAATTAAACAATTGTTAGCTTTTACTTGTTGAACCGAAGAATTGATTTGAACATTACTTGATGAAAATATCTAACGAAACCAAGGTAGGCATCATGGCAACAATAGCCATAGCTGTGCTTATAATAGGATACAGTTTCTTAAGGGGAAATGATGTATTCTCCAGCGAGAACACATTTTATGCCGTATATACGCGTGTCGATGGTCTTACGGTTTCAAAACCTGTGATGGTCAACGGTTATAGTATAGGCCGGGTGGCCGGCATGAAGCTCCGTCCCGATGGTACTATCCTCACTACTTTTAAAATCAAGGGCGATTATGCCATCCCTGCCAATACCATGGCAAGGCTGGCCAGTACGGACTTGCTGGGAGGCAAGGCCATTGTTTTTGAATTGGGAAATAGCCAAAGCTATGCCCAAGACGGGGATACTCTTAGGGCCAATATCCAACAGAACTTCCTAGATCAAGTGGAACCGGTACAAAAGAAGGCCGAGGCAGTGGTTGCTACCTTGGATTCTGTATTAAATGACATACACAGCACATTAAATCCCGGTTTCAGGAAAGATTTCAACAGAAGTATCCATAGCATTGCCAATTCGCTTAGCACCTTGGAGAACACAACCTCTCAACTTGATGAATTGGTGGGAACTCAAAAGGCAAAGGTTAGCACTATACTAGCCAATGCAGAGTCGATTTCAAATCATTTCAAGAATAATGGACCCAAGATAGACGCTATCTTCAGTAACTTAGAAGAGGTATCTGACAAGGTAGCAAGGGCCGATTTTGAGAAAACCATCAACAATGCCAACCAGGCAGTAGCCGACCTGCAGGCCATTGTTTCTAACATCAACGAAGGCAGGGGGTCATTAGGTCTTCTGCTCAATGACGAAGAGTTGTATGACAACCTCAACAAATCATCGAAAAATCTCGACCGCTTGATGATAGATCTCCGTGAAAATCCAGGACGCTACGTTCATTTCTCTATTTTTGGACGTAAGAATAATTAATGACCGTAGAGATGGATGATCATCCGTCTCTACATAATCTCGTACGTTTGTCCCTCTATGGCCAGCTTGACATTAGCAAAAACAGATTTGCTTTCTGCAAGCAAGGGATCCAAATCACGGTATCGGGAGGAAAAGTGGCCGATGAGCAAGGACTGTACATTTGCTTTCAAAGCTACTTCGCCTGCCTGGAATGCGGTGGTGTGATAGGTTTCCAGGGCCCTTGCCTGCATCTCTTGCAGAAAAGTAGCTTCGTGATAAAGCAAATTTACTCCCCGTATGGATTCAAGGTAACTCCAAGAGCACACCGTATCTGAGCAGAAAGCATATGACTTGGGCATGGGTGCAGGTACTGTCAGCTCACTGGCGGGATAGGTCAGCCCGTTTTGATCTGTATATGCCATACCACGCTTTATTTTCGAATAGAACACTTTTGGAATCCCCAGTTTTTCGACACGCTCCCTCAATATATGCGGCAAGCGCTTTTTCTCCACAAACCGAAACCCCGTACATGGGATGCGATGCTGCAAAGGAAAACTGTACACATATAGGTCATCATTTTCCAATATCAAGCTTTCCTGCAAAGGGTCTGTAGCTTCAAAATGCAAGGGGTAGCTCAAAATTGTTTCAGAAAAGCGCAGTTGAATCTGTATGATTTCCAGCAAAGGCTCAGGACCAAAAACATGGAGCGCCTCCTTGCGTCCGTTAAGGTGCATGGAGGATATGAGTCCTACAAGGCCTAGGTAATGATCACCATGCAAATGGGAAATAAACACATATTTGATGCGACTGGATTTCAGGCCGAAACGCTGTAGCTGCAGCTGCGTCCCCTCCCCACAATCTATCAGGTAAAAAATCTCATTGCTGTTGAGTATCTGAGCTGTTTGATTGCGCCCAAACGCCGGTGTGGCGGAATTGCTCCCAAGTATCGTTAACTCAAATTTCATCCAGTCAGAACTATTCCTCTACGGAACCGCGAAGCTCCTTCTCAATTTCTTCCATGAAAATAATATCCTCCGCTTCTTGCGTAGTGGGCACGTTCATTAGTACATCTTGCAATTGAGACAGGCTGATGAGCCGCCTCAGTTCCTCGTTCGCGCAACACATGACAAAAACCCCTCCCGCCGCTTTGCACAAGCGATGAGCCATTAGCGCACACCTCAAACCGGAAGAGTCCACATGTTCTATTTCAGAAAGGTCCAGCACGATATTTCGCTGCCCATCTGTATTCAGCAAAATAAACTCCGACTTTATTTGTTGGGCCTTTTCACCGTCTAATATCGTTTCCAGAGGTTTCAATACCACATAGCGGTCGTGTTTATCTATTGAAAATCTCATACCACAAACCCTTTCTTTTTTTTAATTCAATTTCTCTATTGCTCGTAGAATATTTTGTTCCACACGCTCTATTATATTGCCTATATCCGGACGCACAAACTTTTCTCCTACTATGTGTTCATATAGCTCAATATATCGCTCGGAGATAGAAAGCACCAGTTCATCGGACATTCCCGGCATTGCCTGCCCTTCTTTACCTTGAAATCCATTCTCCATAAGCCATTTACGCACAAACTCTTTAGACAATTGCCGCTGTGGCAGTCCTTTCTCCTGCAAGTCTGCATAGCCATCCGCATAAAAATAGCGGCTCGAATCTGGTGTATGGATTTCGTCGATGAGATAAATCGTATCGCCTATTTTTCCAAACTCGTATTTGGTATCGACCAAGATAAGCCCTTGCTTATTGGCAAGCTCGGTGCCGCGCTGAAAAAGTGCCTTGGTATATGCTTCCAGTTGCTCATAATCCGCCTCACTTACTATGCCCTGCTTCAAGATCTGCGCTTTGGAGATATCTTCATCATGGCCCACAGCGGCCTTTGTGGTAGGCGTAATGATGGGCTGAGGCAGCTTATCGTTTTCTTTTAAGCCATCTGGAAGCTTCTCTCCGCATACCTCCCGTTTTCCTGCCGCGTACTCGCGCCAAGCATGTCCGGAGAGATATCCCCTTATCACCATTTCTACTTTAAATGGACTTGCTATACGCCCAATGGTGACACTGGGATCTGGCACGTCGATAACCCAATTGGGTAAAATATCTTCCGTAGCTTTCAAAAAACGTGCGGCAATCTGATTGAGCACCTGCCCTTTGTAAGGTATGGCTCTTGGCAGCACTACGTCAAACGCGCTGATGCGATCGGTGACCACCATAGCCAAAAATTTATCTTCAATAGTATATACGTCTCTCACTTTTCCCTTGTAAAATGCGGTTTGCCGAGGGAATTCGAAATGCGTTTCTTTTATAACGTTCATCAAAAAACCTTTATTTATTAATCTATATCTCCGTAAGCTTCCAAAATACGTCTCACCAGCTTATGCCTTACCACATCTGCGCCACTAAGGTAAATCATATCTATGCCTTCTATATGATCCAATAACTTCAGGGCATTATGCAGGCCAGATTGCTGTTTTTTGGGCAAGTCTATCTGGGTGATATCACCGGTGATGATAAATTTGGCGGTAGGCCCCATACGTGTGAGAAACATCTTGAGCTGCATCTCGGTAGCGTTCTGCGCCTCGTCTAGTATCACAAAACAATTATCTAATGTACGCCCACGCATAAAAGCCAAGGGAGCCACCTCGATGGTTCTATTCTCTAGGTACATCCTTAGTTTCTCCACCGGGATCATATCATCCAGGGCATCGTACAGCGGACGCAGATAGGGATCTACCTTTTCTTTTAAATCTCCTGGCAGAAAACCTAAGTTCTCGCCAGCTTCCACTGCCGGCCTTGTAAGGATAATCCGTTTTACCTCCCTATTGCGCAAAGCACGCACAGCAAGTGCCACAGCAGTATAGGTCTTACCCGTACCGGCCGGGCCAATAGCGAACAATACGTCATTTTTGATAATGCTGTCCACCATCTTGCGCTGATTTGCCGTACGCGCCCGCACCACAATACCATTGGGTCCATAGACTATCGGCTCGCCACCAAACGAAGTAGAAGCTTTCTCCACGGTGCTTGCCACTCCTTGATTCACAGCGGGACTAGCATCAAGAATATGCTCTATATCATTGCTACTCAACGAATGAAACCTTTCCAAATGCTGCAATATGTTATTAAACTTCTCCTTAAACAATTGGCTTTCATCCATTTCGCCTAATACCTTCAGCTCATTTCCTCTTGCTACGAGTTTCAATTTTGGGAAGTATTTTTTGATAAGCTCAAAATGTTCATTTTGTGCTCCCCATAGCATCACAGGATCTACCTGTTCCAATTTAACTAGTAACTCGTTCAAATCTATACGGATAATTTGTTATTCTTTCATTTTTTCTCAGACCAGCAAACAAGGCCCTACCATTTTCGTTTTGTGTATCAAGGAATTCAGATATTTTGCATTGACCAAATACTAAATATTGAAAATTCGTGCTAGGTTTGCATAGCAAAACAAAGGCAAGATTACTAAAATAAAGGCACAAATAAAAGTAGCTATAACAGGCTATTTTCAACCCAGTTTAAGTGGTCAGTGACTTTCGGACGAATTGCTCTCTTATGCTTCTAAGTAAATTGCATCTGAAAGACAATTTATCTAAGTTTGTCCTTTGGGATTTGATCGTGTCAACACGAGGGGTTTAAACTGCATATGGGCATCATTACGCTTACAACAGATTTGGGATACAAGGATTTTTATCAGGCTGCCCTCAAGGGCAGCATCATCAGCCTATATCCCAATGCCCAGCTGATAGACATCTCACACAACATAGCGCCGTTCAACATACAACAGGCAGCTTTTGTATTGAAAAATGCGTATAGATTTTTCCCAGATGAGACCGTCCATCTTATTGGTATAGAATCGGTATTCAGTGAAAATGTGCGTTATGTGGCCATTAGGCATGAAAACCATTATTTCGTTGGTGCCGATAGCGGCATATTTTCACTCATCTTTGAGTGCAAACCCGATGAAATCGTGGAGCTCAATATAGTTCAGGATCTCAAATTCCTCCACTTCCCTCTTACAGATATTTTCGCTAAGGCGGCCAGCCACTTGGCACAAGGGGGCAAATTAGGCGAAATAGGTGATCCCATCGATGACATTGTATTGAAGAATGTATTGCAACCAACCATTACCGACAACACCATACGCGGGAGTGTCATATACATCGATTCGTTCGAAAACATCATCACAAACATTAGCAAGGAATTGTTCAATAAAGTGCAAAAAGGTCGTAATTTCGAACTGGCTTTTAGGAGAAATGAGACCATCAAAAATCTCAGCTGGCATTACAATGAGGTAGAGAATGGCGAAAAGCTATGTCTATTCGGCATCAGCAATCACCTTGAAATCGCCCTCAACAGAGGCAAAGCCGCGGGGCTCCTAGGCATGGGGCTTAATGATACTATACTGGTCACTTTTTTTAATAAGCGAGACTAGGATCGTGAGTTATACGTTGTACGTTATAAGTTTTAAATAGTACAAATATGGGCAATTTCATCGCAAAGGTCTTTATCTCGTTCGTACTCATCATCAGTGGTATTGGCAATGTATTTGCCCAACGCGACAGTAGTGCCTATGATATACAACGACAGAAAATAAACCAGCTACTGCAAGAAAGAAGCAGTAGATTTGGCGATTTTGATAAGAGCCTAAAGGCAAAAACAGGCATTTTTGGACTGAAAACCAAGAAAGACATGCAAGCTTCGATAGATATATTGAAGCAGATTGTACAAAACGACGAACTCATCTTTAAGGAGACGCGGGCCCTGCTGGACTTCAAGGATATCGAAAGAAAAAACATAGAAGAGCAGGTCAGCTTATCGGGCAACCGTATCAACGGCTACATCAACACCATCAGCAAACTGCAAAAAGCCAATGACGACCGGCAAACGGAGATCAATGCCCTACGCAGCGAGAACAGCATCTACCTGTTGCTGTGTGTCGGTTTGGGTACCCTAAGTTTATTACTCCTTGTACTGTTAATGAGATATAGAATAACAAGTAGCAAGAACAAAGACATCCATTGAGCTGGACGTGAAAGTCTAAAGCATTTCGTTATTTAGTCCCCTATCTGATGTCTCATATCTCACATCTGGTATCTCAAAACCAATAAATGACGTTGCAGTGATTGGCAAGAGAGATATTGTCAGTACTTTTGTCCTTTGTTAAGGACATTTGATTAATGGCAAGAGCGAGATTAAACAGCGGTGATTGTTCCCAAGATGATTTCCCGAAAGCGAAGATCAACAAAAAATCAATCAAAAACATTGGTAAATTATTGACTTATCTAAGACCTTACCGGTTAAAGTTCTTCTTTGGGTTTCTTTTCCTCGTACTTTCCAGTTTGTCACTTTTGGCTCTTCCGGCCCTCATGGGAAGCATGGTGGATGCGGCACAGGGCGAGCAGACTCTTGCTGTCATACCAAGCGATATGAAGACCATAGGAGTCGTCACCTTTTGCATACTTGCCTTCCAATCTTTTATTTCCTTTTTCAGAATCCGTCTATTCGTAGAAGTTGCCGAACGCACCTTGGCCGATATACGCAAAGACACCTATTTTAACCTCATCACCCTACCCATGGATTTTTTCGCCAACCGCAGGGTGGGTGAATTAAATAGCCGATTATCGTCTGACTTGAGTCAGATACAGGATACCATGACCACTACCTTTGCCGAGATGATCAGGCAGGGTATATTGCTTATTGGTGGTATCTGTTTCTTGTTTATCGTGTCCATTAAGCTCACCATGCTCAATCTCGCCATCTTGCCTGTTGTAGTTGTTGTAGCGGCTTTTTTCGGTCGTTTTATCCGCAATCTAAGCCGAAAGGCACAGGATAAACTTGCCGAGTCCAATACCATTGTTCAAGAGACCTTGCAAGGCATTAGCAATGTAAAGGCTTTTGTCAACGAGGCCTATGAGGCCAAACGATACGCCAATTCCTTACAGTCCGTGGTTAATCTGGCTTTAAAAGGAGCAAGTTATCGTGGCTTATTTGCCAGCTTTATTTTGTTTTGCATATTTGGTGCCGTCGTGGCCGTCATCTGGTACGGTGCTTCGCTCATTGCAACAGGCGAGCTAACGGTGGGCAGCCTTACGACCTATATCATCTCTTCCTTGTTTGTAGCGGGCTCTATGGGCAGTTTCCCCGAGCTCTATGCCACCGTACAAAAAACCGTGGGTGCTACTGAGCGTGTCGTTGAAATATTGGAAGAAAAACGGGAAGATGTATCCATCGTGGCCGAAGATAATCAAGTAAAAGAACACATTGCAGGCCAATTGCGCTTTGAACATGTCGGTTTTTCCTATCCTTCGAGAAAAGAGGTGCCCGTGCTGCAAGATATCTCCTTTGACCTAGATGCAGGAGAAAAAGTGGCCATCGTAGGCCCGAGTGGCACCGGAAAATCTACTTTAGCCTCTTTAATACTCCGCTTTTACGACCCGACGGCAGGCCAGATCTATTTTGACGAGCGTCCAGCTCTCTCTTTTAAATTGACTGACATTCGCAACCAAGTGGCCATTGTACCGCAAGATGTATTGCTATTTGGTGGTTCCATCAAAGAAAATATCGCTTATGGCAAACTGGGTGCCTCAGACGAAGAAATAATAGAAGCGGCAAGCAAAGCTAATGCCCATCATTTTATAGAGGCTTTTCCCGAAGGCTATGACACCATGGTAGGTGAACGTGGCGTCAAACTCTCCGGTGGCCAACGCCAACGTATTGCCATAGCAAGGGCCCTTCTGAAAGACCCCGCCATACTGATCTTGGACGAAGCTACCTCCTCTCTCGATTCAGAGTCCGAACGTCTGGTGCAACAGGCGCTGGAATCACTCATGAAAGGCCGCACCTCCATCATCATAGCACATAGGCTATCCACCATACGCGAAGCAGATAAAATCATTGTCATAGATGCAGGACGCGTGGTGGAATGTGGTACGCACAATGAACTGCTACTCAATGAGAATGGCCTTTACAGATACCTTTGCGGCCTACAACAGGAGCAGAAAGTCGTGTGAAGAACATTTCTAATTCCCCCCAAATTTCCTTATTTTGCAGCTAATGGCAGTAGTTTGTTTACTGCCCAAGATATTATACCATGATAAAATTGACAACATGGGGTGCCGCTCAGCAGGTTACCGGCAGCATGCATCTCTTGGAAATAGACGGCTATAAAATATTAGTCGATTGTGGCCTAGACTACGAGCATGGCAACAATGATATGCTGAAAAACGAGGATTTTCCCTTCAGCCCTACCGATATCGACCTCGTTGTGTTGACGCATGCCCATATCGATCATTCGGGCAATATCCCCACACTGGTGCGGAAAGGTTTTGCAGGACAAGTGCTTTGCACAGCCCCTACGGCAAGATTGGGCGAATTGCTTATGCTGGACTCGGTCAATATTTTTATGAGAAAGGAAAGAAGAAAGGTAAAACGAAAAAACCGTACGGTGACCTTTCACAACCCTCCTCTCTACCTCCAAAAGCACGTAATGGAAACAGCGGACCGTTTTGTGACCATTGCTTTCAAAAAACCGTTTCATATAAAGGACGGTATCCAAGTGACATTTATTCCCGTTGGGCACCTTTTGGGCGCAGCAGCCGTCGTATTTGAAATAGAAGATGAGGGCAAGACCAAACGCATTGCCTTCACGGGCGATATAGGCCGTAAGGGCTACCCAATCTTACAAGACCCCGAACCTATTCCACAGGTCGACTATCTTATCAGCGAATCGACCTACGGAGGACGTTGGCATAGCGACCAAAATCTGGAAGAGGTCTTGCTAAAGGCCATTGAGGAGACCTGTATCAAAACACGGGGAAAATTAATTATCCCAGCTTTCAGTATTGGTCGCACACAAGCCCTCGTATATAGCCTCAATCGCATTTTCAGTAAAGGGCTGTTGCCCATGGTCAAGATCTTTGTAGACAGTCCTTTGGCCAACTACGCCACCGAGGTTTACCGAAGATTCAATTCCCTACTGAATCAAGAGGCCCAGGAATTTTATGCTCGGGAGGGCGACCAATTCAGCTTCGATAACCTGAGGTATGTGGAAGACCTGCAGGAAAGTCAGGAAATCTCCAATTATTACGAGCCTTGTATTATTATCTCCTCTGCAGGGATGCTGGAGGGTGGACGTATACAGGATCACTTATATAACAATATCCAGAATTACTATTGTACCATCCTCTTCATAGGTTACTGTGCGCCGGGAACTTTGGGCAATCGCTTACTACGTGGCGATCCCATCGTGAAACTACGTCATCGCGATCTTTCGGTCTTCGCCAAGATACAGCGCACCGATGCGTTGAGTGGACATGGCGACCATAATGACCTGGTCAATAACGTACTGCAACAAGACAACAATAAGCTCAAAAACGTATTTTTGGTGCATGGCGAACCCATAAGCATGGAAGCGCTAAAAAACGACCTCGAAGAAAAGGGTTACCGAGTGGAAATCCCAATGAAAGGGCAAACTTTTGTATTGGGATAACCCCGTTGAAACATAGCAAAAAAAGCCGCGTTAAAATTTTATAAATTCTTTGGCGCAAAGAACGGATTTCTTATCTCCAAAAACAGCGCATTGTTCTTCCAATGCGCTGTTTTAATTTGGTTTTTAAAGATATATACCTTAGGCTGGCACCTTGCGCTTGGTCTCCCTTTCCCAAACACGGTGCTGTGAAATGGCCTTGATAAAGTGCTTTGCCAATGTACCCAAATCGTTCTGCTGAACGATAAGTCCCGGATCTTCTTTGGCATTTGCCAATGAAGTAGCAGACAGAAAGTCCTTAGCATCGCCGCTCAAGGCAATGGCCTTGCAATGCCTATAGGCCTCATTAACAAACAACAGGGCGTCGGGTTCGGCTTTCAGGCTTTCTATACTCGACTTGCCCCCTGGAATAAACACCGCATCGAACAAAACAGAGCTGGCGGTAAGGAAACTATGCTTTGCTGTTGTCGTCCCCTCACTGAGTGGAATGTCGCCTATTCTGGGTGCTATGACTTCCACTACAGCACCCGCCTCTTCCAATGCCTTTTTGACAGTAGTCAGCTCATCTGCATCGGCTCCATTGGCTAGGAGAAAAGCGATCTTCCGCGTGGCAATACTATCTTTTATCGTATTGGCCATGCTCAATGCAGGTGAAGTGGCCGATTTCTGCTTCACCTGTCTTGGCTCGTACTTTGATTTATCAGCATCGGCCGGAATACCTTCGTTTATTGGCTTTTCTAGTTCTTCGGGCACTTCCATACCCAGGTAAGAGGCCACTGCTGTCGCCAAACTCTTGTCTATGGCAGATAGCAAGCCCAGTACACGCTTGCGGATATGTGGGTAGTTGACCTTGCTTAACTCAAAACTATAGGCCTCTATGATGTGCTGCTGCTCGTATGCCGATTGGCTGTTGTAAAACAGGGTGGCCTGACTAAAGTGATCACTGAAACTTTCGCTGCGATCCCTTACCTTATTGGCATCGATACGCTCGGGATAGGAAGAAAAACCACCATCGGCAATCATTGCCTGATAGGGACAACCACCGCCAAGGCTATTGGGTTGGTAGCTGGTCACTCCTTTATTGATCGTTTGCCTCATATGTCCATCTCGCTGGTTATTATGTACCGGGGCAATGGATCTATTGATGGGTATTTCGTGAAAGTTTGGGCTGCCAAGCCGACTGAGCTGCGTATCCGTATAGCTGAACAACCGGCCTTGCAACAATGGATCGTTTGTGAAATCGATGCCCGGTACCACATGTCCCGGATGGAAAGCCACCTGCTCGGTCTCGGCAAAGAAGTTGTCTGGATTTCGGTTCAGTGTCAGCTTCCCTACTTTTTGTACTGGCACCAGTTCTTCGGGGACTATCTTGGTGGGGTCTAGCAGATCGAAAGGAAATTTATGCTCATCGGCCTCGTCTATCAATTGCACGCCAAGTTCCCATTCCGGAAAATCACCGCTTTCAATGGCTTCCCACAGGTCGCGACGGTGAAAATCGGGATCCCTTCCAGATATTTTCTGAGCCTCGTCCCAAGCCACGGAATGCATGCCAAGCAAGGGTTTCCAGTGAAACTTCACGAAGGTGCTTTTCCCTTCTTCGTTCACCAGCCTAAAGGTATGCACGCCAAAACCCTCCATCATGCGAAAGCTGCGCGGGATGGCCCTGTCAGACATGGTCCACAGTACCATATGGGCAGACTCTGGCATGAGCGATACAAAGTCCCAAAAAGTGTCATGAGCAGAGGCCGCCTGGGGAATCTCGTTGTGCGGCTCGGGTTTCACGGCGTGGATAAGATCTGGAAATTTCATTGCATCCTGAATAAAGAATACAGGAATATTATTGCCTACCAGGTCGAACACCCCTTCGTCTGTATAAAACTTTACGGCAAATCCGCGCACATCCCTGGCTAGGTCAGTAGACCCACGCGAGCCCGCCACAGTAGAAAACCGTACAAATACCGACGTCTCCCTGGCGGTATCCGTCAGAAAACCGGCCTTCGTATACTTGGAAAGCGAATCGTATAGCTTAAATACGCCATGTGCCCCTGCACCGCGCGCATGTACGATGCGCTCTGGTATGCGTTCATGGTCAAAATGGGTAATCTTCTCCCGGAGGATAAAATCCTCCAACAGCGATGGCCCCCTTTCACCAGCCTTCAGCGAGTTTTGATTGTCGTTGACCCTCACTCCCTGGTTGGTGGTCAAGAACTGATCCTTACCGTCCTCGGTGTGCGCCAATAGCTTGTCCTCCTTGCTATTGCCTTTTTTCTGTGAATTTTTCTTAGTCATGGTGTTTTTATAGATAGATGTATGAAAAATAGATGGTGCGCCTTATGGTATATTTTCGCCTACTCTAAGGTAAATATGGCTAGACGAAATATAATCAGCTTACACAAGCAACATGGCTGAAATTGAATTGTTTTCTGAAATCCCAAGATGAAGAGACTATTTTTGTTCAGCCCAGCTTTTGATGTATACCGACTACCTAAAAGACCACACCAAACCCAACACTACATAAAAGGACCTGTCTTTAAAAGTCATATAAACCATTTTTGCAAAAAAATCAATCTATACAAAACTGCTTTGGTAAGAATAAAAATTGCCCAACCATTAACACTTCGTTCAATTTTCCAGCTCTTTTATTTCCATATTTTTATTTAGTTTTGCTAAAACGTTTTATTTTTCATGGAAATAAAATAAAACCAATTTATATCTAAAATTATTGAACGATCAAAACCAGAAAAAACTCGAATGAAAAAAACGAAAGAAATCTGTTTACGTGGCCTAGCCTTTATTAGTTTCACGCTATTGGTTCACTTATCGGGTTATGGACAAAGCAAGAAGGAAGCGGTAGATTATGTAAATTCCTACATTGGCAACATCAGCCATTTATTGGTTCCCACCTACCCTACTGTGCACTTGCCCAACAGTATGTTGCGCGTGTATCCAGAACGGGATGATTTCACGGGCAACAAGCTGAAGGGTCTGCCTCTTATAGTGACCAGCCATAGGGGAAAATCGGCTTTCAAGCTAAGTCCTTATCAGGGCGCCGCGGAACAACTCCCCTCCTTCGTGGCTTATGGCTATGACAATGAGGTGGCCAAGCCCTATTATTATAGCGTAGACCTAGACGACTACGGCATTGGCGTGAGGTATGCCCCTTCCCATCAATCGGCCATATATGAATTGCAATTCACCGATGAGCAGGCTCCCATACTACTTTTAAGCTCAGGCGACGGTAAACTTCAGGCAAAGGGCAATAGCATCAGCGGTTATCAGGGTATAGGCAACAATACCAAGGTATACATCTACGTAGAAACGGAGGCCACGCCATCGGCAAGTGGCGCATTGGAAAATGGAACAATAAATACCCAGTCGAACATTGTGGAAGGCAAGGATGCCGCCCTCGTGCTGCAATTTGCCCCAAACACAAAAAAACTAAGGGTGAGATACGGCATCAGTTTCATCAGCGAGCAACAGGCAGAGAAGAACCTGAAAAGGGAAATCAAGGACTATGAACTGGACAAAATAGCCGAACAAGGAAGAAATACCTGGAACCAGACCCTTGGCAAAATAGCCATCGATGGGGATGACGATAATCAAAAGACCGTTTTTTACACCTCGCTCTACCGCACCTACGAACGTATGATATGCATTTCCGAAGATGGAAAATATTTCAGTGCTTTTGACGGCACAGTGCATGACGACAATGGCATACCGTTCTACACGGACGACTGGATTTGGGACACTTATCGCGCCACGCATCCCTTGCGTGTCATCATGGAACCGGAGATGGAAACGCATATGATCAGCTCCTTCATCCGCATGGCCGAGCAAATGGACCACTTCTGGATGCCCACATTTCCCGAAGTCAATGGCGATAGCCGCCGCATGAACTCCAACCATGGCGTGGCCACCGTTATAGATGCTTATAACAAAGGGCTAAGAGGTTTTGACCTCGAGAAGGCCTATGAAGCCTGTAAGGCGGGCATAACGGAAAAAACACTGGCTCCGTGGTCTGGTAAAAAAGCAGGGGTGCTCGACGAGTTCTTCAAGGAAAACGGCTATTTCCCGGCTTTGCCGCCAGGCGCCGAGGAAACCGTGCCTGAAGTGCATTCATGGGAAAAAAGACAACCTATAGCAGTTACGCTGGGGACGGTCTATGACGAATGGTGCCTGGCACAGATAGCCAAGGAATTGGGTAAAACAGACGATTACAATTACTTTCTGAATCGGAGCCTCAATTACCATAAGGTATTTAACGAAGAAACTAAGTTCTTTCACCCAAAGGACAAGGACGGCAACTTCATCCAACCCTTTGACTACCGCTATTCGAGCGGTATCGGTGCCCGTGAAGCCTATGATGAAAACAATGGCTGGGTATACCGCTGGGACGTGCAGCACAACATTGCCGACCTGGTGAAAATGATGGGCGGCAAGCAATCTTTTGTCGATGAGCTGGAAAAGATGTACGACACGCCATTGGGCAAGGGCAAACCAGACTTCTACCACCAATTTGGTGATCATACGGGCAATGTAGGTCAATTTTCCATGGCCAACGAGCCGAGCTTGCACATCCCCTACTTGTACAACTATGCCGGCCAACCCTGGAGAACGCAAAAACGCATACGCACGCTATTGAAACAGTGGTTCAGGAACGACCTCATGGGCATACCCGGCGATGAAGATGGAGGCGGCATGACGGCTTTCGTGGTATTCTCCCAGTTGGGTCTGTATCCCGTGACACCGGGTCTGCCTATGTATGTCATTGGCAGTCCTACGTTCAAAAATGCCAAACTTCATATGGGCAATGGCAAAACCTTCGAGATTGTATGTCATGAGTATGATCCGGAAAACAAGTTCATACAGTCGGCCAAATTGAACGGGAAGGACTGGAACAAATCATGGATCAGCCATGAGGATCTCAGCAAGGGCGGTAAACTGGAATTTGTGATGGGCAAGCATCCCAATAAAAACTGGGGAGCAAAAGATGATGCTTTACCCCCATCTTTTGCTTTTCCGCAGCAATAGACAATAAAAGTCCGCCCATAAAAGGGGCCAATGTTTTCAACGCATTGAAAACATTGGCCCCTTTTCTCTTGTTCTTTTCCCTATAGCAATTAAGAACACGTATTATGAAAATCAAGAAAAACATATTCAAGGCTATCGTGAGCCTCAACAATAAGATACTGCCGAGCCTCATCCACAAGGACCCAGCAAAGCTAACCAAGACGGAAAAAGCCATTTTGGGTTATCGGTACTGGACTTTGAAGAATTCAAAGTAAGTAAATCCTTCCATAGTAAATAAGCAAGGAAGTAACAACTACTTTTGGTATTTTAATGGCGTCGGAAGAATTAAAAACCACTTCTTATAGTAAAGCGAATGCCCGACCCGTCTATGTTGGGATGATCAAGATAAGACAAGCGACGCACATACTCTATCCGCAACAATTTAAAAATGTTCTCAATACCTATGCTCCATTCCATATAGGGCTTTTTGCCCATCTCAAATGTCGCCGGTACATTATTCGAATAGGTCGGAAAACGAAATACTTCGGGATTATACTCAGGCAGGTTTTCATTGCGGAGGCCACCATAAAGCACGCTAAGCTGAGAAGTTTCCCTCCATTTCAAACGGCTCAACAATGGAATCTTATTAAATACAAATCCAAGCATGCGATACCTGACGGTCATCTTGATAAATTGGTCGTTTACAAATTCCATGCTGTTCATCAGATCGAAGGCATCTGGCACCGTAAGGTAAGTCTGGTTGGCCGTTGGAATATCCAGCAGTGGAAAAGGCAAAGCCCCGAATATATAACCGGCACCTAGGTTTACATCTGCCAATCCAAGCTGGGACAGCCAAAAGCGCTTGGAAACGTTGAAGCGCAAGGCGTGGTAGTTGTATTCGCCTCCCAATAAACCCTTAATCCCCATATTATAACTGAAGGTAAAGATGGGATGCTTGTTGGTAAGGTATTTCCTATCCAGCTTTTGTTGAAAAAATTCCTCATAAGGAGCCCATCGCAGCAAAACCCCCAATTCAGAGGTCTTCACCGCCCGCAAGGTATCATTTGTGTTGGCTGCAGAGAAGAAATGGATATTCCCGGCGGGCCGCTGCTTATGCGCGCTATAATGCGTTTGCAGCATCCAATGGTTGCCAAATTCGACGACATGGCCCAGGTTGAATACCGTATTGTACAGCCAATAATCTTGGTTGCCCCTACGAAACGACCTCAAGAATTCGTCCTTGTGGTTAAATCCGAGCTTCTCGCCAGGTTGGTTCACTTCTTTCTGCAAGGATACTTGTAGGTAATGACTCGGATATCGTCCCACTTCGCGCCGGTTCAGCGTATAGGCACCTCCAGCATAATACTTAAATTGCCTGTCTCCAAAGCCATAGGCCATATATCCTTCCAAATAATACTTATCGGAAAGCTCCGGCGTAATGCGCCCACCCAAACGAATACGCGTACCTTCCTGTTGATTGTGGTGGACGATACGCCCAAAAGGACCAAATTCAACTGGTCCTTGGTACCAATATCCTTTAGTGGCCAGGTAGCCTAGCCGCAAGGTACGGATAAAGGATGGGCTGCTGCTCAGGCTATCTATATTGGAATAGGTGTTGGCCTCGGCCGTAGACAGGGGAATAGGCCGTCGTCTCGCCCACTCTGCCTCGCTCAAGGTATCCTTTTTTGCATCGTAGGACATATATGCTTTGTACTTCAGTTCTGGGGGAACGTCCCCTTTCGTATCGTAGTCGCTATAGATCACATTCAGCTGCCCTACTACCCCTCCTTTTTCTTTCCCTACACTCATCACGGTCGTAATTTCACACGATTCTGGCAGGTAAGCTCCTTCCTGCTGTCCAAAACGCTGAAAAATACGGATCGACTTAAGCCAGTTTACGTTGACTTTGTCATCTACCGATAAATCGGCCTGTCCAATAGCATAATTGCCATCCATAGAGACGTGGAGCTTGCCCGAAAACAGGCGGTCTTTATCATTTCGAGGCAGGAAAGTTACCTCCACAAAACCTGCCCCGTTTACATCAACAGTATCGGTCACATAGTAGTTGTAAAAGAGCAAGGCGCTTTCGGCAATGGGGCTCAGAAATGGACGACCGAGAATCAGTATATCGTTGTCATAGATATCCACTTCCTTGTTCAGAAAATCAAAATAGGTATTCAAGTTTTCATTGTTCACATAACGTTCGTCCAGCTTGGTCTTTTGTTCAGCTGTGACCAGCGTCCGATTGATCTTGGGAAACCGGCCCTTGAAATGTAGCGCAAAAGACTCCCCGAGGTAAACGGGAACCAGGGCCCTGCCCGGAACCGATACGGTATCTACATTTTCCAGAGCAAAGCGGTATCCCTTACTGAGCGAACTATTGGCCAAAACCCGGGGAATATCCGCAAATGCGATCATCAGCTTTTCATAGGTTTGAAACGAGATAGCGTCAAATCTCAACATCCTGTTCTGCTTTTTGCGACCTATCACCTTACGTATAAGCTCGGCCGCCGAGCGATCGTGTTTAGGAATAGGGCGCTTAGTCCCTATCTCCACTTCATGAAGCTGGTTTATATTTTGCTCCAGTTGCACGTTGACCTCTACAACGCTTCCTTCCGGCAACGATTTAGTAACAGACCTAAATCCCAATGCCGTGAACTGAAGCGTGCCCGTAGAAACGCCGGTCGATATCGCGTAGTAGCCTGCACTGTCCGTAGCGGCACCTATGGAGGTATGCAGCATGCGTACCGTCACCGCAGAAACGCCTTTTCCGGTTATGGCATCGGTCACGCGTCCCGTAATTCTAACCTGGGCAAAAGATAGGGATGTAGCCATTGCTGTACCCATAAGCACCAAAAACGAGAAACGAAGCAATTTTCTGTTTTTAAGGACCGACATCGTTTTCAATAGCTATGATTCTCTAATGATACCACCTCCCCACCACCTATTTTTTCGCTTTACATCCCATTAAGCAATGAAGAAGCAAGATAGGTAATGATTTATCAAATTTAGACAATAAAAATAGACAAATAAAACAGATAATGATACTGGATGTGGCAAAAGAGAGCTCTTTGCTATATTTCTTCCATTTTTCTACTGAACAATTCGTGCAATTTGTTTTTGTAGTTCCTGCCTATTGGGATAGTGACCTTACCCAAGGAAATATTATTGCCTCGCTTGGAAGATATCCGGTTCAAGTTTACTATATAGGATTTATGCGCCCTGACAAAATCTGCTTCCGGAAGCTTTTGCTCCATATAACCGATACGCTGATAGGTGATAATCGTCTTTTTTTCAGTGACAATCCTGATGTAGTCCTTAATGCTTTCAATATAAATAATGTCTGCCAAGAAAATCTTGACCATTTCTTTGTTGACATTGAAATACATGTATGGAGCATCGGGTATTGTCTCTTCTATTTTACTAGTTTCTAGATCAATATTGAGAGACATGAATTTTCTATATTTGGAAATAGCTCGCAAAAAACGGTCAAAACGATAGGGTTTCAACAGAAAGTCAAGCGTATCCAGATCGAAACACTCGGCCGCGTAATCCCTGAAAGCTGTGGTGACGATAATCTGTGGCTTCACGGCGAGCGACCTCAGCAGTTCGAGCCCATTTAAATGGGGCATTTGGATGTCTATAAACAATAGATCTACCTGATATTGTTGAATATAGCCAAACGCATCCAATGGATTGGTCGTATAATAGCGTAGATCCAATGCAGGCACTTTGGAAATATAGGATACCAACAGCTCCAGAGCAGGTGGTTCATCATCAATAGCGATACATCTGATAAGGCTTTGCGCGTTCATACTACTATATTTGGAAGTTCTAGAATGACCAAAAAAGCACCCTCACTTTTCAGGAAATCGATTTTATGCGACCCGTCGTAGAGTATCTCTAAGCGTCGCTTTACGTTCTGGAGACCTATACCCGATCGTTTATCAGCCGTGGTATTAGCCCCTGTTGGGCAACTGTTTTCGATCGTTAGCTTCAGCCTATCTTGTCTTACTGCAACATCTACCCGAATCCAAGACGCGCTTTTCTCCTTTGCCACGCCATGCTTAAATGCATTTTCGATGAATGGCAAAATGAGCATTGGACTGATATGAAAGCCAGTAATAGGCGTTAATGTATTTACGGAAATATCCAGTCTGTTGGCACATCGAATCTTCTCCAGTTCCATATAATTTTTGATATATTCCAATTCAGTCTCCAAGGCCACGGTATGTTGCTTGGAAGAATAGAGGTTGTAGTCCAAGAACGTGGATAGGCCGTGTATGAGGCTTGGAGTTGCTGGATTTTGCTGAATAGAGAAGGAGTATATATTATTCAGCGTGTTGAAGATAAAGTGCGGATGTACCTGCATCTTCAAAAGCTCCAGTTCCGACCTGATGTTTTCCTTTTGCAAGCTTTCGGTAAGCTTTTGTTGTTCAAAATAGGCCCTAAAGAAGTGAATCAGCGAATAAAGTGCGACGATAAGGCACATATTGACCATATCGATAATCATCTTGGGCAAATAAAAGAAAGGTTGCACCAACAGTTCGGGATAATAACGTGGATAGGTATAGCCATAATAAAACCACCGCCTCAGTACCAAGGCAATGAGTATGGTCAATACCAAACATATCCAGAACAGTTCCTTCCTACCCCTCATATAAAACCTGTTAAAATAAAGATGCACGATGAGCAGTCCGGTAAGCATGGTAATGGGCACCATAACGCTGGCCCAAAGCAGATATCTTGCATATTCGTCGCTCATAGAGGCTTGCGTCAACCATTCGTAGAGGAAGTACAACGACCAGAACGCAACGACAAATGAATATTGAGAACTGAAACATTTATAGGTAGAGTCGGTATTCATAATTGGCTTTTGCTTACAAATTTAGGAATCAATCAGTTATATACAGAAATTTTAGACCAATAACCTTTTATTCACGACAAATGACCCTCAACGGCCTTTGACATTATTTCGTCCAATAAACCGTAGATGGTCGAAAATCACTTCATTCCCAGTAGTCATTGGGCTTTATTTGCAGCAAGCGAAACGTAGGGGACGACTATAGTTTCCAAAAGATTGAAAACAGATGGTATCACTTATCAATAAAAAATATGAAAAAGAGCTTAATCGGAATTGCAGTTATGATCATGACTGTATTCGTCGGCTATAAAGCCGCTACGGCACAAGGAATAAAAGACGAGCCCCTTTATGCCTATACAGATCCGAAAGAAAAAGGCAAAGTCGCCAAAATTTACGATATGCGGGGAAATACGAGCCTGAATCCATCCGCACGGAAACACTTCCAAAAAAGACACGGTGATTATACATCCTTAAATTGGTTCGTCTATGAAACAGGAATCATTGCGAGATTTGAGGCCAAAGGGCTAAACCATATGAGTCTTTATGACAATCATGGGGTGTGGAAACATACCGTCACCTATTATCCATATAATAAGATTGATCAAGAAGCAATTAAGACCGTCCAATCAAAATATCCCGATTTCGACATATTGCGTGCATTTGAAATACGTGCAAGCTATGCTGGGCCAAAATTCATCGTGCAGATAGAAAATACGTCAGAAATGAGAGAGCTTGTCCTCACGGGGAAGAAACTAACCTTACACAAAACGGTGTCATATATAAAATAACGAAAGTCGTGTTGACTATTATTTAATTTCCACCTGCCTCAAGGTACCCGATACATTTTGCCGGGCAATGCCACCAGCAGGCCTTTCATCTCCATTTCCAGCAGGGTAATGGAGATTTTGCTCTGTGGCACTTGCAATTGCAGGCACAGTTCATCTATACTTATCTTTTCTTGTTGCTGGATCAACTGATAAATCGGTTTTTCTTTATCGTTCAGATCAAGGTGCATGGCCAATTGCTGTCCGTGAGCGGACTGAACGTGCTCTGCAGTCGCCCAGTTCATGATATACGCTAAGTCTTTCACCCCACTGATGAGGTGTGCCCTATGCGTTTTGATCAGGTGGTTGCACCCTGCTGAATAGGCATCACCCACCTTGCCCGGAAAGGCACATACGTCTCGATTATAGCCATTGGCTATCTCTGCCGTGATGAGCGCTCCCCCTTTCAGGGCCGCCTCAACCACCACCACCACATCCGCCAGTCCGGCTATGATCCTGTTGCGCGCGGGAAAGTTTTGTCTATCGGGATTGGTATTGGAGCGATATTCCGTAAGCAAGCCGCCATTGTCCAGCATGTCCATGGCTAGCCGCCTATGCTGCATGGGATAGATGCGGTCGAGCCCGTGTCCCAGCACACCTATTGTGGGCAGGCCATATTGCAGGCAGGCACGATGGGCATGGCTATCTATGCCGTAGGCTAGGCCACTTATCACCAAGGCGCCGTATTCCTTCAAGCCAGCCACCAAAGCGGCACACAACTCTTGCCCGTAAGCTGTGGCATTGCGCGTACCTACTATACTGACAACGCGCGGTTGATTGAGTGCAACACTGCCCTTATAGAACAGCAACAACGGTGCATCAGGGCAATGCAACAAACGCGTGGGGTAGTCCACATCTGTAAAGAACAGGCTTTGGATCTGGTGCTTTTCTACAAAAGCCAATTCCTTCTCCGCCTCCTCCAATAGCAGCTTATCCTTGATGCTGCTTACCGTGTGCTCTGTGATGCCCGGGATCTGCAACAATTCCTTTTTGCTGGCCGAGAAAAAAGCCTCCAGATCATCATCAAACAAGTCAAGGACTTGCCTGCCATATACAGGCCCTATCCCTTTGATCTTCGGAAATGCCAATCGGTAAACCTGATTCAATTTTTAATGGTTAATTGTTAATGATCAATGGTTAATTGTTGCCCTTTAAAACTCACAACTCACAACTCACAAACAAGGCATCCTCCCACCATCCACTGGCAGGTTGATGCCCGTAATATACGAAGCTTGGGAAGAGGCAAGGAAGACCACGGCAGCGGCAATTTCTTCCGCATGGGCAAAGCGACCCATGGGAATTTGTGCTTCCATTGCTTGCTTTACTTCGTCTTCGCTCTTACCCTGTTCCTCGGCCTGCTGTGCCACCATGGAACGTATCCTATCCGTATCTGTACTTCCAGGCAATACATTGTTGACAGTAATACCATAGGAGGCCAACTCTGTGGCCAGGGTCTTGCTCCAAGAGGCCATGGCACCCCGTATTACGTTGCTGGTACCCAAGCCCGGAATGGGAGCTTTCACCGAGGTAGAGATGATATTGATAATACGACCAAAGAATTTGGCCTTCATATAGGGCACCAGTAGTTGAGCCAGTTCCTGGCTCATCAAGATATGCTGCCTGAAAGCAAGTTCCAATTTTTCGGGCCGATCCGCCAGTAACGGAGCAGGCTTGGGCCCGCCCGTATTATTGATTAAGAGGTCAAAGCCTCCCCTTTCGTCCATATGGGCCTTCACCTTGGCCAGTACGTCGTCCGGATAAGAAAAATCGGCCACTATAAATCCATGCTTTTGTTCATGTGAACGGTCCAGTTGTGCACATGTCGCATGTAATTGGTCTTCATCTCTCGCCATAAGCGTCACCTCTGCACCGGCTTGTGCCAGCAGTAGAGCGGAGGCGGCACCGATGCCTTTGGAACTTCCACCTACCAATGCTTTTTTGCCCGTCAAGTCTATTTTCATGATGGATATAAAGATAAACATTTGAAATATACGGGCAAAACAAAGTAGTTTTTCCTTTGATTATCAAACAACAATACTTAAAAGCCAAATGATTTAACGTCAACTATCTGGTTAACAGCAGATTGACCGTAAGCTCAAGGCGTAATTGAGTTTCTTCATCAAATGCTTAATTTTGTCTACAGTTACAGAGTCCTTTTATCCAACAGCTGCGTTAGCTGCGGTTTGAGTATCCATAAGCCATACACGAGCGCTAGTAAGGTGATGCCGCCACCCACAAAACCGATTTCCTGCAAGCCCCAGTGCGTGCCTACAAGTCCCCCGATAAAGGCGCCACCACCAATGCCAATATTATAAATGGCAGAGTAAATGGCCATGGCAACATCCGTATTTTGCGGTGCCAGCTGTATAATCTTGTACTGAAAGGCCAAGTTGAAAATTGCGATAGAAATACCCCATACCATACACAGCGCATTCAGGCTGAAGACATTGAACGACAGAGGGTATAACAAAAGTAGTACTACAAACATACTCGCCACGGGCAAAAAGGTAAACATGGTAGGATGTGCATCGTTGTAACGAGAGAACAGCAAACTACCAAAGATACCGGTAAGGCCAAACAACAAGAGTACAAAGGTGGACAGGTGTTCGGAAAAACGGGCAATATTTGCCAAGAAGGGCTCGATGTAGCTATAAGCACAAAAATGTCCGGTAATGGCCATGGCCGTGAGCAGGTAAACCTCAATCAAGGCCCTATTGTGAAACAAAGATGGAAGGCTTCGTAGGGGGCTCGCGTTTTTGCTTGGCAGCTTGGGCAAGTCCCATAACAATACAATCATGACGAGCAGCGCAATAACGGCTATGGACAAAAAAGTGGTGCGCCAGCCCAAATATAAACCAATGGTACGCCCCAAGGGAAGCCCCAGTATCATGGCCAATGAGGTACCCGTAGCTATGATGCCCAATGCCGCGGATTGCTTGCCGGGAGGCGCTATTCGTACCGCTAGTGGTGAGGCAATAGCCCAGAAAACAGCATGGGCACAAGCCACCCCAAGCCGAGAAACCATAAGCAAGGCGAAAGAATTAGAAAAATAAGACCCTATATTACTGGCTACAAAAAGAAAAAACACTACCCCCAACAATTTACGGCTTTCCATTCTGGCGAAAACCAGGATAAGCGGCAAGGAAAGTACTGCCACGGCCCAGGCATAGATCGTAATCATGATACCTGCACGCGACTCGGTCATATGGAAGTCCTTGGCAATATTAGTCAAAAGACCAATGGGGATAAATTCCGCTGTATTGAAAATAAATGCGGCAAAGGCCAAACAAATGACCGGAAGCCAGCTTTTAGGAGATTGAGGCAATTGCGCCGTTTGGTCTTTAGAAGAGTCCATGTCAATATGTATTAGGTAACAGCATCAACAAGGGACATATAGTAAATACTTGGTTTCGAAGAATTCCTCCTCAAAATAGTCAGACAAGGCATAGCTTTCCACCTTCAGCCTGGACTCCTTGATCTCCTCCTTCAGGTCTCCGCCCTTGAGATATAAAATACCGTTAGGAATAGGGTTGACATCTTTTTTCTTGAATTTGCCTTGCACCCAGGGATAAAACTCCTTTAGCCGGGTGACGGCCCTAGACACCACGAAGTCAAACTTCTCGTCCAGTTGCTCAGCCCGACTGTGCAGGGCCACCACATTGTCCAATCCCAACTCTCGGGCCACCGCCTGTACCACCTTGATCTTTTTTCCTATGGAATCTACCAGATAGAACTCCACTTCCGGAAATAGGATGGCCAAAGGGATGCCCGGAAAACCACCGCCCGTGCCCACGTCCAATATCGTACTGCCCGGTACAAAAGACGTAAATTTGGCAATGCCCAATGAATGCAGCACATGCCGCTCATACAAGCTATCGATGTCCTTTCGAGAAACCACATTGATCTGTGCATTCCAGTGCTCGTACAAGCCATAAAGTGCCTCCATACGCTCCTTTTGCAATGCAGTCAATCTTGGAAAATACTTAAATATAAGGCTAGCGTCTATTTCCTTCTCCATAATCCGTGTATCGTTATCTCCATGTTACTTGTTCCTTTCCCAGCCATGTCCAAACGGCAATCAATGGATTGCCCAACTGATACTGCAGATCCAGCAAAGGCAAAATGACCAATAAGTCGCCCAATGTCAACTTCTTCATCGATGCCGTATAACCGATATACAAACCTAGCAGCCGTATCAAGTAAAGAGCAAGCACAAAAGGCCATCCGTTCCATTGAACAAACAAAGCGAGGAACAGAAAGACATAAAACAAGAAGCCACTGCCCGCTTGGACGGACAACATGTTCTTATCTGTTGCCTTATACCATTTTCCAGCGCCAAAATGACGCTTTTTTTGCCTTAGGTACTCCTTCAGGGTATGTTTCGGCTCACTCCACATAAATGACCCCTCGTCTAAGCACACAGCCGTATTGGCTGCTGTGGCATTTTGGTTGACAAAAAGGTCATCGTCTCCAGAGAGCACGTGCATATGGGATCCAAAACCCTTATTGCGAAAGAAAAGTTCCTTTTTGTAGGCCAAGTTCCTTCCTACACCCATATAAGGATTACCGCGCAAAGCAAAGCCAAGGTAGTTAACAGCAGTAAGAAAAGTCTCATAGCGAATATAAGCGTTCAGCCATCCCTTTTCACGCACGTAAGGCGAGTAGCCCAAGACGATTTCCTTGTCCGTACCGAAGCTGGCAGCTATGTACCTCAACCATTCGTTGGAAGAAGGATAGCAATCGGCATCGGTAAAGACCAAATCATCGTACTGGGCAGCTTTGATGCCCAGGGTGACGGCAAACTTCTTGCCATGCTTTAATTTGATGCTCTCGCCCAAATGCACAATTTTAAGATGCGGATATCTTTCTTCAAAATCCTTTAGCACCCACTTTGAATCGTCCGTAGAGCAGTCGTTCACCACCACTACCTCAAATAGCGGATAATCTTGCTCCAATATTTTCGTTAAATGGAGCTTAAGGTTGCTTACTTCGTTGCGAGCGCAGATAATAACGGATATGGCAGGCAGCTTAACGCCTTCCTCTGGTTCCCGGGGTGCAATGCGCTTTACAGCACCTTGAGGGCCAAATATAAAGTAAAATTGCACCAAGAGACCTAGTAGCGCGATTATCAAAAGGGCAAAATAGAGAACTTGTAGAGACACTAGAAAATCTTTAATCTGAATTTTCTCCTACCCAACCTTTGCAATGAGTGTATCCAAAAACAAGATTTGGACGGCCCCGTTTGAAAAGTACTGGTAAGGAACTGCAAAGATAATTTTTTTACCTAAGTTTGCATCCTTAAATGCAGCAGCCATTGCTATTGATGGCAAAAAATCCATGAAGTTCACCTTACAAACGTCAGATATACATTCAAAGGCCAGAGCGGGAACCTTAGAAACCGCCCACGGCAACATACTGACTCCCATCTTTATGCCTGTGGGCACTGCCGGAACAGTGAAAGGCGTGCACCAACACGAGCTGAAAGAGCAAATAAAAGCTCAAATCATATTGGGCAATACCTATCACCTGTACCTACGCCCCGGATTGGATACCATACGCGGCGCTGGTGGACTGCACCGATTCAACAGCTGGGATAGGCCCATACTCACGGATAGTGGCGGCTACCAAGTCTATTCCCTTACGGAAGTAAGGAAAATAAGGGAGGAGGGGGTAACCTTTCGTTCGCATATCGATGGGTCCAAACACCTCTTTACGCCAGAAAATGTAATGGATACCCAACGCATCATAGGTGCGGACATCATCATGGCATTTGACGAATGTACGCCCTACCCGTGCGACTACCGCTATGCTAAAGATTCCATTGACATGACACATCGTTGGCTCCAGCGCTGCTGCGAACGTTTCGACAATACGGAGCCCCTGTATGGCTATGAACAAAGCCTCTTCCCTATCGTACAGGGATCGGTGTACAAGGACCTAAGGGAAAAATCGGCCGAGGTAATTGCCTCCTATGGTCGTGACGGCAATGCCATCGGTGGTCTGTCCGTAGGCGAACCGGCCGAGGAAATGTACGCCATGACCGAAGTAGTGAACAATATTTTACCCAGAGATAAGCCACGCTATCTAATGGGCGTGGGCACGCCTATCAATATACTGGAAAATATTGCCTTGGGCATAGACATGTTCGACTGTGTGATGCCTACCAGAAATGCCCGGAACGGCATGTTGTTCACGCGCAAGGGGATTATCAACATCAAGAACAAGAAGTGGGCAGATGATTTCTCGCCCATAGATGCCGATAGCGACCTGGCAACCGACCTGTTCTATAGCAAATCTTATCTAAGGCACCTCATCCATTCGAAGGAACTGCTGGGAGCACAGATCGCTACGCTGCACAATCTTCGCTTCTATATGTGGCTGGTGGAAGAGGCACGTAACAAAATCTTGGAAGGCACGTTCTATGAATGGAAAAACAGCATGGTGAAGCAATTGGGTGAAAGATTGTAACTTGGACAGCGCATAGAGACTAAAGTTGAAAGACTAAAGCATCCTGACAAACTGGAAAATCAGTCTTGATACTTGGTACTAACAAAGAAATGAACATCATTGATAAATATATCATCAAGAAGTACCTGGGGACCTTCGTGTTCACGATGGCGATATTTTCTGTGGTGGCCGTCATTTTCGACATTTCCGAGCGTCTGGATGATTTCCTGAAAAGGCATGCGCCGCTGGAGAAAATCGTATTTGAGTACTATGCCGGTTTCGTGCCTTTTTACCTCAACATGCTCAGCCCGTTGATCAACTTCGTGGCTGTCATTTTCTTTACGGCCAAAATGGCCAATCAAACAGAGATTGTCCCCATATTGAGTGGAGGAATGAGTTTCAGGCGTTTACTCCGTCCTTACTTCATATCGGCATCGATCATCTGCTTCACCACTTATCTTTTTACCTTGTTTATTATACCTCGTACCAACAAGCTCTACAACGGCTTTTACAACGTGTATATCAAGCCCGATGCTGGCGGAAACAAGGTGTCTACCCATATGCAAATCAGCCCGGGCACCTTTGTGTATATAGACAATTTCGATAATGAGCGTAAGGTGGGCTACAACTTCATCATAGAAGAGTTTGAAGGACAAGAATTGAAACAAAAGCTTATAGCCCAACGCATTACCTGGGATTCGACGCAGACAAAATGGAAGATTCATGACTATTCTATCCGCACCATCGATGGGCTAAAGGAAACCATGACCAAGGGGACCGAAAAAGACACCACATTGGACATGCGTCCTGTAGATTTCGAGGTACGTAACAATATCTACACGGCCATGACCACATCAGAATTGAACGAACGTATACGAAAAGAAGAAATCAGAGGAACCGGTTTAATGGTTGACCTGAAGTTGGAGAAATACAAAAGATTCGTCTCCCCTTTGTCTGCGTATATTCTTACCCTCATGGGAGTAGCTCTTTCCTCAAAAAAAGTACGCGGGGGCATAGGCCTCAGCCTGGGTATAGGTATTGCCCTGAGTTTCACTTACATTCTTCTAATTCAGTTTGCTACCATGTTCTCTCTCAAGGGAGGACTGCCACCGCTGATTGCTGTGTTCATCCCAAATATGATATTTCTAGCTGTCAGCCTATACCTATATTTCAAGGCTCCTAAATAAACCCGACAACATCTCGACAATGAAGATCAACAAGAATCTGCTCATACTGCATATCACAGTAGTTGTCTGGGGGTTTACAGGTATCCTCGGATCGCTCATATCTATTTCTGCCCTACAGCTAGTATGGTACCGTGTTCTCATCGCTTTCCTTTCATTGTTCGTTTATTTCAAGTTTAGTGGCAAATCCATATCTGTACACGCAAATGACCTATTCAAATTTCTTTTCGTAGGCGGGTTGGTAGGACTACATTGGTTTTTGTTCTTTTGGTCCATTAAATTGTCAACCGTATCGGTCACGCTGGTGTGCCTTTCTTCGCTTACCCTGTTTACGGCTCTTTTGGAACCGCTGTTTACCAAGGAAAAAATAGCGAGGCTCGACCTCTCTATCGGCTTAATCATCATATCAGGCATCTACCTCATTTTCAAGTTCGAGACACAGTATATTGCCGGCATCATGGCGGGATTGGGTGCCGCGTTGATGGGCAGCCTTTTTTCGATCTTGAATTCACGCTTAGTAAAAACCACCGAGGCCTCTACCATTAGCTTTTATGAAATGCTTGGAGCTTGGCTATGGCTTTCACTATTTCTTCTTATGACAGGTGGTTTTGATGCGTCATCCATGCAAATGACGCTAATGGATTTTTTTTATCTCTTGCTTTTGGGTACGGTTTGCACCTCCGTGGCCTACGTTGCCGGGGTGGCAGTGATGCGCGAGCTTAGTGCCTTTCGGGTAGCACTTACCACAAACCTAGAACCCGTTTATGGCATCGTCTTGGCATGGATTATATTTGGAAAAAAAGAAGAAATGAGTCTAGGATTTTACATAGGTGCAGGTATTGTATTGGCGGCCGTATTCTTTTACCCATATTTAAAGGCAAGGAAATATAAGACGGAAAAGGTATGAGGAAGATCACCCTGCACGCTACCGCCTTAACACCTCTTCACCACTTAAAAGCATAGCCATTGGTCCACTCTATGAAATCGGCTTTCCCACCATGCGCCTTAATAGATACGCCGCTATAAAAGTCCTTATAGACCTTATAACGTACTCCAATCCGTAGATAGTACGGCGTCCTTTCCCCGTTGAATCGATTGCGATGCAGGTAGTATCCCGCATTTCCATTCATATACAGGCGTTGCGTGAGCACATGATCTATGTAGAAAGCCGCTCCCGAAGAGAACAAAGAACCAAACTTATTTACACGATCTCCAGCTACTTCGGCGTCTCTCCCACTTCCTGAGTAGAAAGTTTCAAGCCCAGCCCCCAAGCGCCATTTATAACCCGCATGGGCACTCCAGAATACGCCTAAGGTCGATTTGAAGTATTGTTTTTCATTTTCCAGGCTGATTTGTTTGAGCCCAAAAGCGTAATGAACATGTAATTGATGTAGGCGTGACATTGGCGGTACCTCATCCTTCCTAAAGTCAAAAGGCTTATCGCTGGGAATGTATGTGACAGACGCCATCAAAGGCAACAGGTTGATCCCCGTATTGGGCAGCACCAGAGCCCCGTTACTAAAATGGTGGAACGCCGTACCCAAACCTATCTGAAAACGTTTACTAAGCATATAGCTAGCCTGTAGCCCTAAATCAATGAACACATTGTTTCGGGTACCGATAATCAGGTTGAGCGGGTTCTCTTCCGCGTCATATGGATTGAACCTACTCGATAATCCCAAGGCTATGCGGTAGTTGAAATTCCATCTCCTGTTCACCTTGGGACTGATGGGCACCGAGACAAAACCATATACGGCATAAGGATGTCCCACATGTTCCAGTCCAAAGGTGCTGCTGTAAAAACCCACGCCGTATATGGGATAGTTGTACAGCTCATGGTAAATATGGGAGGCCGAATCGCTATACTGAGTCTGCCAACCTATACGAAAGTTCATTGCGTTGTAATACGAATCGGCCATAGAAACCTTTGCCCTATCATCAAATTTCAACTCCCCGCCACTCTCATGTTCGAGCTGAAATACCAGCCTCGATTTGCGAGGCACGGGCCTCTCAATACTGTCGCCAACCAAAAACCGAGGGTGGACTTGAGCATGGATATGTAGAAGGCAAAAGAAATATAGAAAGAACAAATAGTATCGTAAAAGCATATGTCAATAAGTTGGGCTCAACAAACACAGTGTGCCATTGAAAAACGCACGAAAATAAAAAATTTAACCTGTTCACACGTTTCATTTTCTTCCATCATTTGCCCATTTACCACCAAATTGGATCCATCTTCCTCAACGAAAATGCTGCTTCCGAAGAGAAAAATATAAACCAAAAACAAAAGAAAAACGATGCTCATTCGGCATACTGGAAGCGCCTTTTTGGCTCAAGAAAAAAAAGACACTTAGTGTATTTTCATATAATTATCTCGATTGAATAACCAACAAGATATCTACTATGAAACCGACGTATTTCCCAAAGATTGAAACCCGCCATTGGGCCAATGAAATCCTAATCGGCAACAGGATAAAAAGCCAGCCCAATAGCATGGCAAAAAGATAAAACATCATAAACCATACCTGTGCTGTCCGATGAAAACCACCAACATCCCCCCTAGGAAAAAGCGCAACATTCCAACCTATGATCGCCGTAGTCCATAGGACTAAAACCAAATTGATCTAACAAAGTAAAAACCCACATTTAAGTAGGCACTCCTCGTAGATTCCAAGATGGAATTATCTCTCTTTCCTTTAGCCAGAAAAACAACAGTAAAACACAAACTAAAAAAACCAATAAAATACACTAAGTGATGAACTAAACAGATTTTCAACACACGAAAGAAAATGAAATTAACCTGTCTGGACATACAGCTCCATCGGCAAAATAGTGGTAGGCATTAAGATGCGACCTAGCGGTTGCGTCACAACTAGCAATACCGGCATCATGTCTTTAAAAGAACAAGCAGCAGTTGTGCAGGCAAGAAAAGCACCCCTTAGCATCTGACCATCGAACGACACAAAAACACCAATATCAGCACCCTAAAAAAACGGCAACAGCATACAAAAACGGTATTGCCTTCTCGTCACCATAAACAAAATTCCCAAACTAAATAAAACAGTAAAAAACGACTTTCGGTCGAAAAGGTGCATGACATTTCCCACCAGCCATTCTTGCAACCTGTGGGGCAATTAAAGTCAACGAAGTCTTTTTCCGAAGGCATGAAAAGGCAGCAGATAGTGTATTGAGATAGTTATGTTTCCGCCATGAAATAAATTCAGTAAAAGATCAACGAAATGAATAATTTTTGGTTATTTTTACGATGTAAAAAGTAGATTAAAAGCTTTCAACAAAAAATAATAAATACATATAAATCAGATTTATAAATATAAATATATAAACAAACAATAGAAATAAACATCAAAAACGTCAATATGAATTACTAAATTAATTAGCTATCACCATAATAAGCAATGAAAATTAAAATACACAACCTGATAATCAAAACAATAGCTATTAATATATTAATATTTAGTTCATATTCATGTATTGCCCAAATTTTCGACAGTGAGCAAAATGCTCCTAGTGTAAAATGGAAGCAAATAAATACGGAAAATTTTCAATTGATCTATGCGCAGGAAATGGAAAATGAGGCCCAGCGTCTGAGCAATACGTTGATGCATATGATCGACAAAGTAGGCCTCTCCTACTCCAAAAAGCCACGCAAAATCTCCATCATCTTACAGAGCGCTGATCTTTTTTCCAACGGCTTTGTACAACTTGCCCCAAGGCGTTCGGAGTTCATAAGCACCCCACCCCAAAGCAACGACTACCAGGATTGGCTAGACGGCTTGGCCATCCACGAATGGCGGCATGTAGTTCAATTTGACAACATGGCCAGTTATGCAAGAGCTCCTTTACTCCAGCAATTGGGACTTGCTTTTTTCGGCATCATCCTCCCTCCTTGGTTCTACGAAGGTGATGCCGTTTTGCATGAAACCTTACTAAGTCATGCTGGCCGTGGAAGGCTTCCATCTTGGGAGATGACATACAGAACAAATACACTAAGTAATAAAAAGTACAGTTACCAAAAGGACATTTTCGGCTCGTTCAAGGATATCACTCCCAATTACTATGTATCTGGTTATTTCATGACCACCAAGCTTGCGCGCGACTTTGGAAACGGAAGTATCGAGGGGATCTTAGAACACGCGGCAAGCAATCCATTTCGCCCATACAATATTAGTCGGTCCATTAAAAAGCTGACCGGAAAAACTACCGACTCTTGGCACAGTGCCACGCGCCAGGAACTAGACAGCTTGTGGCGTTTGCAGGACGACGCGAGTACTACGCTCCCCTATTCACACCTACCTCAGAATAGCGGCACCGATGTGGAGAATTATTTACTGCCACAAACGAGTAAAAGTGGTTCTATATTTGCCTTGCTCACGAGCTACCATAGTGTACCGAGCATTGTTTCCATAGACACACTCGGAGAGGTCACTCCCCTCACTAAAGTGGGGCCACAGACCGATGCACATTATAGCCTCGGCGAGCACCTACTTGCATGGCACGAAGTACGCTACGACAAGCGTTTTCACAAGCGTAATTATCAAGTTATAATGACCTATGATTTGACAGAGAAACGACACAAACAGCTTACTAGCAAGAGCCGCCTATTCTCCCCTGCGGTGAGCGGTGATGATGCTTATATAGCAGCCATAGAGGTGGCAGAGGACAATAAAAATGCCCTAATCGTACTGAATTCGAACAACGGGAAAGAAACGGCGCGAATAGAAGCCCCACAAGGCGTTGTTTTGGCCACGCCAAGCTTCCACCCCACCGGCAAGAAAATAATTGCCCTGGCGCGGTCTAAAGAAGGCACTAACCTCATCGAATTCGATCTAAAAGCCGACTCTTCGTATTTTCTGCTTCCCTGGCAGCGCCAGGAAATAGAACGCCCCAGGTACGCGCCATGGGGCATAGTTTTTAAGGCGCACTATTCGGGGATACAAAACATCTATCTTCTAAAAGCCCCGATGGGTCAACCGCTCCAGGTGACTTTCTCTTCCTTTGGAGCTTCCAATCCTTTTTACGATGCAGAGAAGGACAGGCTTTTGTTCAACGATTATCAGGCAAAGGGCCACCTTATCAGCCAAGTCAAGCGGGTGGAGCTATTTGAAAAAGCAGCGGTTGCCAAACACGACCTGTTCATAGACTACAGCAGGCCATTACGGCCTAAGAACGCAGGGACAACAGCCTTGGACAGCGTGCCGGACCAAGTATTCCAGAGCCGCTCTTACAGCGATTGGAAGCATCTTTTTAATTTTCACAGTGTCTCGCCCGTGGGCGATGACTTTTCTGACATTGGCGACATCAAGCCCGGACTTCAGCTACTATCGGACAATCTACTGAATACCCTGCAAACGCGAATCGGTTTTGAATACGATCCCAATATCAGTAGGAGCAATTATTTCGTCCATCTCAGTTTCCAACGCTATTACCCCAAGATAAACCTCGAATACCAAAACAGAGCCATACTTACCAGTGCACTGACTAGCAATCGGGAAAGGATTCCATTACGATGGAGGGAAAACCAATGGACCCTCAGCACTACCATCCCGCTGCGCTTTAACCGGCTCAATACCGTGTACAACATGGCATGGGTAGCCGGTATTGCCTATTTGGAACGCTATGGTTACAGCCTGAGGGTTAATGACTCGAACACTAAACAATATCCACTCGTATTCCAATACTATATAAACCGCAACAGCAGGCAAAGCTTGCGCGATATAGCTCCCAAATGGGGGCAGAACATCAACTTGGTGCACCGTACCCTGATACTTCATCCCAATCAGTCGGGTTCCTACCTCAGTGCCCGAAGCACCTTTTATTTCCCTGGCATTGTCAACAACCACTCATTGCAACTACGTTTCAACTATCAATATGGCGATGGAGGATTCAGCAATCGAAATGAGATACCAATGGTGAGCGGATACGACCAACTCCAGGCTACCCATGTGACCAATACGCTATTGGCCAATTACCGTTTCCCTCTATTCTATCCAGATTGGGCCATCGGCAATTTGGCCTATATCAAGCGATTTCGGGCCGGCTTTTTCAGCGACTTCGAAAATTTTGGCAGAAACAATAACTACCGCCCACGTACCTTCGGGCTGGAATTGCGCTCGGACATGAACTTATTACGGTTTTATTTGCCTAATTTTGACTTGGCGTGCCGCATGATCTATGTGAATGAGAGCAGCGCCCGCCCCGTAGTGTTCACTTATGGATTGAGTTATACTTATTGACGATAACCAAACACATATGCGTATAAAAACCATTGTTTTACTGATTGCAACGACATTTGCAATTCTTGTCTTGCTGCAGAACCGAGAAGAAGCGTCTTTTTGGCTTTTGGGAAATCGGTCTGTTTCCAAGTCACTGGTCATCGGTGGCTCTTTGGCATTCGGAATGCTCTTTGGCCTACTTATCGCGGCAAAAAGAAAAGCTGCCGGCCGGCAACTATCTGATGAAGATAGACGATTTATAGACATGGAGGACACGGAAGAGCAAGACGATGAGGACGATGAAAACGGCCTGAGTGACGACGATCGGGATTACATTCGCCTATAAATGATAGGGTAACATGAACAAAACAAGTTTCCTATTCCAAGCTTAAGTACTTCATCAATTTTGCCTAGGCTATGCCCCTGCGCAACTTTGGTACTCAGAAGAAAATCAGGAATACCACCACCTGAACAGAAAAACGTTCACATATTAATAACATCAGCAAGAAGTTTGACGCTACAAGCAGGCTCTCTGTTTGTTTTTTAGTACAGCACGCATTATTCGACCAATCCGACAAAAAAGTCAGTTTTTGTCAAAATAATTATTTACTGTACAAGTAGTTACACTATTTTACAATTTTATTAAAAATACTGGCCTGAACATTGACCATTGGACATTTGTAACACTTAACAAATAGAAAATAGAATGAACATTAACTTAAAAAAAACAGGCTTATTTATCTCTTCAGCTTTGTTGACAAGTGCCGCTTTCGCACAGGTGGACAAATCGGGATCCATTGAAGGCACCACGCCACTTGGACCTGAAAGCCAATATCGGACTTGGTCCATCGGTATCAATGCAGGTGTGCTCAACCAGTCCAACATATTGGGTGTTTTTCAAGATGGCTTCAACGAACTGGAGCATAACGTTGGTTACAGTGCCTACATTAAAAAGCAAATATCACCTTCATTCGGTCTGAAAGCCCAATACATGGGTGGCAAAGTCGGCGGAATAGACAACTCGACCAACACCTCGTTTGAAGCTAAGACCCCATGGTCTGCCGCCTTGTCGGGAGAGTTTACGTTGGCCAATACCAACTGGCGCTTCTTCAATAGTCTCGTAAAACCATACGCCGCCATCGGTGTAGGTGCGTTGAACTTCGAGACTACTACCGTACAAAACGGAAATTCGTCTACTGCTGATGCCAAAACCAAATGGTTTGTTCCCGTAGATGCAGGACTGAAATTTGCAGTAGGAAAAGGTATCAATATCGATTTAGGCTATCAAGTGAACTTTGCCAACCAACGCTTTGACGGAAGGACTGGTACGGCCCATAGAACCGACGTGTTCTCCTATGCCCATGCCGGTTTGGAATTTGCACTTGGCAGCAGCAACAAGCCAGCTTTGAGCAATTCCAATCCCGTTGCCACGCTCATCAACGACTATTCTACCAAGTATGATCAGTTGAAAGCAGAACGCGATGCCTTAAAGGCAGAAGTAGATCAGCTGAACAGCGACCTCAACGATGATGACGGAGATGGCGTAGCGAACAGGTTCGACAAGTGCCCCAATACACCTAAGGACGTGAAAGTGGATGGTTCTGGTTGTCCGTTGCCTGAAATGAAAAACGAAACCAAGGTAATCGAAAGGGTAGAAAAAGTAATTACCGAGGAAGACAGGCGTGTAGTGAAGGACGCCATCGACAACCTTGAGTTTGACCTAGGAAAGGCTACCATACGTCCAACTTCTTATGCGAGCCTGGATAAAGTTGCGGCCCTACTTGTAGAGAAGAACTTTAGCTTGAAGCTGGCAGGACATACGGACAACACCGGCTCTTTGCAAACAAACATGCGTTTGTCCAAGGAACGGGCGGAAGCCGTAAAGGCATACTTGGTAAGCAAGGGAGCTAATGCTTCTCGCATAGAAGCTACCGGATACGGCCCTTCACAACCAATTGCCACGAACGCCACTGCCGAAGGTCGTCAGCAAAACCGTCGCGTGGAATTCACCTTGTATTAATATTCTCTATCACTACTGACCGACAAAAAATAATTTAAGGAGCTGCCATATCTGGCAAGCTCCTTTTTTCATATTTTGGTTTTACGACAAACTAAAAATATGAGTGATAAAAATACAGAAAAGAAATTAGTCGGTCAGCCAATCTTCAAACAATTATTAGGTTTTATTCCAAGGAACAAATTTGAGATGCTTGTGAGCAAGCACCGGTCTGACCGCTATTACAAGACCTTTGATTCATGGACACAACTCATGACGATGCTGTTCGGAATATTCAGCCGATGTGATTCTATG
>NZ_ATZA01000032.1 GCF_000427965.1 Olivibacter sitiensis DSM 17696 | reverse complement strand
CTTGGGCATAGGAGGCCTTGTAGACCCCTTTGGGATTACTGTTGCGCTTAACCTCCCGGCTGACTACCGATTTGTCCCTGCCGATGATAACGGCGATCTCCGAGATCTTCTTTCCGCTCGCTCTGTAAGCCTGGATTTCGTACCTTTGTTCCAGGGTTAAATGTGATTTTTCCATTCGCAATTCAAAAGTCGTTTTTTTCCCTTAAACATGCCAATTGGGGGTACCCCCAATTGGCATGTTTATTTCAACCTTTGTTGCATTTCTTAATTGAACTTACGTCAGTCCTCGCAAG
The DNA here is from genome assembly GCF_000427965.1 of Olivibacter sitiensis DSM 17696. Classification (GTDB taxonomy): domain Bacteria; phylum Bacteroidota; class Bacteroidia; order Sphingobacteriales; family Sphingobacteriaceae; genus Olivibacter; species Olivibacter sitiensis. The sequence goes on along the minus strand of NZ_ATZA01000032.1, from coordinate 64,597 downwards.
CACAGCTTCATTGCGGCTCAATCCATACCTGAAATACTTAAAAACCGAGCAATGACCACTCCCGTTCTTATCAAATTCTGCCTGGTGACCTTTAAGGCATCCGCTAAATGCATCGGTTCGTGACAAATAGGCAGCACCACATCAAAAACATCATGCATATCAGCATCATAATCTAGTGGGACTTTCCCAGCAATGGCGATAACCGGCTTTCCCATTTCCTTAGCTTTTAATGCTAAGCCATATGGTCCTTTTCCTCCCAACGTCTGCCTGTCTAAACTTCCCTCTCCCGTTATAAGCATATCAGCTTTCTTTAACGCATCTTCCAAACCAGTCAATTCCATAAAATGCGCTATCCCACTCTTCAGCTGGGCATCCAACGCTGCATATAAACCACCTGCTGCTCCACCTGCCACTCCCCCAGCGTCTACCGCAGCCATATCCCTGCCAGTAACCTGCCTGATCTGCATGGCCAACTGCCCCAAAAAGACATCCAATGTCTTTATCTGTTCTTCGCTTGCTCCTTTCTGTGGCCCAAATACCGCTGCAGCCCCGCTTGTCCCCAACAACTTATTGGTCACGTCACAGAGAACAACAATCCTCACGTTTTGCAAACGTTTGTCCAACCCATATAAATCAACTTTGGCAAGCAACTGCAAACTCGCGGGGCAAGCGTCTAAAAGGTTCCCTTGCTTATCGTAAAAACGCGCACCTAATGCAGCCAAGATGCCACAGCCGCCATCAACCGTAGCAGAGCCTCCCATGCCGATGATAATCTCTTCGACACCTTGATCCAGTGCCTCCAAAATCAACTCACCTGTACCATAGGAAGTAGCCTTCATCGGATCTCGGTCTTCATCCTTTAAAAGTTTTATTCCCGAAGCATCCGACATTTCGATAAGCGCAATCTTTTTCTGTCGGACTAAACCGTAACTCGCTCGCACCGGTTCTGCCAAGGGTCCAGTTACGGTTTTCGGCACTTGTTCTGCTCCCAATTGGCGCAGAAGCAATGCAACCGTTCCATCTCCTCCATCACCTATGGGACAGTAAGAAAGTTCTCCCCGGTACCCTCCCAATTCTAACCCTTCTCCAATGGCCCTTGCTGCCGCTAAGGCGTCCAAACTGTGTTTAAAGGCATTGGGAGCCACTAATATGGATGATATTTTAGTAGGCATTGATTTATATATTTATGTACACAAGGTATCTAAACCTGAATTTTACAGAATAATTAGCGCCAATAAGTAAACAAAAACGATCGCAACCATTCCCATAAAAAAGGTTGCAACACTATAAACTTTCAACATCGCTTGCATAGGCAAGCCGGAAAATTTCGCAATCACCCAAAAATAAGCATCATTGGCATGTGAAATCATCATGGAACCCGCTCCCAAGGAAAGTACACAGATGATTTTTCCCGATTCGCTTTCAAGTCCCAAACTTGCCAATAGTGGTGCAACGATGGATGCAGCAGTAATAACGGCCACAGTGGATGATCCCTGAGCTGTTTTCAATACCGCGGCTACCAAAAACGGAAAAAACAGCCCCAAACTGGCAATCGGTATATTTTCGGAAAAATGCCTCCCCAAATCGGCTTTAGACAAAATAGCGCCAAAAGCTCCGCCAGCACCTATAATAACTAATATCCCCGCCGCTTTCTCTACGCCTTCATACAACAGTTTTGTAATTGCTTTTCTCGCCATGTGGCGATTTCCCATGAATACGAGTACTATTCCCACTAATAAGGCGAACTCCGGCATCCCCAGAGTAAGCAAGAGCAACTCATAAATACTTCCCGAAGCAACCAGGCCCACAGAAAATGAACGCAATGCGATTAATACAATAGGCACCAATATAGGTAATACCGCAGCCAGTAAAGAAGGATGAGCTTGCATAGGTTGCTCGGTAGCTGATTCAACAGTAATTTTTGGCAAGGGCACTTTCCGTCCCGCATAGTGCGACCATAAATATCCACAGTATGAGGTTGGGATAGCGATCAGCAAACCGTAGAGTATCACGGCACCAAAATCAGCTTCCAATGTACCAACGGCCGCGGCCATGCCTGGATGCGGAGGCATTAGGCAATGTACCGCATACAGGCCGGTAGCCAGTGATGAGGCCATTACCAATAAAGATGTCCTGGAACGAAAAGCCAATTCTTTGTTCAAGCCGTTCAATACAATGAAACCCGAATCGCAGAATATGGGCATCCCCACTATATAACCGCTCAAATTCATTGCCAAGGCAGATCTTGCTGCCCCCACTTTGGACAAAATAAAATTGGCAATAACCCTTGTACTATGTGTATATTCCAATAACATCCCGAGCGTAGTACCCAGTACGATGAGCAATGCCAATGACCCCATGATGTGTCCAAAACCTTCCTTGGCAATACGGATACTCTCCACTAACGGCAATTGAATGAAAGTACCTACCCACAAACATGCAACTAATAAAGCAAAAAAGGCGTGAATTCTGTAACGAACAGTCAGCAGTATGATCAACGAAATGCCTGTGAGCAGTGCGAGGATACTTTGCCAAAAAGAAACTTCATGTGCCATGAATGTTGGGAAATTGGTTATTCCGGCAAGATACGGAATAACCAATTTCCCTGCAACATCAAGCAATCGCCCCCATTAGGCTTCTGCAGAAAGAAGATCAGGTTCAATTTTCGGTGGTATCAACTTATATACAACTGGTGTGACAATGCGTGATAATAAAGTCGAGCTAATAAGCCCTCCGATCATCACAATAGCCAAAGGCGATATGAGCGGATTGCTAGACCATGCAATAGGCATCAAGCCTCCTATAGCCGTAAGCGTGGTCAATATAATGGGTAAGAACCTAATTTCTCCCGCCTTCTCTATGGCCTCATTCAACTCCATGCCTTCCCTCCGCAACTGATTGGTAAAGTCTACCAGCAAAATGGTATTCTTCACCTCGATACCGGCCAAGGCTACAATACCTATAGTGGCTACAAAAGATAAGGAGTTGCCGGTTATCAACAGGGCAAGTACAGCGCCCACCATGCCCAATGGAATGACAGATAGTACGATTAAAGTACTCTTGAAAGTCTTGAATTCCAATACCAGCACAGCTACGAATAGAAATACCGTGACCATGATGATGGTACCGAATCCGCCGAACGACTGCTCGCGGCTCTCCACCTCGCCGGCCATTTCATAGCGGTAGCCACTTGGAAGATCGACATCTTTCATCTTGGCATCTACGGCATTGATGACCCTATCGTTCTGATAGCCCTTGGCTACAAACGAATTGACCGATACGGAACGGGTCTTATTCAAATGGAAAATGCTGATGGGCGAGGATTCAAATTCCAATTTGGCCAATTGCTTTAAAGGGATGGGCGCACCTTGCACATTGTTTACATACAGCCCGTTGAACACCTGCATATCTGGGTAGGATGCCCTAGGCACGCTCAAGCGCAAAGTATAGTCGTCTCCATCTTCCTGCGGATTGCTATAGCTGGCCACGTCGAGCCCTGCCACGGCCATGCGCACCGTTCGATCTATGGATGTGGACGGCACCCCCAAGCTCATCGCCTTCTGCTTGTCCACCGTTAGCCTAAGGTCCATCAGATTATTTTTCACGGGGTTGTTCACATAAATAGTTCCTTCCGTCTCTAACAATAGCTGCTCCACCCCTGCTGCCAGCTTGCGTAGGGTATCGAGATTCTCGCCCGTCAAGCGTACCTCCACCGGTGAGATAATGGGAACCCCCTGCTCAAAATCCTTCACCTCCACCTTGGCACCCAGGTAGGGAGTCCATTTGCTTCGTAGGTGATCTATCAGCTCCGATTTCTTTTTGGCATTGACATCCGGTTTCAGCTGTACGAAAATCTCCGAGAAATCGTTCCGCTGGTTTTGCTGCTGCACGTTATAGTAGATACGGGGATTGCCCTTGCCCACGTTGGAAGCATAGTAGATGACTTCGGGAATCTGTGCCAATTCATGTTCTATGTCTTTCGTAAGACTATCGGTATAGGCCAGGCTAGACTGCTGCGGAGCGGTAATATTGATCAAAAACTGTGGTTTCTCCGATGAGGGGAACAAGCTGAAACCGACAACGGGAAACAGGGCAAGCGCTCCGCCAAAAACCAACAAAGCAATGAGCAAGGTAAAGCGCGGTTTTTTCAGTGCCTTATCGAGCAAAACGGCATAGGTACCATGGATAACCCGTTGAAAAGTACGCAAAACGACATTACCCTCTGGGTTTTCATGCGGTTTGAGGATTCTGCTCGCCAGAAAAGGCACCACCGTAAGTGCCACGATCATGGAAGCCAGCACACTACAGATGACAGCAACGGGCAAGCTTCTTATAAAATCGCCGGATGCCTCGGGCATGAACATTAATGGGCTGAAAGCAATGACCAGAGTGGCCGTACAGCCAATAATAGCCAAGGTAATTTGTTGCGTGCCCTTGATAGCCGCCGTCACGCGGTCATAGCCGTCACGCATCCATCGCTCAATATTTTCTACTACTACAATGCTGTCATCCACCAATAAGCCCAAGGCGACCACAAAACCTACGATACTCAATTGATTGAGGCTATAGCCAAAAGCGTTAAGGGCTACTATGCCCATAGATAGGGACAAAGGTATGGCAATCATCACCACGGCAGAGGCACGCGTGCCCAAAGGCAACAGCGTGATGAGCACCAAGCTGACGGCGATAATAAAATCGACTCCCAGCCCACTCAATCTATGGTTCACATTCTCGGCCTGGTCAAAATGCAGCACCAAATCCATATTGGACGGCAAAGCGCTTTTGTACTGCTCCAACACCTGCAAATATTCTTCTTGCACGGCACTGATATTTTGACCGCTCTTCATGGCCGCATTGACAAAGAGACAACGATACCCGTTCAATCGGGTGATATCGTCCTCCGGAGCAAAATCGGGATAGACCTGGGCCACATCTTCCAGCAAGACATTCTTGCCCTCGCTGCTGGATATGATTGTTTGTCTGATCTCGTCCAGGCTCTGGTAATTGCCACTTGTCTTGAGACTATAGGCATTTGACCCAACCACGATGCTGCCACCGGGGATATTGCTAGCCTCGCTCTGTATGGCCTGCACCACATTGTTCAAGGGGATTTTCATGCTGGCCAGCTTATCTGGGACCACATCTATACGTACCAATTGCTCGGGCAGTCCGCTGATGACCACATTTTTCAATGCCTTCACCTTTTCCAATTCCTCTTTCAGGTCTTCTGCCGCTTTTTTCATCTGCTTGCGCGAGGCATTTTCCGAAATGAGTGCCAGCTGCACGATATTGACATCGCTTGGCTGCACCTGCATCACCTCTATGCTATAGATATCCTGCGGCAATTTATCCCGCAGGCCAGCCGTCTCCCTGATCAGCTCCTGATACTTGTCGTCTACATTCGTATTATAGTTGTATTCCACAAAGAGCAGCGCCAGGCCATTGTATATGGTCGTCTTGATACGTTTGATGTCGTCCAGTCCATAGATTTGCGCTTCCATGGGCTTCACCACCAGCTCTTCCATATCCTTGGGACTAGTCCCCGGGTACACCACGGCAATGGGAAAGGATGGGGTTTTCATCTCCGGATCTTCGGCCCGTGGCATGGTCAACATCGTGCTGATGCCTACCACCAGCACCATCAATACCATGATGAGGGTGAACTGATAGTTCTTTATTGAATAGGATGATAAGTTCATCATGTCGTTCCCTTCTATTTTTTGTTCAGACCTGTGTGGATTACTTTGATGGGCGAACCATCGTTGAGGTAGGCACTGCCCGAGATAATGATATGCTGCACCCCCTCCAAGCCATCGGTCACCAACACGCCTTTGTCCTGAATATCGGCAATACGCACCGGTACGCGCCTTGCCGTCTTTCCATCGTTGCTGGCAAAGACGTAGGCCTTACCGGCATCTGCATCCAATATGGCCTCAAAGGGAATATGCCAAACTTGACGTTCATTCTTCGGCCATATCGTGGCCTTGGCAAACATGCCCGAGCCGATGGGGTATTTACTTTCCCCATCCACCATCAGCATGGCATTAAAAGTGCCCGAAGAGGGGTCTATGCTTTCGGATTTTTTGTGCACCCGTGCAGGAATACTGTCTCCATTGAGTGCTTCGAAAGTAATATATGCTTTATCCCCTACCGCAATGGACGCCCATTCCCTATCGCTGAGTCCCACCCGCAATTGCCAGCTATGCTGGGCAGCGCCATTGACCTGCAATATCGGTGTACCCGCCCCCACCACTTGACCTTCATTGGCCAATTTCCTCATCACATACCCCGAACTAAAGGCCCTGATTTCGGTTTGGTTCCTATTGAAGCTGGCCGAACTAAGCTGTTGCTGTGCCACCTTAAAGGCAGTTTCGGCATTCTGCAATTGCTCCAAGGTGGCCACACTGTCCTTATATAGCTGCAAGGCCCGCTTATAGTCACGCTCTGCTTTCTCTTCGGAAAGTTTGGCCTGGCCATATGCGGCATCTATTTCCGTGGGATTGAGCGAGGCCAATAGCTGCCCTTTTTTCACGGCATCTCCTTCCTTTACATAAATCTTGCTGACGACACCGCCGTTCTTGAAAGAAAGAACCGTCTCATCATCACTGGTGAAAAGCCCTGAACTCTCGATGCGACTGCCCACCTGGCCCTGTTGCAATGGCAGCAGACGTACGGGGATGGTATCGCTTTTTGCTAAAGTCGCCCCATCACCACCCGAGTGACCGCATCGGGCGAGGAACACACACAAAGACAATAAGGGCAAAAGAAAATAATTCCTATTCATAAGACAATCTGTTATTTGAGTGGGTAAGAGGCCATCTCGCGCTCCAAGCTCGCCGCGGCCTGTAATACATTGTATTTATTGATCTGAGCAGAGAGACGGGCCATGGTGAGCTGATTGCGTGCGTCTATGGTTTCGATATATGTATTGCTGCCTGCCTTATAACCTCTCTCTATCAACCGTTGGTAGGAAGAAGCCGCCTCCAATTGCTTCAAGGACGATTGATACACTTGCCAACTTGTTTGTAAGTGATCTCTCGCTATCTTATGGCTCATGGACAGCTGCTGCTCCACCTCATCCTTGCGCAGCAAGGCATTGTCCACGTCCAATGCCGCCTGCCTGATCTTTAGCCTATTTCGATTGCCATTGTAAATGGGCAAATCAAATTGCAGACCGACCATCATATAGCGCGACTGACCATTAAAACGCATTTGCTCAGCTTGAGTTCCTATATCCAAAAAACCGCTTAACTTAGGTATGTAAAAACCTTTGTTCATCTGCAATACGGTATTGTTGATTTCCACCAATTGTTTCAAAGACTGGATTTCCTCCCTTTTGGCGGTGTCTAGCCTTTCATTTATCAACGCAGTAGATTTCAAGAGCTCACCGTCGATGTCCACGGCGGTATCTATCAAGTCATCCCCACCCTTATTGAGCAAGGAATTGAAATAAAGCTGCGCGCTATGCTGCTGCTGCTCCGCTTGGCTGATCTGTGCTTTTACTTGCTCCATTTCGCTTTGCGAACGTAGCACATAGGCCGGCAAGCCTTTGCCGCTTTCCAGCAGACGTTCGTTCACGCGGTTCGACTCTTCCGCAAGCTCCAGCGAAGAGCGATAAACGGATACGGCTTGTTGAGCGCTTAAGTATTGGTAGTAAGCTAACTTGATTTCCTTGACCAACTCACGTTGGTAGGTATCGAGATCCAACTCACTAAGCACCACCTGCTGCTCATTGATTTTTTTGTTATAGCCGATATCCGTATTGATAAGAGGGACGGTTGTCCTGATGCGTGCATCGTAATAATTGCGGGGTAGGAAATTGATAGACTCGTTATCCAACATAGGAAATGCCTGCGAGTTGGTCAGCTGATTCAAGGTGGCATACACGGGATTCATCAGGTCGCCCAAGGGCAACTCGATGCTACGCCCACCGGTAGCCGTACTATAGGTAGTTTGAAAGTTGACGGAAGGCAGATAGTTACTTTTGGCACTTTTTAAGGCCAATAAAGCTTTGTCCAGCGAAATATTTTTTTGCCTGAGCACCAAATTATTCCTTAGCCCCTCTTCTATATACTGGTTTAATGCATTGGTCTGCGCATATCCCTGGTGAGTGGCAAGAGCAAACAAGAAAGCAAAAAATAACGTAGTTCTCATTATTAACAGTGTTATTATCCGAACAAAAAAAATTTAATCCTTCATCCTATTTAAAAGTGCAATAAAGTTTTCAAGCGCAGCATCAATAATTTCGCTGGATCCTTTACCTATCATTTTATGCATGCAAGCATGTTCCAAATGCCCATGCAAGCTCAGTGTACAGATGCCGTGCACAGTAGACCATATCAAAAAGGAGAAAACCCGGGTTTCCTGATCAACGAAATAACCAATACGCTGACATTCTTCCACGGTCTGCACAAGCATATCAAAAACCCCCATTCCCTCTTCCCATTCGCCATCCTCTTTTCCATCAGTAAAGTTTTCGATAAAATCCATCGGCTCTTTCATCACAAACATAAGTTCATAAAAATCAGGATTTTCTAAAGAGAACTTCAGGTAGGCGCGTCCCATTGCCTTAAGCCGTTCAAAAGGATTATCCACGTTGTGCAATGCTTCAAATCCTACTCTCATCAGCCGAAATCCCTCTTGATGTAAAGCATAGGCTATCGCCGCTTTATCATCATAATACAAATAGATAGTAGTAGGACTAAATTCTATCTCAGCAGCTATCTTACGGATGGATGTCGCTCCATAGCCTTCTTTCAAAAATAATTTCTTTGCCGCATCCAAAATGCGCTGCCGCAAATCTTCCTTGTGCCTATTCTTTCTTTCCTTGATCCCCATTTACGTTAAACTTTACGGGACAAATATAATTAACACTGTTAATATTACAAATTTATTTTTTTATTTTAGCCAGATACGGGGTAAACAGTGTAAAATATTCACCTCAAACTGGTCTTGCTTGATGCCTTATATCTTGATACTTGCGTCTGATCATCAGAAACAAAACGTAATATCTTTCATACATTTGGCTCGAAAACAAAAAAGGACACTAAATTCGCACCCTATAACCAAAACACATCGATAAATGAAATACTATATTCCAGCAATTGGAATAAGCCTAATGTCATTGACGGGCTTATCACAAGAGAAAGTAAGTATCCGGCCAGACAAATTCATCGACCCTGCCAATATGGACAAAAGCTTTAGTCCTGGGGACGACTTTTATAATTATGCCAGTGGCAATTGGCTCAAGAATAATCCCGTTCCGGCAAAGGAAACACGTTGGGGAAGTTTCAATCAGTTGCGCGATTTTAATGCGGAAGCCGTTAAGAGCATCTTGGAAGATGTCTCTTCACGCAAGGGCCTACAGTCTGGAAGCGCCGAGCAACGAGTAGGCGATTTTTTTGCCAGCGCCATGGATACCGTTACCATAGAGAAGTTGGGCAGTACCCCTATCCAAGCCGATTTGAAACGTATTGATCAAATAAAGGACACAAAAGGTCTTGTGAGCGAAATGGCCTACCTACGTACGCAAGGACTGGCTAGTGCCCTATACGGATTTTCTGTAGGACAAGACCGCAAGAACGTCACCGAAAATGTGGTGAACCTAAGCCAAGGGGGCACCACGCTTCCCGATCGCGATTATTACCTAGTAGACAATAAACGAAACGAGCAGATCAAGGCTGCCTATGAAAAGTATGTCGAAACACTTTTCACTTTATCCGGCATCAAACCTGCACAGGCCAAAGCATACTTCGGCATTGTATGGGAGATGGAATCCATTTTGGCCAAGGCACAATGGAGCAGGGTAGAAATGCGTGATCCATACCGCACATACAATAAGTTTTCCCTAGCCCAACTAGAAAAAAAAACGCCCAATCTCCATTGGGCTACTACCTTTGGAGATCTTGGCATTGATGCGCCAGACAGCGTATTGGTCAATAATCCTGATTTTATGGCCGCCGCTTCCGAGCTGTTGAGCACCAAAAGCTTGCAAGACTGGAAAGTGTACCTGAAATGGAATCTATTGAAAAATGCCTCCGGCAGCCTAAGTACGCCGTTTGTTGACGCCAGTTTTGCCTTCAATCAGGTATTGACCGGCCAAAAGGTGATGACGCCGAGATGGCAACGTACCTTCTCCACGATAGATCGCAATATCGGCGATTTACTAGGCCAGTTGTATGTAGCCAAATATTTCAAGCCCGAGGCGAAAGAGCGGATGGTACAATTGGTAAAAAACCTATCCGATACGTTCGAAGAGCGCATAAAGACATTGGATTGGATGAGTGATGAGACCAAGCAACGGGCATTGGAAAAACTGCATGCCTTCACTCCAAAAATTGGCTATCCCGACAAATGGAAAGATTATGAGGGCTTGGTCATCAACAGAAACGACTATTTCGGCAATCTGAGAAGAGCTAGCCAATGGTCTTACCAATACATGATAGCCCAACTGGGCAAGCCCGTAGACAAGACGCGTTGGGGAATGACCCCACCTACCGTAAATGCCTATTATAGTCCGGTGAACAATGAGATCGCGTTCCCTGCAGGCATCTTACAATTTCCTTTCTTCGATTTCGATGCAGATGATGCAGTCAACTATGGCGGAATCGGAGCGGTCATAGGCCATGAAATGACACACGGTTTCGACGACCAAGGCAGGCAATATGGTGCAGATGGAAACCTGAAAGACTGGTGGACCAAGGAAGATGCCGACAAATTTAAGGCTTTGGCAGACAAGGTAGTGGAACAATATAACGCCTATACCGTATTGGATACGGTACATGTGAATGGTAAGCTTACCTTGGGCGAGAACCTCGCAGATCTGGGTGGGCTGGCCATGGCCTACGCTGCATTCAAGAAAACACCTCAGGGCCAGTCGAACGAGCTGATTGACGGTTTTACACCCGACCAGCGCTTCTTCTTGTCCTGGGCACAGGTTTGGCGCATGAACACCTTGCCCGAAACTGCAGCACAACTCATATTGACAGATCCGCATGCACCTTCTACGGCAAGGACATTGGGCCCACTGGTCAACATGGACGCTTGGTACCAGGCTTTTGACATCAAACCGGGCGATAAGCTTTACAAGCCGGAAAGCGAGCGGATTAGGATCTGGTAAAAGGTTGATTCCCTTTAATTTCTTTGGGGGGCTAAAAAATATCAACTATGCTCTGCATGCCAGAGCATAGTTGATATTTTTTAGCCCCCTTTATATTACCATGGCTACTATACCTTCAAAAAGACGATCTTTGTATTAAGTCTTCAGCAAACGCTGTATTTCGTCCAATTTCATCAGTGCCTCAACAGGTGTAAGCGTATTTACGTCCAGGTTGTTAAGTACATCTCTGATCTTTACCAATACCGGATCGTCAATTGAAAACATCTGCAACTGGTAAGCTTGCTTCTGTATTTTCTTCATGCTATCCTTGATATGCTCGCCCCCGGTACGCTCTTGTTCCAAGCGCTTCAGTATCTCTCCAGCCCTGGCAATCAGTTTGACAGGCATACCGGCCATCTTGGCAACATGTATCCCAAAACTATGCTCACTCCCTCCGGGCACCAGCTTTCTCAGGAAAATCACTTTGTTTCCGACCTCCTTTACCGAAACGTTAAAATTCTTGATCCGGTTAAACGAATTGCTCAATTCATTCAATTCATGATAGTGCGTAGCAAAGAGTGTCTTCGCCCTAGCGGTGGGATGGTTGTGAATAAATTCGGCAATGGCCCAAGCAATGGAAATGCCATCGTAAGTACTTGTTCCCCTTCCTATTTCATCTAACAAAACGAGGCTGCGATCAGATAGGTTGTTGAGGATGCTGGCCGTTTCATTCATTTCCACCATAAAGGTCGACTCGCCCGAGGAAAGGTTATCCGATGCTCCCACACGCGTGAATATCTTATCCACTAAACCTATGTGGGCATCCTTGGCAGGAACATAACAGCCCATTTGCGCCATCAACACGATGAGTCCCGTTTGCCGGAGCAAAGCTGATTTACCCGCCATATTTGGCCCCGTGATGATGATGATCTGCTGAGAGTCACTGTCCAGATACACGTCATTTGTAATATAACTTTCACCTATCGGCAATGTCTTTTCTATTACAGGATGCCGTCCACCTTTGATATCGATGACCTTGCTGTCGGACATCATTGGTTTTACGTAGTAATTCTTCTTGGCGATATCCGCAAAGTTCAACAATACGTCCAGTTTGGCAATAAGCTGTGCATTGAGCTGAATAGGTTTAATGTACTCACTCAATATAGACAGCAACTCTGCGAACAACCTATTCTCAATCTGCTGAATTTTCTCCTCCGCTCCCAAGATTTGCTCCTCGTACTCCTTTAGCTCGCTCGTGATATAGCGCTCGGCATTGACCAAAGTTTGCTTGCGTACCCAATCGGCAGGCACTTTATCCTTGTGCGCATTTGTGACTTCCAGATAATAACCAAATACGTTGTTGAAGGATATTTTCAAGGAAGGGATACCCGTAGCCTCGGCCTCGCGTTTCTGTATCTCCAATAGGAAATCCTTTCCACCGAATGCGATCTTGCGCAGTCTGTCCAACTCAGCGTCTACACCGTCGGCAATCACATTGCCCTTGGCCAGTAGCACCGGCGGGTCGGACTGAACCTCCTTTTCTATTTTATCGCGAATGAACAAACAGGGATTGAGCTGTTCGGAGATGACTTGCAGGGCAGCCACCTCTGACTGTGATGTCCATTCCTTTAGCTGTTGTACGGCGTACAAGGCTCTTTTCAATTGCACCACCTCTCGAGGTTGGGCCTTCAAAAGACCTATTTTGCTGATGAGCCGCTCCATGTCCCCAACCTGCTTTATTTCCTTGATAAGGGCACTACTGAGAGAAGGGTCATTAAGCAGGTATTCCACCACATCCAGTCGCTCTTGGATAGGCTTTATTTCCTTTAAAGGCATTACCATCCAGCGCTTGAGTAGACGTGCTCCCATGGGAGACGAAGTATGGTCCAACACGTCAGACAAGGTCTTAGCATTTTCGTTTGACGAACCGATCAACTCCAGGTTACGGATGGTAAAACGGTCCAGCCACATATAACCGTCTTCCTCTATGCGGGAAATATTGGAGATATGCTGTAGGTGGCGATGCTCTGTTTCATTAAGATAGTGCAAGGCAACGCCAGCAGCCACAATGGCCAGCCCCATGCGTTCAATGCCGAAACCTTTCAGCGACTGTACCTCGAAATGTTTCAGCAGCGTTTCCTTCGCATAGTCTCCCGAATACACCCAATCTTCCAACTGATAAGTATAAAACCGATCTCCAAAACACTCTAGAAACTCCTTTTTGTTCTTGCGGCTGAAGATAACTTCACTGGGTTTAAATCCCTGCAAAAGCTTGTCGATATAGGCTGCTCCTCCCTGCGCGACCAAAAACTCGCCGGTAGAAATATCCAATAGGGATATACCTAATTGATTCTTTTCAAAGTAAAGCGATGCCAAATAATTATTGGACTTTTGTTGCACAATATTATCATTGTAAGATACCCCCGGCGTCACCAACTCTGTAACACCACGTTTCACAATGGTCTTCGTCGTTTTGGGGTCTTCCAACTGGTCGCATATGGCCACTCTTTGCCCAGCACGCACCAACTTAGGCAAATAGGTTTCCAGCGAATGGTGTGGAAAACCTGCCAATTCCGTTTCGGAGGCACTGCCACTGCCCCGTTTTGTCAGTACGATGCCTAATATCTCCGCTGCCTTTACCGCATCAGAACCAAAGGTCTCATAGAAATCGCCCACCCTGAACAACAGTAAGGCCCCTGGATATTTAACCTTGATAGCATTGTATTGGTGCATCAATGGCGTTTCTTTTTTAGCCGCTTTTGCCAAAATATTCTTCTAGTTTCGGTTTTACCTTAAATCATTCATCTTCGTCTTCATCGACTATAGACTCCCCCTTGGCTCCTTTATAAGCCGCCAGTAGCTCAGAATAAGCGTGCCCGTCACCCGCACGTTGAGCCACGGCTAAGCCTTTTTCATAAACTGCTATGGCTTCCTCTTTCCTGTCCAGCGCTTCATAAAGCTTGGCTAAATGATAATATGTGCCCACATAGTCCGGATGGCCTATCAACAATTCATTATAATAAAACAAAGCAGGCTCCACCTCATTGAGCTTCAAATACTCGGATGCCAGCGCATATAGAATAAATGGGTCGTCGGGCTGCTGTTGCTTAAATGTCAATAATTGTGCTAATCGCGTCCTGCTCATGATGCGCAAACTTAAAGATATTTTGGCATAATGACGACATCCACGCAAACCATGTGCAAAGAAATAGGCATATTGCCACCAGGTATCTCAACTGGTGGACAAACAAAATATTTTTTACAAAAAATACTATGCAAGCATAATAATTTTCCTATCTTTGTGTGAGCATGGAATTGAGGTAAGAGCGTTGTATTGCTTGCCCCCTTTGCTTTTGACCATTTATTGAACTATTAATTTATATCAATCTGTTACTTTATGAAAGTTTTAGTGTGTATCAGTAATGTGCCAGACACCACCACGAAGATAACCTTCACGAACGACAACACGGAGTTCAACGCAAGTGGAGTACAGTTTATCGTCAATCCCTATGATGAAATAGCCCTATCGAAAGCCATTGCCCTCACCGAAGCGGGCAAGGGAAGTATAACCGTAATTCATGTGGGCGAGCCAAGTGCCGACCCTACTATTCGCAAGGCGCTGGCTACGGGAGCCGATGAAGCTGTGAGGATAAATGCTGTGCCCCACAGTGCCTGGTTTGTAGCCAATCAGATAGCCCACTACGCAAAGGACAAATCATACGACCTGATCTTACTGGGCCGCGAATCCATCGACTATAACGGGTCTCAAGTAGCCGGTATGCTTGGCGAACTACTGGGAATACCTTCGGTTTCTGCCGTAAAGAAACTCGATATTGAGGGCGAACGCGTCGTTGTAGAGCGCGAGATCGAAGGTGGCAAAGAGTTGCTTTCTCTCCCACTTCCAGCGGTACTTGGCACATCGGAAGGAGTGGCCGAACCACGAATTCCAAACATGCGAGGCATCATGTCTGCCAGAACGAAGCCTCTCACCGTAGTGGAACCGATAGCGGTAGAAGAGCTGGCGCATATTGTGCGCTACGAAACGCCAGCACCCAGAGGAGCCATTACGTTCGTCGATGCGTCGGAGCCCGAAAAGCTGGTGGAATTGTTGCACAGCAAGGCAAAAGTAATCTAAGCTACTAAATCATGAGTTGCTGAACGAAATGCCTGCCGCACGCAGGAGGTCCCGAACTGGTTTTGGGATGAGTTATAAAGTTTTAAGTTCTAAGTTTTAAATTCAAAAAGAGATGTCAGTGTTAGTATATGTAGAAAATACGGAAGGAAAGTTCAAAAAAACAGTCTATGAGCTGATAAGTTATGCCAAGTCTATCGCTGATTTGTATGGCAGCCAGCTAACGGCTCTTTCCATAGGGCATGTAGCTGATGACGAGCTCAAAAGTCTTGGCCGGTACGGTGTTTCCAAGATACTCCGGGTAGATTCAGAACAATTTAAGTCCTTTGTCAATCAGGCCTATGCTTCCGTCATTGCTTCGGCCGCAAAACACACAAATGCCAATACCGTTGTCATATCCAATTCCTTTAGTGGCAAGGGGCTGGCTCCGCGAGTTGCGGCAAAGCTGGGCGCAGGCTTGGCCGATGGGGCTATTGATCTGCCAACCATCGATGGAAATACCCTCAGCATAAGAAAAACAGCCTTTTCAGGAAAGGCCTATGCCATTACCGAGCTGACCTCTGCCATCAAAGTTATTGCCTTAACGCCCAACTCTTATGACGTAAAGGAAAATCCCACAGATAGCTCGATAGAAGATTTCGCTCCAGAAAACGAAGAACACGATTTCGACACAATAATTAAGGAAATTGTGCGTGCAAGTGACAAAATCACCTTGCCTGATGCTGAAATCGTAGTTTCGGCAGGAAGGGGGTTAAAAGGTCCCGAAAACTGGGGCATAATAGAGGATCTGGCAGAGGTTCTAGGTGCTGCCACCGCTTGCTCCAAGCCCGTTTCGGACGCCGGATGGCGCCCCCATTCGGAGCACGTGGGGCAAACGGGCATCGTCATTAGCCCCAATTTATACGTTGCCATTGGCATTTCCGGTGCTATACAGCATTTGGCAGGTGTAAGCTCGTCGAAGACTATTGTGGTCATCAACAAGGACCCCGAAGCGCCGTTTTTTAAAGTGGCTGACTACGGTATCGTGGGTGATGCCTTTGAAGTAGTACCAAAAATCACGCAAGCCATTAAGGCATACAAAGGCTAGATTATGCTTTCAAAGCACTACTATCTTCAAATTGATTGTAGTGCTTTGAAAGCATTTTTGCATATTTGCCTTAATGAATAAGATCAAGTTAGATATCGTTGGCCTATCGTTCAGCCAAACTCAATCTGGTGCTTATGCCTTGGTACTCGGTGAAGTAGGTGGCCAAAGGAGGCTGCCCATCATTATAGGGGGCAGCGAAGCACAAGCCATCGCCGTGGAGATGGAGAAAGTACCTTTAAGTCGACCCCTCACCCATGATCTGTTCAAAACATTTGCCAATACCTTTCAAATTGCTATCACTGAGGTAATCATATACAACTTGGTAGACGGCGTATTCTATGCTAAATTGCTTTGTTCCAACGGAAATCGCAAAGTGGAGATAGATGCCCGTTCTTCAGATGCCATCGCCCTTGCTATACGTTTTGGCTGCCCCATCTATACCTATGAATTCATTCTGGCCTCCGCAGGCATTGTTATAGATAGCAATGACTATGCATTTTTGGAAAACATCCAGACTTCTACAAGCACCAGCGAGACTAAACAAACCGCTAGTAAACGTGATTTCTCCGATCTTTCCGATGACGCCTTAATGGAAATGCTCCAAAAGGCACTAGAAGACGAAGCTTACGAGAAGGCAGCCCAAATAAGGGATGAAATATCAAGAAGAAAGTCATCTTAATCTTCACTGAAGTATGTAACAAATATACCTTCGCATATATGTCTATAAAAATTAGATTGACGCTCATGAGCTTCCTGCAGTTTTTTGTCTGGGGAGCCTGGATGATTACCATTGGCGTATATTGGTTTCAAAACAAGCAATGGTCGGGCAGTGAATTTGGTGCCATCTTTTCCACCCTGGGCATTTCCTCCTTGTTTATGCCCGCGTTGACCGGTATCATTGCCGATAAATGGATCAACGTTGAATTTCTTTACGGTATACTGCACATCCTTTTCGGTTGTACTTTCCTCTACCTACCTTATGTAGATGATCCGCAAACGTTTTTTTGGGTTATCCTGTTGGCAATGATCTTTTATATGCCTACCATTGCCCTGTCCAATTCAATAGCCTATTCTTTATTGAAAAAGAAAGGATATGACGTCATTAAAGACTTCCCCCCTATCCGTGTTTGGGGAACGGTAGGTTTCGTTGTTGCTATGTGGGTGACAGACTTAACCGGCAACAAGGCATTGACAGGTCAATTCTATATTTCGGCCGTCGCAGCCATCGGGCTGGGGATTTATGCTTTTACCCTTCCCGCCTGCCCTCCGTTGAGGTCGAATACGGAAAACGCTTCGCTAAGTGGCCGTTTGGGATTGAACGCCTTCCGCTTGTTCCGAATCCCGAAGATGGCCTTATTTTTCATATTCTCCATGTTCCTTGGGGGAGCGCTTCAATTAACTAACATGTACGGCGATGCCTACCTTTCCGATTTTGGCAATATCCCGGCATATGCCGATTCCTTTGTGGTAAGGCATTCTACTATCATCCTTTCTATTTCCCAAATATCGGAAACCGTTTTCATCCTCGCTATACCGTTCTTTTTACGACGCTTTGGCATTAAGCAGGTCATGCTGATCAGCATGTTGGCCTGGGTACTGCGATTTGGTCTTCTGGCCTATGCCAACCCAATAGACGGCGTTTGGATGATTATTTTGTCCTGCATCGTATATGGCATGGCCTTTGATTTTTTCAACATATCGGGCTCGTTATTTGTGGAGACCAGCACCCATCCGAGTATCCGCTCGTCTGCACAGGGACTGTTCATGATGATGACCAATGGGTTCGGAGCTATACTGGGTAGCTTCATGAGCGGCTTTCTCATCGAACGATATTTCACCGAAGATAGCGGACGCATGATGTGGCAGGAAATATGGATCAGCTTTGCGGCCTACGCCTTGGTGATAGCGTTTTTGTTTTCTTTTCTATTCAAGCATAGACATGAGCCGGCAACCTCGGACGAACCAGCGACAGCAAAGGGTTAGTACCTGCCCTTAACTGGCAGATGTGTTTCTCTGCCTGATGGCTTCATAGATAATGACCCCGGCGCTCACCGACACATTCAAAGATGCTATCTCGCCATACATAGGGATCTTGGCAAGATGGTCTGCTGAACGAATGATATCATTGGATATACCCTTGTCCTCTGCCCCCATTACAATAGCCGTAGGCAAAGTATAATCTGGCTCGTATATCAGTTTGTCCGTTTTCTCCGTACAGGCCACCACTTGCAGGCCCGATGCCTGTAAGAAATGCATGACCTGATTTAAGCTCTCATGTCTACAGACGGGAATGGTATACAATGCCCCGGCAGAGGTCTTAATGGCATCTGGATTGATCTCTGCCGATCCTTTGGTAGGAACTACGATAGCATGGACCCCAGCACAAGCCGCAGTACGTGCTATAGCCCCCATATTGCGCACATCGGTAATTCCATCCAAAATAAGGACAAAAGGCGTCTCCCCCTTTTCGTATACCATGGGGATCACGTCTTCAATCTTGTAATAGCTTATAGGCGAAATCACCCCTATCACCCCTTGGTGATTCTTCCGCGTAATCCGATTCAGCTTTTCAACTGGAACTTGGCTGTAAGGTATAGCTCTTTCACGCAATACGTTTTTGAGCTCGGAAATCAATTCGCCACTCAATCCACGTTGTATAAACAAGGATTCGAGCTCATTGCCATTCTCTATTGCCTCTAGCACTGGGCGAATGCCAAATACCATTTTGTTATAATCCCTGGGTGCTTGTTTTGTGTAGTGTTCCATATCAAATAATTCGGGCGCAAGTTACGTATAATCTGCCATCAATTTTTCCTATTAAGCAAATTGGCCCATCAGCTTATCAACAGGGGCAACACTTATCCACACCAATATAACTAGCTGAAAAGCAATATCAATTGAAACATACCAACATATTGCCAACAGACGGGAGTGGAAAAAGTGAAATATTCTTTTGTCTCTAAATCATCGCTCGAAACCATTAATAATTATTTTAGATTTATTGATTTTGAGCAGCTTGACTTCTGGAGGTGCAGCTTTCTTTCCCCCGGCCGATTTGGCTAGTTTCCTTCTCCGCCCTTTTCCTATTTTGGTCTGTGAAGAAGTTGTGAAAACGGGATAGGCTTTTTTGACTACCTTTGCATTTATGAATTCGGATAACCAAGACTTTTCCAATAAAAACAAAGGTACATTTGCTGAAAGAAGGACGAAACTGAACAATCTCGTTAGCGGTTTGGGCAAACTACCTCCGCAAGCAGTAGACCTGGAGGAAGCTGTTTTGGGGGCGCTCATGCTCGAAAAAGACGCCCTTTCTACCGTGATCGATATTCTCAAGCCCGAAAGTTTCTATAAGGATGCCCATCAACAGATCTTTCAGGCCATCTATAGCTTATTTCAGAAATCCTCCCCCATCGATTTGCTTACGGTCACCGCAGAGCTACGGCAAATGGGAAGCTTGGAGATGGTTGGCGGAGCGTATTATATCACGCAACTGACAGATCGCGTGGTATCTGCCGCAAATATCGAGTACCATGCCCGTATCATCTCCCAAAAGTATATACAAAGGGAGCTGATAAAAATATCGACGGAAATCATCAATAACGCATACGAAGAAACAACTGATATATTTGATCTGCTAGATACGGCAGAAAAAAGCCTTTTCGATATTGCACAAAACAACCTTCGGCGAGATACGCGCAAAATGGATGATATTATGCGCGAGGCCGTCACCAACTTGGAGCTGTTACGAAACCGTACGGATTCGCTCACGGGAGTGCCTTCGGGCTTTACGGCACTAGACCGCGTAACCTCGGGGTGGCAACCTTCCGACCTTGTCATCATAGCGGCACGTCCAGCTATGGGTAAGACGGCATTTGTACTCACCTGCGCCCGAAATGCGGCGGTATTGCACGATAAACCCGTAGCTGTTTTTTCGCTGGAAATGTCGTCCGTACAACTCGTAAACCGCTTAATCTCCGGCGAAACAGAAATAGAACAGGAAAAACTCCGCAAAGGAACCCTGGCCGATCATGAGTGGACACAACTTCACTCCAGAATTGGCAAGCTAACGGATGCACCTCTCTTAATAGACGATACGCCAGCGCTAAATGTATTCGAGTTTCGGGCCAAATGCAGGAGACTCAAAGCCCAATACGATATCCAAATGGTCATAGTCGATTACCTGCAGTTGATGCATGGAAAACCAGAAGGCAAAGGCGGTGGAAACCGTGAACAAGAGATAGGTAGCATTTCCAGGGCCTTGAAATCGGTAGCAAAAGAGCTGAATATTCCCGTACTTGCGCTATCGCAACTGAGCCGTGCGGTAGAAAGTCGCCCAGGAGCCTCAAAAAGGCCGATGCTTTCCGACCTTCGTGAGTCGGGTTCCATCGAGCAAGATGCCGATATGGTTTTATTCCTATATCGTCCCGAATATTACGGATTAACAGAAGATGAAGAAGGTCGTCCAACGGCTGGCGTAGGCGAAGTTATTATCGCTAAACACAGAAACGGTGAGACTGGAATTGTCCCCCTAAAATTTGTGGGCAAGTTCGTCAAGTTTCAAGACCTGGATGAAGACTATGGCGCACCATTTGGTGGGTCTGCCGATGCCAACGATGCCAATCCGTTTGGAAGTAGCATCATGCCTTCATCCGAATTTGGCGGCATGATGGGAGATAGTGGAAGCATCACGCGCCCATCTCGCATGAACGACATGGATGAGGATGCGCCGTTTTAATTTAGGCTAAGGCCAAAGAAATGCTCCTGATTTCCTAAAATAAAAAATAAATGTATATTTGCAGCCGTATACAATATATGTATACACTGCTGATCAACATCTCTATTGTGGAGTCTTGATTTATAAAGAAGTGGCGAGAGACCGGCTCTATGACCCACTGGCAACCATCCAAAGCAGACATGGATAAGGTGCCAAATCCTGTCCCAGACAAACTGGGGAATATAAATAGTGAAGAAGACATGAACAAAACAACATTCCATCGAATTCCCATGTGCATGTGTATGCAATAGTCCTAATGCCATTTACAGGCAATCGACTATCATTTTGGCCACATACATCAATGCTTAATACAACACAATTAAAAAACATGGGACTTCATATATATCAACATAACGCAGCGTTTACCCTAAAAAACGGGGAAAAACTGGAAAAACTGAAAATAGCATATCATACTTTTGGCAAGCTCAATGCCAATAGAAACAATGTGGTGTGGGTTTGTCATGCACTAACGGCCAATTCCAATGTGATGGACTGGTGGCCTGGCCTATTTGGCAACCACGACTTTTTCAATCCCGAAGATTACTTTATCGTTTGCGCGAATATTCTAGGTTCACATTACGGCACAACCAGTCCACTGAGCGAAAACCCCAAAACGGGTCTGTCCTACTACTTATCTTTTCCGCAAATCACCATAAGGGACATGGTAAGTGCACATCAGCTGCTGGCAAGTCACCTGGGAATAAAAGACATCGAAGTACTCATAGGCGGCTCTTTAGGTGGTCAGCAGGCCGTGGAATGGGCTATTGACGAACCTCAAAGGATCAAGCACCTTATCTTGATGGCTACCAATGCCCAGCATTCGCCATGGGGTATAGCCTTCAACGAAAGCCAGCGTCTGGCCATTAGCAGTGACAGAACCTTTTACGCCAACCATCCCGATGGCGGCAAAAAGGGATTGAAAGCAGCAAGGAGCATAGCCCTCCTATCCTACCGGACTTACGTAACCTACGGCACCACACAGATGGAAGTCGATGATGACAAATTAGATCATTATAAAGCTTCCTCTTATCAAAACTACCAAGGAGATAAGCTGGTAAATCGTTACAACGCATACAGCTATTGGTACCTCAGCAAGGCGATGGACTCGCACCATGTAGGGCGTAACAGAAAAAGTACCGCCATTGCCTTGTCAAAAATCAATGCAAAAACCCTCGTCATTGGCATCACTACCGACCTGTTGTTTCCATTGGAAGAACAGCAATACCTTGCCCAGCATATCCCATTGGCAAAATTTGTGCCCATAGATTCATTTTATGGACATGATGGCTTCTTGATAGAGACCAAGCTAATCAGCAAAGAGATTGCCGATTTCCTGAAAAAAAACAGACCGGCATATATTCATCAACCGCTGCAGACACAACATTAACACATTTAAATTTCGCAAGACGATCAGAACATATGAGTAAAAAATTGACTATAGGTATTTTTGGTTTTGGTGTAGTGGGGCAAGGGCTTTATGATATTATCAAAACCAAAAATCTCAACCTGTCTATCAAACACTTTGTCATAAAGAACCCAAACAAAAAAAGAAGCTTACCAGCAGAATTGTTCCACACGGATGCTTCCATCATATTGGACGATCCCGAA
The DNA here is from genome assembly GCF_000427965.1 of Olivibacter sitiensis DSM 17696. Classification (GTDB taxonomy): domain Bacteria; phylum Bacteroidota; class Bacteroidia; order Sphingobacteriales; family Sphingobacteriaceae; genus Olivibacter; species Olivibacter sitiensis. The sequence goes on along the minus strand of NZ_ATZA01000032.1, from coordinate 41,898 downwards.
ATAAACACCGTAGTAGAGCTAATCGATGATGCAGAAGCTGCTTACCATATCGTAACTACCGCACTGAAAAATGGCAAGAATGTAGTATCTGCCAATAAGAAAATGATCGCCACTCATATTAGGGAGCTCACGGAGATACAACAGCAATACGGAACAAGCCTATTATACGAAGGTGCCGTTTGTGGCTCCATTCCCATCATTCGCAACCTGGAAGAATATTACGATAACGAACTGCTGCATGCTGTGACTGGCATCTTCAATGGCTCGTCAAACTATATCTTGTCCAAGATTTTCAACGAAGACATGGACTATAATGAAGCATTGAAACAGGCTCAAGACCTGGGCTATGCAGAGACAGACCCTACACTGGACGTAGGCGGCTATGATGCCAAATACAAGCTTACTATTGTTGCCTCACATGCGTATGGGCTATACGAAAACCCCGATGATATCCTTAATATTGGCATAGACAAACTATCTCATAGAGACATACAATATGCCCGTGAAAAAAACTTCAAAATAAAGCTCGTGCCTACGGCCAAGGAAATAGCAAATAATCAGGTGGTTCTTTACGTCCTCCCAAAACTAGTTGATAGCACGAGTATACTCTACACCGTAGAAAACGAATATAATGGTGTAGTGGTACAGGCAGCCTTTGCCGACCAGCAGTTTTTTTACGGCAAGGGAGCGGGTGGACACCCTACGGGTTCGGCCGTGCTCTCCGATATTACCGCCCTGCGTTACGATTACAGGTACGAGTACAAAAAGCACCTCACCTCAAACAATTCAGTCTATAGCACAGACTACAACCTTCGCATCTATTTGCGCTACGAAGATGAATCCATTATAGAATTATTGCATTTTAATCGCATTGACGAACGTTATTATGCTAACGGATACAAGTATGTAATCGGCGAGATCAATTTGAAACAATTAATAACTCATAGGGGAAAGATCGCGCAAGACGGTGTCTTCATTGCTGAAATAGATTGATCAATCTTCACATCAATATTTCAAAAAAAGCACATTTTAAACAATTTATTCAATATTTTTATACCAAATAACAAAATAGTATTTATACTTGCATCTGAAATAAGATGCCACGACTATGAATACTAACCAAAATCGTAGAGACTCCTATGTAAGCGGTGCGTCCGCTAATCCGCTATTGGGACAAACCATTGGCGAAAACTTAAGGGCGACTGTTGAGCAGTACCCGGACAATGAAGCATTGGTATGCACCGAACAAGGATATAGAGCCACCTACCGTTCATTTTGGGAACAGGTAACAGAAGTAGCCAAAGCTTTTGTGGCTGCAGGCGTAAAACAGGGCGACCGTGTGGGCATTTGGGCACCCAATAGGTTTGAATGGGTGTTGGTACAATATGCCACCGCACGTATAGGAGCCATCCTTGTCAACATCAACCCTGCCTACAGGGCCACGGAATTGGCCTTTGTACTGCAAAAGGCGGAAGTAAGCCTGTTGATCTCCGCACTCCATTTCAAAACCAGCGACTATGCTTCGCTAATAGCTCAAATATGGCATCAGTGCCCTTCACTTCGCGAAGTAATATACTTGGACAAAGACTGGGATAGCTTCTGTAAAAGCGGATCCCCCATATCGGATAACGAAATCGATACGATAGAAGAAGGTCTGCAATTTGACGACCCGATAAACATTCAATATACCTCCGGAACGACTGGCTTCCCAAAAGGTGTAACCCTAAGCCATCACAACATCTTGAACAATGGCTATTTCATCGGTAAACGCTTGAAATATACCGCCGCCGACAGGGTGTGCATACCTGTTCCCTTTTATCATTGCTTCGGCATGGTCATTGGCAACCTATGCTGCACCTCACATGGTGCAACGATGATAATACCCGCTGCCTCATTCTCACCTGCCAGTACACTGAAAACGGTGCAGGACGAACGGTGTACGTCACTTTATGGCGTACCTACCATGTTTATTACCGAATTGAACCTAGTTGATTTTGACAGCTACGATCTTAGCTCTTTGCGAACGGGCATTATGGCCGGATCGCCTTGCCCTACTGAAATCATGAAACAGGTAAAAACGAAGATGCATATGAACGAAGTGGGGGTATGCTACGGCATGACGGAGACCTCCCCGGTTTCTACACAGACAGAAGTAGGCGTAGCACTTGTCAAACAAGTAAGCACCGTAGGCACAGTACACGACCACCTGGAGATAAAAATCATCGATACTCAAACTGGTAAAATCGTTAAACGAGGTGTAAAAGGAGAAGTCTGTACTCGAGGTTATTCAGTGATGCTGGGCTACTGGAACGACCCTATTGCTACGGAGACCGTTCTTGATAAGAATGGATGGCTGCATACCGGCGACGAAGGTTCAATGGACGAAGAAGGCTTCATCAGTATCACTGGTAGAATAAAAGACGTCATTATCCGCGGCGGTGAAAACATATCTCCAAAGGAGATTGAAGAATTCCTTTACGGATTGGAAGAAATAGAAGATGTACAAGTTATAGGTGTACCCAGTGAGAAGTATGGCGAAGAGATCATGGCATGGGTGAAATTGCGAAACGGTCACCAAGCCAATGAACAACAGCTTAGAGACAAATGCATTGACCAGATAGCACACTATAAGATACCCAAGTATTGGAAATTTGTAGATAGCTTCCCTACCACCATAACTGGCAAAATCAGAAAGAAAGAGATGAGGGAAATATCTACAACAGAATTGTTTAATATAGTAAATGTTGACGAAAGATGAAGAGGGGTGCAAAAATCCGCTAAGTGTCTATGAGATTACACATTTTCCCTCTATCACTTTACTTTTGATCCTTTAAAGATGAGGTACCCCCAATATTCCGGCCAGTGCATGTCGATGATCCCTTGAGGACTCCATACCCAATTGTATTCGGGCAGCAACTTACCCGTGTCGGGATCTTTTTTCCTTTGATACTTTCCCTCCACTATCTCTGTTTTCCAATTGACCCTAGAGAAATTCAATCGCCATTCCGTGCCCTCTCTGGGTACAGGAGTTAACAGATCATCATATTTCAGCGCCTTAAAGGGAATAGCGAGCTCCACTATCCAATGCTTATCCTTATCGCTCGCATCATTAAGCGTCCCATCTATGGAAATAGCCGATTTCAATCCCTCCACGTTCCAGTCATGATCCGGTTGGCCACCATGCCTATACGGCGTAGGTATAAATAAATCAAATGTATTATTGATCGCGTTGATCTCTAGCTCAAAGTAATTGTTTGTATCTCCATCCGGATCAATGAATACTTCAAAATCATTTTCATGAAATACGATCTGATCTTTCACCGATTGGTATGCCCAAATATGTTCCTCCTCCAGCAAGGCAGCTATGTAGAGATATTCGTCGTCCCACAGCATTTTGGCACGTGTAGATTGTATTGGTTTAGCTTGTTTATCACCTTCTATATCCACAAAATAATCTGTCCACTCTGCCTTTTCCCAAGATTTCTCATCCAATTTGCCATCTATTTTTACCTTATCACGCACACGATAGCAGTTGTATTTCTTTGGAACAATTGACTGAGCGACAGTGTAAAATTGATGGCAATACATAATGCAGAAGACCATCAAAATAACTCGAAAATTCTTTTTTGACCGACGGAAGATTGATTTGTGAAGCATTTGATTGCGAAGATATTCAAAAAAACAACAGCAATAAAGACTCTAATACAAAATTTTCAGACATTAGCCATTCCCAAAGTCACGCAACGCGAAAGCGGAACCGATATTTACAAGTGCTTATCTATAAGGATAAGTATCCAATATACTATTTGGTCAGTTCTTGCTCCAAACGGAAGATCAGTCCCAGTTCAGATTTATTCCTACCTCGAAAAGCATAGGCAATCTTGTTAGCAGAATCGATAATTAACGTTGTGAGCTTCTTGTCCACAAAGCCTGGATGCTCCTGCACAAATTTGCAAAACCGTTGAAATGCCTTTTCCGAGCTGGGCTTTGTATCCACAAGCCAATCGAATACCGCTTCTATCTGATAAGCAGCATCGTACCCATATTCATCGAAAGAGGGTTCTAAGTCGAGCCATACATTGTTTAATAAGTACTTCACAGAAGCCACTTCTTTGTCGTCGATACGGTCGTCGCACGAGGCTATGCTATAAAATAGATGGGCCAGGTTTTCATAAAATTTCACCCACAGTGAATGAGGTCGTTCCATAGCAGTCAAGTTTAATGGTTTATATGGTCAAAGATAACAAATAACTCTCTGTGAAAACTGCCGCCGGCTATGATTAAAAATGACGGTGGTTATTATACCAAGATGGATATAGGCCAGAAATTATATTATTGACGAAGCGCCTACATAAGTCTGAACTCAAAAACACCAAAAAACTTGGCATATCGAGGCATTTTGGCTAAGTTTACCCATTCTTTTTTATAAACCGCGAAAATGGCACTAAGGCATAAGCGCATAGAGAAGATAAATCAGAAAAACCATTCATGTTAATCACATTGATAGTGCTTGGGGTATCCGTTGTGTTTTTCGCCATCGGGAAAGTACGGTCAGACATGGTAGCCGTCTGTGCGCTGGTATCCCTCATGTTGTTCAATATCCTTAGCCCTGAAGAGGCCTTGTCTGGCTTTTCGCATCCCATCGTTGTGATGATGGTCGGCCTCTTCGTGGTGGGGGGTGCGGTCATACAAACGGGATTGGCCAAGAAAATCAGTAATCGCATCATGCTTTTGGCTGGTTCCAGGCCTTTTCTCGTTTACCTATTAGTCATGTTGACCACTTCCGCCATTGGTGCCTTCGTGAGCAATACCGGAACAGTTGCCTTGATGCTGCCCATCGTAGTGAGCCTAGCCGCTTCTACCAACATCAGTTCCAGCCGCTTGCTGATGCCCATGGCCTTTGCCAGCAGCATGGGAGGCATGTTGACACTTATCGGTACCCCGCCCAACCTGGTCATCAGCAACGAACTGGTAAAGGCAGGTTACCCTGCCCTGGCATTTTTTTCCTTTAGCCCCATTGGGCTTGTTGTTGTGGCGGTAGGCATTGCCGCACTTTGGCCTTTGAGCCGTAAGTTCCTTTCGGAAAAAGGAAGTCCGGAAAGAAAACAAGCGAGGGGCAAATCCCTCGAGAACTTGGCCCAAGAATATCAACTTTCCAACAATCTCTACCGCCTACATGTGAGGCCCATTTCGCCGCTCTGCAACAAGAAAGTACACGAGATGAACATTGCCGAGCAGTACAATATCACCATCTTGGGCATCTCAAAAAAGATCGAGAAAGCAAAGCCATTTACAAAAGCTTTCAATCGCAAGTTCCCTACTCGGTCAACCGTCATCGCCCCTAAAGACAAATTGTACGTTGCAGGCCAATTCGAGGACGTAAAGGCTTTTGTGGAAAAAAACCATTTGGCATGGGCAGACAATAACGCCGACGATACTAAGCCTAGGACTTTTCCGGGAAACATTGCCTTTGACGACATAGGTCTGGCAGAAGTCGTAATCCTTTCCAACTCGCGCCTGGTCAATCAGCAAGTACGGAACTCAGGGTTCCGGGAAAAATACAACATCAACATATTGGGTATCCATAGAAATAGCCGTTATATACTGCAAGACCTGAAAAATGAAAAGATATTGGCAGGTGATGCACTCTTGGTACAAGGTGAATGGAAGGATATCTCCCGACTTGAGGAGGACACGACTGAATGGGTGGTGGTAGGCCAGCCCATGTCTGAAGCTTCCAAGATAACGCTCGATTATAAGGCACCATTGGCAGCACTGATCATGCTATCCATGGTACTGGTTTTGGCTTTTGACCTCTTACCTGCCGTAACGGCGGTAATGTTGGCTGCCGTGGCCATGATATTTACCGGTTGCCTGCGCAATATAGAAGCTGCCTATCAGACCATCAACTGGGAAAGCATATTGCTCATCGGTGCTATGTTGCCGATGTCTCTAGCATTGGAAAAAACAGGTGCTTCTGCCGCTATATCCAATTTTTTGGTAAATAGCTTAGGTAATATCGGCCCCCTATTTATGCTTGTGGGCATTTACCTAGCTACCTCGTTTCTGACCCTATTTATCAACAATACGGCTTCCGCGGTGTTATTCGCTCCCATCGCCATACAGTCGGCCACTGAATTGGGAGTTCATCCCCTGCCCTTCCTATTTGCCGTGGCGGTAGCAGCAAGCATGTGCTTTGCCAGTCCTTTTTCCACTCCCCCAAATGCCTTGGTCATGTCTGCCGGGCGATACACCTTCATGGACTACGTGAAGGTAGGGCTACCATTACAGCTTCTTTTTGCTATCGTGATGGCTTTTGTACTGCCATTGCTCTTTCCATTTTGAAGCACGATGGCTTTTTGTTGTCCAAATCGCACTCTCAAAGACGCTAACTTTTCTTTGCGTCCTTACGTTCTTAGCTTTGGGCGGGTAAGTTTGTGTGAGCCATATAAATTCAACGGCCCAAACTTGGCATATCAAAGCATTTTGGCTAAGTTTGCGCACTTATATTCAAAGCCATTTTCATCATGCTAGAGAAAGAAATTGCCAAAAGGAGAATCTTCGGTATCATCAGTCACCCCGATGCCGGAAAAACTACCTTGACGGAAAAGTTACTTTTATTTGGCGGTGCTATACAAAAGGCTGGAGCTGTCAAGAGCAATAAGGCCGACCGTGCAGCCACTTCCGATTTCATGGAGATAGAAAAGCAACGGGGCATCTCGGTAGCCACCTCCGTGATGGGCTTTGAATACAAAGGCTGCAAGATCAATATCTTGGATACCCCCGGGCACAAGGATTTTGCAGAGGACACATACAGAACCTTAACCGCGGTGGATTCGGTCATTCTCGTCGTAGACTGCGTGAAAGGCGTGGAAGAGCAGACTCGCAAGCTGATGAAGGTATGCCGTATGCGCCACATTCCCGTTATCATCTTCATCAACAAGATGGACCGCGAGGGAAAGGTTCCTTTTGACCTATTGGAAGAACTGGAAAAGGAACTCAATATTTCCACTCGGCCCCTCAGCTGGCCCATAGGTATAGGAAGCACCTTCAAGGGTGTATATCAGCTTTACCAAAAGAAGCTGAAACTTTTTAGTGGCCTTATCAAAAAACAAAGAGCCGAAGACGTGGTGCAGCTCGACAACCTGGAGGACCCCGAGCTGGACAAACAGATAGGCGAAAAGCCTGCACAAACCCTGCGCGAGGAAGTGGAGCTGGTAGAGGGCGTCTACGAACCTTTCGACCTATCGCTCTATCGCGCTGGATACTTGGCACCGGTATTTTTCGGGAGTGCCATTAATAACTTTGGCGTGGAGGAATTGCTCGATACGTTCATTGAAATAGCCCCGCCGCCACAAGCGAGGGAAACCAATGTGCGGACTATAAGTCCCAACGAAAACAAGTTCACGGGATTTATCTTTAAGATACATGCCAATCTAGACCCCAATCACCGCGACCGAATCGCATTCTGCCGCATATGCTCCGGCAAGTTCGAACGCAATAAGTTCTATACGCATACGCGACTGGGCAAAAAACTGAAATTTGCCTCCCCCACCAGTTTCATGGCCGATGCCAAGAGCTTGGTGGAAGAGGCCTGGCCGGGCGACGTAGTGGGCCTTTATGATGCCGGTAATTTCAAGATTGGCGACACCCTGACGGAAGGCGAGGATCTGAAATTCATGGGTATACCCAGCTTCTCCCCCGAAATATTCCGGGAAGTGGAGAATGCCGATCCAATGAAAAGCAAGCAATTTGAAAAAGGCATCAGCCAGCTGGTCGATGAAGGAGTGGCACAGCTTTTCTATCAAAACCAAAAAAGCCGAAAATTTGTAGGCACTGTGGGTGAACTGCAATTTGAGGTCATCAAATTCAGGATGCTGCACGAATACGGTGCTTCCTGTAACTTCCGTTCCATCGGTTTCCAAAAAGCCAGTTGGGTAAGCAGCGATAACGATCAGAGTTTACAGCAGTTCTTGCGTTCAAATGCCAGCCGTGTTGGCGCCGATAAGGAAGGGAAGCCTGTCTATTTCTCGCATTCGCAATGGGATATCGACACGGAGAAGCGCAATTTTCCCGATGTGGTTTTCCATGAAACCTCCGAGTGGTAGCAGAAAGCTAGCGTGGAATGATCTATACCACAACAGCTTGACCTTTTTAAATAATTACCGCTCAAATTATTTGTCCTCACAAAGGAAAAGAACTAAATTTGACATGAAGTTGAGTTTGATGTTTGGACGAATGGAACATATGCCGAAGCTATTAAAAAAATACGCTCAACATTTTTATCTCAAAGCGGCCGCTCGATGTATCGGTTTATTGTTGACCTTGGTTTCGACAGCCTACGCACAAAGACCAGGAAACGAACTGGAGCCCTCACGCTCACATGCCGATACGACACGCCAAGTGGACCTTATCGACATCGCTAAAAATCTATTGAAAATCTCACCGCCTAAAGGCCCAGACAGCACAGAAGGCAAGCAATTTTATTTTTCCTTTCTTCCATTCTCTTCCGAGGTGCCAGGTGGTGGAACAGCCTTGATTACCAGTACCACTGCCGGTTTTTATAAAGGTGACAGAAATACCACCAACATGTCCAGGATTACGTTCACGCCTTACTGGAATTTCGGTAAACGCTTCGGTTTGCCCATTCGATCTTATGTATGGTTCAAAAACAACGAATGGGTGATCATGGGCGACACACGTTTCTTGCGTTATCCGCAATACACATGGGGCCTGGGCAATCAATATGGCGAAGAAGACAAATTTTTGATCAACTACACCTATATTAGATTTTACCAACATGCCCTGCGGCGGCTCAGCAACCATTTCTATGTCGGGCTAGGCTATAACATGGACAGCCGAATGAATATCAGGGCCGATGCCGAAAACGGCAATTTTGCCGAATACGTAAACTATGACTATGGCACGGGAGATGGCTCTAATAGCCTGTCATCGGGAGTAAGCCTCAATCTGTTGTATGATACGCGAACCAACTCCATTAACCCTTTGGATGGCTGTTATGCCTATTTTCAATATCGGGTCAATCCAACATTATTGGGGAGCGATCACTTGTGGCGCTCTACTTATTTGGACCTAAGGAAGTACTTTCGGTTCACCCAAGACGTCAACAAGCAAAATATGCTGGGTTTATGGATGTACTATTGGGGGGTATTGGATACTGCCGTACCCTATCTGGATCTTCCCAGCATTGGCTGGGACGTATATAACCGCTCAGGGAGGGGCTTTGACCAAAACCGGCATCGCGGGCGCCATCTCCTATACTTCGAATCCGAATACAGAAAGGATATCACGGCAAACGGATTGTTGGGCTTTGTAGTTTTTGCCAACACCAATACCGTAAGTGGACCAAAAAGTAGATTGATGCGAGACTGGCACGCGGCTATAGGCACGGGCCTAAGAATAAAATTCAACAAAGGAGCCGGAACCAACATCGCCATAGATTTTGGGAAAAGCAAAGACTTCAGCGGATTTCAGATCGGTCTGGATGAAGTATTTTGAATTGCCTTTTTTACTTTTGCCTTTTTAGTTTTTACTTAACACTAATGAAAGGTATCTAAATAAAGATCTTCCACTTTCTTCCTTGCCCAAGGCGTTCTTCTTAGAAAATGAAGGCTGGACTTAACAGTCGGATTATTCGCAAAACAGTTGATACGCACCAATCGGGCCAGCTCATCCCATCCGTAATGCTCCTGCAATTTCGTCACTATCGTTTCCAGCTTCACCCCGTGCAAAGGATTATTGGGCTGTGTATTGTTTTCCATATTCCAGTTTTTTCTAACGCAACGAAGATAAAAAATATCATTATATTCGTTGCCATGTATATCAGAGAGCTTTTCCCTATACTTTCTTCCTGTACCTATCTCAATACGGCAAGTACGGGATTGCTGTCTTCTTCTCACTACCAGTGGCGTCGCCAGCACGACACTGCCTATCTAGAACAGGGAAGTTATTTCCGCATCCATCAGGCTGATTTTTTGTGCGAGGTAAAGGCAAGTATAGCTCGCTTTATCCACGCAAATCCGAGCCGAACTTACCTAATACCCAATTTTTCCTTCGGTTTCAATACCGTACTCAACGGCTTGGCACCCAAACAGCGTATCTTGCTACTGGAGAACGACTACCCTTCCATCAATTACGCCGTCCAAAAACATGCCATAGAGTCCATAAGTATTCCCTTGGGGAAAAACATGGAAGAGGATATCCTGCAGGCCGTACAAGAGCATGGGCCAACGGTTTTTGCCTTTAGCATGACGCAATATTTGGATGGCCTACAAATAGACCTTGATTTTCTGAAAGACCTAAAGCAACGCTATTCACACTTGCTGCTAGTTGCCGACGCTACCCAATATTGTGGCGCGAGGCCATTTGATTTCGAAAAATCGGCAATAGATATACTTATCTGCAGTGGCTACAAATGGCTATTGGCCGGCTATGGCAATGGCTTTGTCTGCCTAAAGGAAGATGCTGCCGAGCAGCTATTTGCCGTTACCAAAGAAATGAGAAAACCTCAAGAACCATTTTTGCAAGACAAGGACCATCTGTCCTTCTTCTTCGAACCAGGACATCAGGATACGTTGTCCTATGGCACTTTGCAGCACAGCCTACAGCTCTTCGAGCAATTTGACTTCCCATTATTGACCCAGCAATTGCAGCAGTTGGCGGAGAAAGCCAAAGAGGGTTTTATCCAGCGAGGCCTTCTCAGCGAAAAGGTAGCGCAACGGAGATATGCACACTCCAATATATTTAGCTTACATATTTCAACGGAAAAGTACCAGCAGCTACAAATGGCAAAAATAGTCTGCCTACCTCGTGGAGAGGGTATACGGGTAGCCTTTCACATATATAATACAGCAGATGATCTTGATCATCTCTTGGAAGTGTTGGACACTTAGCTCGAACCTACTGTACGCAAATGGGCAAGAGGTGTCCGATAACGAACAACGGATCATGACACATATCCCATTAACCAAATAACTATCAAGTAGTTATTTTTTTGGTCGGGTTTGTGGTCTTGGAAAGAGAACGTCAATTATACAAATATAAAAATGATAGAACTAGAGCATATCTTTAAATGGTACAATACGGGGGGCATTCGCAATTTTGTATTGAAAGACATTAACCTCACCATCAATGAAGGTGAATTTGTCTCCATCATGGGGCCTTCGGGCTCTGGCAAATCTACCCTTCTGCATATTTTGGGCCTCTTGGACGAGCCGGATGAAGGCAGCTACCACTTCCTTGGAGAAGATGTACTGCGACTGAAAGAAAAGCAACGATCAACTATATATAAGGAACATGTAGGTTTTGTATTCCAAGCATACCACCTCATAGACGAGCTGACAGTTTATGAAAACATCGAAACCCCCTTGATCTACAAAAACTTAAAAGGAAGCGAACGTAAAGCCATTGTGGCCGATCTCCTGGACAGGTTTGGCATCGTGGGCAAAAAAGACCTTTTCCCTACCCAGCTTTCCGGTGGACAGCAGCAACTCGTAGGTATTGCCAGGGCATTGGCTACCAAACCCAAGTTGCTTTTGGCCGATGAGCCTACGGGGAACCTCAACTCCAAGCAAGGGGATGAGATTATGCAATTGTTCAAGCAATTGAACGACGAAGACGGCGTCACCATTATTCAGGTAACACACTCGGAAAAAAATGCCGAATATGGCTCTAGGATTATTGAACTTCTGGATGGACAGGTGGTTAAGTAGTTTCTCCAAGCCACAAATCATTAAAGCCAAAAAGCCATTTCTAGCATTAGAAATGGCTTTTTGGCTTTAATTCTCCCCTTTGGCAGTAATTTATATCTACGCCATAACAGCCAAGGTGCGCTTACGCAAGTAGAAGCGCATAATCTCACTCTAATGCAACAGCCCATACTCGGTAGCCAACTTAATGACCGATGAAAGGTTCTTTACATCGAATTTCTCCATGAGGTTCTTTCTATGACTCTCCACGGTATGTGGGCTGATGAAAAGCTTATCTCCTATTTGAACGGTCGTGAGTCCTTCGGCTACGCATTGCAATATCTCCCTCTCCCTACGCGTGATCTTGGGCACCACTTGCAAGCCTTCGTTCTCTTTTTTTGTTACGATCTGCTTCGTCTGCGAGCACAAAAACCTCTTGCCTGCCATCACCGTGCGAATGCCATCTACAATCTCCGTACTAACCACATTTTTTTGAATGTAGCCGTCCGCCCCCTTGATGAGCATGCTGTTTATAACCGCAAATTCATTATGAACGCTGAGGATGATAACCTTCATATCCGTATACCGCGTCTTGATTTTAGGCGCTAGGTCCAAACCGCTCATGTCTGGCAGATTGATGTCCAGCAATAAGACGTCAGGACGATTTCCCTTCAAGCTATCAAGCAGCGTTTCACCATTCGAAAATACGTCCTGTACGTAAAACCCTTCCTGCTTATCCAACAGATTCTTCAATCCATCCAGTACGATAGGATGGTCGTCAGCTATGGCAATATTAATCATATATTCTTACTTATTGGAAATTCAATTTCTATCGTTGTACCTTGACCTAAGCGTGAATCGACATGCATCTCGCCTTGCAAATACTGTAATCTTGAATGTATATTGAGCAATCCGGCTCCCATTCCTTTTTGCTGCTGCCCATTCTGGTCAAATCCAATCCCATCGTCCTCCACCGTAAGGAAAGCGCGGTCGCCACTCACTTGGTACTGTACCAAAATATGGGTTGCACGGCCATGTTTCAATCCATTATTCACCAGTTCCTGAATAATTCGGTACACCATGACCTCATCATGCGCATTCAGCTGCTGTTTATAATTGATGATTTGAGCTTCTACCCTCACTTTCTTGCTCACCCTAGAGCAAAACTCCTTGATAGCCTCCTTCAAGCCATATTTCAGCACCAATTCTGGCATGAGATTATGGGCTACTCTTCTCAGCTCATCCACCGCAGCGTCGATATGCCCCAGCGACCTATTCAGCAAGGACTTAAAAGGTGCAACTTCTTTTGCCAATCCTAGTTCCGAAAGCTCTATTTTAGTTCCGGATAGAAGCCCTCCCAACCCGTCATGCAGATCCCTTGCCAAGCGCGCACGCTCCTTCTCCTGACCTTCCAGCATAGCCGTCAAATTGGAAATCTCCTGCTCCTGTTTCACTTTTTGCAGGGCCAGCAAGTGTACTTCGGCCTGCTGTTTAAGGCTGGTCGATCGCTGCTTGTACACATAATATACCAACACGAGAATGAGCAAAAACACCAGCATCAACAAAAAATAGACGCGATTGAGCTTTTTATTGCTTTCAATCTCTTGCCGCATCAAGGCCTTTTCCTGTCCGTGTTGTTCCGATCGCAGTCGTGCGAGCGAAAGTGCCTGCTCATTTTTTTCGGACTGAAGCTTGAACATAACAATCTCTTGTCGTTGGTTTTCTTCTTTCAAGGCCATATTTGCCAATTGCTGTTCGCTCTGCTTTGCTACCGAACGCATCAAAGCCAATTGTTGCTCTTTTTTCTCGTCCTCCAATTTCAGGTAAGCTAGCTGCTGCATTTGCTTCTCTTTCTCAAACTGGGCTTCCAACCTCCGGCCAATCTCCATCTTATCAGCATCATATATGTCTTTGTATATTTGCTGGTACTGCTTGTAGTAATGCAGGGACTGTTCAGTGTCGCCTTCCTGTTCATAGACATTGGCCAAACCTTGATAAATACGTGAAAGGATAATCCTATCTGCCATAGAGTCCTGCATAATCTCGTTCATAGCTTGCAATAAATAGCGTTTTGTCCCTTCAATATTGCCATCTTGCATTTCATATTCGGAGAGGATGCCATATGCGGAAGCCACAAAAGTATACTGATGTGTCTTTTTTCCCAATTCTATAGCCATATGGGCATATTTTATGGCCTCTGGCTTGGAGCTTTCCGGATAAAATTCCATGAATAAATTGGCGAGATTGAGTGCCACATGTGGCAAATTGGATGGCACGAGCATTCTCCCCTCGTTAGCCTCATAAATGGATATAGCCCTTTGGTAGTAGTAATGTGCCGAGTCGCGAAGAGCTACTTCTCCCTCTTTTTCCCGATATAGGTTTTCATATACCCCTCCCAACATCCGGTTGGCATCAAAAGCGAGGGAAATATCCTTGATGGATTGAGCCAGATCCAAGGTAAGCTCCGCATATTTTTTCTGTAGGCCATAGTCGCCCCATTCGGCATATATGCTATAGAGTTCTTTGTATATGGCCGATTTATAGTCGTTAGTTTTTGCCAGGTCCAGCGTTTTCAGTGCTTCCACAAAACTATTAACGGCCTCCACAGGCTTATTATCCCTATACTTAAGCCAACCTTCACAATAACTCACATAACCGCGTATTCGGTTGTCTGTCGTGTATTGCTTGTAGTATAAGGCACTATCAAGCGCGTTTTGTGACAAGTCATCCTCATCCAGAATCTTGTAGTTCATCGCTTGAATAGCATATAGGTATGCGGCATAGCGGCCGTCTTTGGCCTTCCTGCACAGGGCTATATTTTGTGCCAGCAGCTGCATCCCCTCACCTTCCTGCTGGTTGAAGAACAGTGCTGTGCTATACTTTCCAGCCAACAACCATTTCTCTTCCTTTGTTATGTTCTTTGATGCATATAGATGAGCCAAGGAGTCTAAACTTCCCTGTGCCGACGCCAAGAATGGCAACAGCACAAACAGGCTGTATAATACGCATACTAACAATAAATTCCTATATCTTTCTATCATTATTCATTCAATTTGGGCGGCTTTATTATTTCCACTATATGGAGCGACTCTGGCAATAGAAAAAAATCGGCACCAACTTTTACCTTGGAAACCCCAGTGGCCTCAATACCCTTCCGTATTTCCCCTTGCCCATCGGTAAGAAATATACCCAGTATACCGTGTCCTTCGTGATGTAAAAAAGAATAGGGTTTCCATGCCGCTTCCGGCAAATCATCCGTAAAATAAACCAAAACCTGCTCATCCACCAAATGGCTGGAAGAGAAAATCTTGGGATAAATGGTCAGTCCGGCTACCTCGCCCGATTTGTTCAGCCACTGGCCTTTATAGTCCTTGGGCCACAGATAGAAAAAGCTATCCTGCATCATCCAGTTGTCCGGCATCACGCCGCTAGGCCATAAAAGCTCTTCTGCACGCGTACCATTAACCATGTAATGTATTTTTCCCTTTGCATTGCCTAGCTCATAGAGCGAATCCGTATATACCCATTTAAAGGCTCCGTCGCGGTAGTATAAGCTTACTAGTCCATAATCCGCAAATACAGCATAAGCGAAATCGGAACCCGAAACGCTGTCCTTTTCGATATATTTAAAATCCACTTTCCAAACTTCCAAGGAATCTTGCGCCATGGCGGGTCCTTTGATAAATAGACACCCACTGATGAGCATCAAAACACTGAAAAGTTTCCTTTGACCCCCTATTTTCATTTTAGCTTAATTTCTATTTGTTGTTGCAAACCTGTTTTAATAATACTGCCTATCTTCTATAAATCGGCAGGGAAAAGAAACAAAGTTCTCTATTTCTTCCAACAAACTGGCCCATCTCCCTTCATCCGCCATTTTAAAATCTCCAATAAAATTGTCCTGTCCGGTAGAGATCGTCGGCTGTGTGTCACTTCCTTTTTGAAAATACAGGCTCAGGTCTCTTGGTGCATCCCGCCAATAATATCCCACAAAAACCCACTCGCCAATGCGCGACAGGGGCATGATATGCGCAAAGTGACGATTGCCGATACCTATTAAGCTATGCTCACTGTCCAACCAGACGAGGAACTGTCCATCATCCGACAACAGGGCGGACAAAGCTTCCGGCATCAGCCTAGTGGCGATATTGGTCAGGTAATCGGCTTTCACTTGCAATGAGCCCGAGAAAACCTGATAGCTGATGGCGTCGTCCAGAATGAACGAATCCACATAGCTATCCCTGAAAAAAGCAGAAACATCCGGATCATAGTCCAGGTAAAGGCCACAATAGTCATAAAATTGAGCGATATTATTAGGTTTCCAGGCACGTATGGACAAGCTTGTCCTGCCACTCCATTGGGATTCCAAAAAGTCTTGGCTTTCATTTGTCTTCGGAGCACCAAGGCCCGCTGTCAAGTGCTGTTTCAATAGCCGATAATCCCGCTCGCCGCCATTGCCCAAAGAAATGTTCGCACTGGCATTGACCATGGGCCAGGCCCTATTAAACCCTTTGCCTATCTGCCAAGCGGGGGAGAGAAAAGTCAGTTCCTTTAATTGAATGCCATTCAACACCACTGGAGCTTTGATGGTGTACCTGTACTGCCTGTAGTTGGTATTGGGTAGGTTTACCTGCTCACGCCTCACTTGTTTTATCTTTTCCAGGTAAGAAAAGTTTGACCAGGCGATAAACAGATTGCTATCCTCCAGTAAGATCCCCTTTTCCAGTTGCCCCATGTCCATGCCGTTCTCTTCGGTCTGGGGGATTATGGCAGCCTCTGCTGTGGGTTCTTTTTTCCAGACAATCGCTGGCTGCTCCCCTACCTCACGGGTCAGGCGCTCAAATCCTATCCTATCAAAACGGGGCAATGCACAGAGCCAGTTCAGTACATCGGAAAAACCTTCGGCATGCGATTTTACGTTTACGCTGGAGCGAGCAAATCCAGCCAGATTAATATCGAAGTCCGTATTGGGTTTCACTGTCGAATAACTCTTTATGGTAACCATCTCTATGGCGCTTTCATCAATGGACTCGCTATATCCATTGGAACAGGTCACCACAAACCGTCCACCCGAATGCGTGACGCGCATACCCGAAAAAGGCGACCCAATCGGTATTCCCACCTTAAACTCGCGCTCCCAAAGGATAAAGGGCTCACGGATGTCTTCATCCTCCTTGGCCAGTTCATAGGCATGCCAGTCAAAGGCGGACAAGTCTTTCATCCATTGCTCCAGCTCATGAAATCGAGGTATCAGGGACGGAACGGGCAAGATATCCGGCACACTTTCCGAGCTTAAGGTCAATGTATAATGGGCACCCTTGCGCTTTCTTTCAAAGGTAATAAAGTCTATCTTTTCCGTCGGTAAGATCATGCTCCTTGCCTCTGCCTTAAAAAGCGTAATGTCCCTTTGCCTCACATATAGCTTCAGGTCTCCCATGTACTCCAGTTCATTGTCTTTTTCATCCAAGATGCGATACGATATGATGATACCGCTATGCGGCAGGTAGTCTATCTCCAAAACGGTACTGACCAGCTCGCGGTAACGGTATCGCAGCGACTTATCCTGCTTTGGAAAAGGCTTATCCCTGTTTTCCCATAAGACAAAGTGGTCTCTCTCGTCCTTGGAACCGTCCAAAGTTTTCTCCAAAAAGACCGCTACCTGTTTCACTCGCCTGCCCCACCACCGTCGTTGCTGTACGAGATCTGCGCGCACTATGCGTGCCCGTTGCCGCATGGAAACGCCATACCGAAAATCTTTCCGCAACCTGTACAGGGCCCATCTATGCCTTACGAATGCCCTCAGCGCAAAAATGCCCCATGCCCACAAACAGATAGACCAAGGCCATGACAACAACCAGCAGATCAGCAGCCAAGGCAAGGCCATAAAAAGGGTAAGTGCCCAATAAAAGGCCCATAATCTCGCTTTCAGCGATTTCAATTCCAGTTGAATAGGACGTCTTTCCATAGTGCTATTACCAGTTTCCCCCCGCACCGCCACCACCGCTGCTGCCACCGCCCCAACTGCCACCGCTTGAACCGCTACTGCTACTTCCAGAATAACCGCCTCCAGATGCGGAACCGGAATCCCGTACTTTCACGGGCAAAACAACCATTCCCAATAGCACTTCATGCTTGCAGAATGCGCACTTTTGCAACTCCTGCCCCTTTCCCGTGTTTTTGAAAGTAGCTGCTTTCAGGGTTTTGACATGCGGCGCACTTAAGGTTTCGTAATGGCATGCAGGACAAGTGCTGAACAGGTGGGCTTTGCTTCCTGTCCAAGCCACCGCTTTTGTGTTTTCCGAATCGGTATCTCGCCATAGTTCGTAACTCTTGGATCCCAGTCGTTCCTCCTCCTGTTGCCCTTTGTCCAGATACAGCGAGAGTTTGGTTAGCTCGTCCCTGTTCAAGCGTTTCCACGTTCCCTGCGCATCGGGAGCAATAAATCTGACCCTTTGCTTTTTCCAATACTTCCATTGCTTCAGTACCTTTATGAGTACCAATGGCGATAACACAATGGAGAATAGCATACTTTTATTAAATGCCGATAATTCCCGTTTTTTATTTTCCTCATCCTTATACAGCTGTTCGATGACCCGCACACCGTCCCCATACTTGACATTCAAGGCTATGGTACCCAATACGATGATGTAATATGGAAAATAATCTAGGCGAAAGAGCGTCAATGGATGCTGGGAAAACAGCAGCATGACAAACATAGAAAGGAAAAGCATAACCAACAAGAGCATGCCAGCTACCATGAGCGGATAATAGTCAATCCCTCGCTTTCTCGACTTTCTCTTCTTCTTGCGGTACATCGCTTTGTCTATGGCACTGTCGGCCCGTCTCCACGCCATGATGTACAAAAGCAACCAAAAAGCGCTGTTCAATAGCGGGTCACCATATCGGTGCCATAGGCTTTCCTTTCTGGACAAATCCCCATGCAGTTCTGCCCGTCCGCTCTCGCTGGTCAAGGCGTGTTGAACGGCCTTCATGACCGCTACTGTGCCTTCATCATATTTGCCTTTCCGAAAATGGGGTACCAAGCCCTGCTCGCCCAGTTGTTTCAGCAACGCATCTGGCAAAACGGATTCCAGCCCATAGCCCGTAATGAAGCGATAGGCCCGCTTATCCCTGGCAATGAAAAGCAGCAAGCCCGCATTGTTTTCCATACGGCCAATGCCCCAATAGTTATACAGCTCCAAGGCAAACTCGAAGTCGTCCGAACCCACGTAATCGTCTACGGCAACCACCGCGATTTCCACCCCGCTCTTTTCCTCCACTTCCCGGGCCAAGCGGTTGAGCGAATCGACAGCCCAACTGGATAATACCCTATCGGGATTGCTTACATATTGCGATTGACCATATTGCTTGGGATTGGGCACGGTACGCACACTGTATTGAGAAAATACGGCGCCGTACCGGCAACAACAAAGCAAAAGAATGAACGCAAATTTCCTCACATGCAACGATTTTATAGACACTTCCCCTATGTAACCTTGCAAAATTGAAAAAAATATGAAATAGCCCCTATAGCTGAAAACAGGGAATTAAAAGATTAAACGATATACCTTTCCATCTCCTCCAGCGAGCAACACCAAATTTCCACTGGGAGAAGAACGCACCACATTAAGGCTGATATCGGAAATATTTTTCCAGGTCTCGCCATCATCTGTCGAAAAATCTGTACCTGAAGTGCCAGTAGCAATTACTTGTTGCGTCTCGCCAATCACTTCCACGCCAGATTTGTAGCCAGAAAGCCTGCTTCGTGGGGCTTTCCAAACAGAACCATTGGCAGAAAGCTGAATTACATTGTTATTGTTTCTGTCGTTGACATAATCTCCGCCTACCGCAATGACTTTTTTATCGGTAGTAACGGCTATGGAAAAAATCCCCTGACTATTGCCCCCCTGCTCAATAGGTACATTATAAGGTGTCCAAGATCGTCCGTAATTATAGCTGTACCAAAGCCGCGCCTTGCTCCCACCCGTACCGATCCATACCGAACCATCTCCCAGTGTTCTGATACCCGTGCCGCTAGCGGCAAATCCAGCCTCTCCTTTCAGCAGTTTCACGGCCGCCTCTTCACTGATGTTGCTCCAAGTTTGGCCGCCATCCGATGTGGTCAGCAGCTGCATCAAACCACCAATGGGATCGCCAAATGCCAAGCCCGTGCTATCATCCCAGAAAGATATGCCGTCAAAGAAAATGGAATCACGATCGTCTTCGTACACCTTTGTCCAGCTCGCTCCCCTGTCAACAGTGCGGAGTATCACCGCCGGACTTCCCGCACTCACTACCACGGCCACGCTGTCAGAGAAGGCAGCTATAGACCTGAAATCCAATTTTTCGTCCCCCTCAATCGTCTGCCATTGCCATGTCTTGCCACTGTCGACGCTCAAGGCTACGCTGCCTTTGCTTCCGCTCACCCAGGCGACCGAATCATTTGGCAGCGCCATACCCCTGATGCTGACCTGGTTTCCTTCGTGCAGCTTTTCCAGTTGCTGTGCATGGAGACCAGCAACGCAAATCACCTGCATGAGCAGGGCCGTGAATAAATTATGTGTTCTTTTCATTTTTAATAGTATCAAGATTTAAGTATCAAGTATCAAGACATAAGTATCAAGGCTGATTGTCAGTTTGCTAGGATGCTTTAGTCTCTAGTCTTTGAGCTTTAGACTTATATTTCTCCCATACCTTAATCGCCTCCACGGCCTCCTTCACGTCATGTACACGGATTATGTTGACCCCTTTTTCCAACAACAAGGTATGGAGTACCGTAGTCCCCGTTAATGCCTCCGCCGCAGTATTGTTCAGTAATTTATAAACCATCGATTTTCTCGACAAGGCCCCGAGAATAGGCAACCCCAGCACCTTTAATTCGTCCATTCTGGCCAATAACTCGTAATTCTGATCCAAGGTCTTGGCGAAGCCAAAGCCCGGATCGACGATGATATCACGCAAGCCCAGCTCGCGTAGACGCGCTATCTTGGGCAGCAGTTCACGGATCATGTCGATGACCAGATCATCGTATTGGGTGAGTCGTTGCATCGTGTTTGGCGTTCCCCGGCTGTGCATCAAGACATAGGGCACGCGGTACTTGGCTACCGTATCAAATAGGTTATCGTCCAGATTGCCGCCACCAATGTCGTTAATCATATGCGCACCGGCACGAAGGCAGGCCTCAGCTACGCTTGCCCGAAAGGTATCAATGGACAGGACAGCTTGCGGGTACTTTTTAACCAATAGCTCCACCATAGGCAGTAAACGATCTATCTCCTCTCCCTCCGATACATCGGCGGCACCCGGCCTGGAGGAATAGCCACCCAGATCCAGTATGTCTGCACCTGCTGCCAACAGCTGTTCTGCATGCTCCAGGGCATGCCCGGTATCCAGATACTGTCCACCGTCATAGAAGGAATCGGGCGTGAGGTTGAGTATGCCCATTACCCTGGGCCTCGATAGGTCCATCAGGTTCTTCCCCGTACGTATCAGCGTTTGTTCTTCTAACATAAGTACTATGTGTTACGTACTACCTTTTTGCTTTCCATAGCACAAAGTTGTAACAATGTCACAACAAAGCCAAATAAATTTGGCTTCTCATAGTTAACATTCCATCCCTACCGGCTCCCTTGCCTATCGCTAATAATAAGGTAGCAGTACTATGAATGCTAAAGGAAAGCTGACTGAACACCGAGTAGTCAACGGATTTGAAGGGACTTGGACGGATTCTAACAATTTTTATGAATATTTTTAAAGTATTGCGAGTGTGAACCTTTGTCAAGCTTAGGGATAACGGACAAAGCTTTGTTTCCTTAGTCCAAAATTACTCGTTTTTAGACAACGATGCGAATGCAATGTCTAGGTTGCCACTGCACCGCAACATACTCCGATGCGCATTAGCATCTGTAAAAAATAGTCCCTTAAAATTGGCTTTTTAAACAGGCTTTGTTTAGGTTTGTACTATTCAAATTTTACCGCTGAGAAACGAACAAGATGGAGATTACGAATAGCACGTCTACCGAATTTGATGCCGTTATAGGTCACTGTAGAAACCTTTTTCTGAAAAAGGCTGCAGACTATGGTACCGCCTGGCGCATTATGCGCTTGCCTTCCATTACCGATCAGATCTTCATCAAGGCACAGCGTATCCGCACCTTGGAGGAAAAGAAGGTCTCCAAGGTGGGTGAAGATATTCCCAACGAGTATGTGGCCATTGTCAATTACTGCATCATTGGCATCATCCAGTTGCAACTGGATGCCGATGCACCGGAAAAGCTACCTTTGGAAGAAGTAAGCCGCTTGTACCAACAGGCCGTCACCGAGACCAAGCAGCTGATGTCTGCCAAGAACCATGACTATGGAGAAGCCTGGCGCGATATGCGCATCAGCTCGCTCACCGACCTCATCTTGATGAAGATATTCCGCGTGAAGCAAATCGAGGACAACGAGGGTCAAACCCTGGCTTCCGAAGGCATCAAGGCCAACTATCAGGATATGCTTAACTATGCCGTTTTTGCATTGATTCGCTTAGACTTTGCCAAAGAGGCTAGCACAGGCACCTTGGTATAAAAAAGTTTTATCTTTTCGCTCTTACTATGAACGCACATACATACGCTACCGCTCGACGTCCCAATTACCCACTGCTTGTTTGCCGACTACTGGTAGGCCTACTGTTCATATTTTCCGGCCTCATCAAGGCCAATGACCCCGTCGGTTTCGGCTACAAGCTGGAAGAATATTTCGAGGTGTTTCACTTGACCGTATTCAGCGACTATGCCGTGGCCATTGCTATCCTCCTATGCGCCTTGGAAATTATCCTTGGGGCATTCCTGCTCTTGGGCTTTGCCGGCAGATTGGTTGCCTGGGGGCTATTGCTGCTCATATTCTTTTTCTCCTTCCTCACCTTTTATTCGGCCTATTTTGAGGTGGTAAAATCCTGCGGATGCTTTGGCGATGCCATTCCCCTCACCCCGTGGCAGTCGTTTGGGAAAGATGTTTTCCTATTCATCCTTATATTGGTTATTTTTATTTACAGGAAACAGATAAAGCCCATCACAAACAGTTTGGCTGTCCAAATGGTATTGGGTTCCCTGATCGTTATCGTTTCTTTTGGCGCGGGTATATATACCTACAACTATCTTCCGGTCATTGATTTCTTACCTTACAAAGAAGGAAACAACCTGCCCGAGCAAATGCACGTGCCCGAAGGGGCTCCTGCAGACGAATACCAAATACAGTACGACCTGAAGCACAAGCAAAGCGGTGAAGAGAAGACAGTAACGGACAAGGTCTATATGGACGAAAAGATCTGGGAAGACGACCAGTGGGAAATCATTGGAGAACCCGAAAGCAAGCTCATCAAAAAAGGATTCAGTGCTCCCATCCAAGATCTACGCATCACCGATGCCGGTGGCGAAACTGATTTCAATGATGAAATATTGGCCAACCCCTACTATAACCTGCTGGTGGTAGCTTACGACCTTACCGAGACAAACCTCGATGCCCTCGCAAAGATCAATGCAACTGCGCTCAACGCTTCCGAGCAGTATAATGTACGTACCGTTTTATTAACGGCCAGTTCCGCCACACAGGTAGATGAATTGGACAAACACCTCAAGCTGTTTATGGAGCCTTTCTATGCCGACGCCATTCCTTTGAAGAGCACGGTAAGAAGCAACCCCGGCGTGCTGCTGATGAAAGACGGAACAGTTGTCAAAAAATGGCACTACCACACTTTCCCACAATTTGAAAATTTGGCAAAAGACTATTTTTCCAAGGAAAATTAATCCGTCATGAACGCAAGCTTAGGCAATACACGGCACCTTTTTCTCATAGGCTTTATGGGAGTGGGCAAAACAACGAATGGCAAAAAGCTGGCAGCCCTGTTGAACTATCCGTTTGTGGATCTCGATGAGGTCTTTGTGGAGCAGGAAGGGATGCCCATCAGCGATTTCTTCGCCCTGCACGGCGAGGCCGCATTCAGGGAAAAAGAAAGGGAAATCCTGCGAGCAGTTGTTAATAGACCTACCAGCGTAATCTCCACGGGCGGCGGAGCACCTTGCTATTTTGACAATATGG
Organism: Olivibacter sitiensis DSM 17696; assembly: GCF_000427965.1. Lineage (GTDB taxonomy): Bacteria > Bacteroidota > Bacteroidia > Sphingobacteriales > Sphingobacteriaceae > Olivibacter > Olivibacter sitiensis. Next base: position 18,112 of record NZ_ATZA01000032.1, on the reverse strand, counting down.
ATTGGATGAACCAACAAGGTACTACTATCTACCTCACCATGCCTCATACGGCGCTGGCCAATCGGCTGGCCAACAGCAAGCGCCACAAAAGACCCTTGATAAAGGATTTGAGCGAGGAGGAAATACTCCAGCTCATAGAAGAACGGATGCAACAGCGCGAACCATTCTACAGCCAGGCGCAGCATCACATCCCAGCGTTAGATCTGGATTTGGAAGAATTGGCGAAAAATTTAGGTCTTAAAGAATAACCAAGGCTTCTACCACCACGGCTCCCACGTGCTCGTTGAGCTTGCCGATGATCTGCTGGCGCATCATCATCAATTCCTGCTTGATGACGGCCGATTCTACCCCTATGTACAAGCGCTTGTCGCGAATATAAAGCTTAGTAGTCCTGTTGGCGATGGCTTGCCCCATCAGCTCGGGCCAAGCGGCTATGAGTGCCGTCTCGTCAAATTTGCGGCGCATCTTCCGTACGTCCAGGTACTGCATGATCGCTTCCTTCAATGTCTTATCGTTCGTTCTTTTCATGTTGCGATAGCTGTGTTACCTGTCCTTTGTTCACGTCAAAGATACGTACTTCGGTATCAATTCCGTCAAACGTGTTTTCCACACGTTTTGCGCTGGTATCAGTAAGGAATATTTGGCCAAAATCATCGTTCGAAACCATCTGCATCAACTTTCTCGTGCGCATATCATCTAACTTGTCAAATATATCATCCAATAGTAAGAGTGGCTTGTAGCCTTTGCTCTGCTGAAGAAAGCTATATTGTGCCAGCTTCAGCGCGATGAGAAAAGATTTTTGCTGCCCCTGCGAGCCGAATTTCTTCATGGACATCCCTTCTATCAAAAACGACAAGTCGTCTTTGTGAACACCCACCGTAGTGCGCTCCATGGCTACATCTTTTGGCCAGGCTTCCTGCAGCAGTTGATCAAAAGGCAAATCCAATAACTGCGACTCATAGCTGAGCTGTACATTTTCGATCCCATCGGAAATGAAATGATAATGCTTGTCGAACATTGGCACGAACACTTCCATAAAGGCACGCCTCTTGGCAAATATCTTATTTCCCACGCCCGCCAGCAGCTCGTCATATACTCTCACCAAGCGTTCATCGCGTACTTGTTGCTTTAGTAGGCTATTCCTATTTTGCAAATACTTGTTATATGTAATCAAGTCGTCGAGGTAACGGGAGTCGGTTTGGGAAATAACGTTGTCCACAAACCTGCGTCTCTCCTCACTCCCCTCGGTGATGATGACCGAATCGTTTGGCGTGACCATCACCAAAGGATACAAACCTATGTGATCTGCCAAACGTTGGTAATCCTTTTTATTGCGCTTGAATTGCTTCTTTTGATTTTTTTTGAGGCTGCAGGCGATGACATCCTGCAATCCGTCTTTCTCAAAAGTACCCTGCACCATAAAGAAATCCGCTCCCTTCTTAATCTGCTGAGAATCGACGGGATTGAAATAGCTCTTACAAAGAGAAAGATAATGTATGGCATCCAAAAGATTGGTCTTCCCAGCTCCATTTGCTCCTGTAAAGGCATTTACGCCAGGTAAAAAACTCAGGTTGGCCTCGTCATAATTTTTGAAGTGAAGGAGGGACAAAGTTTGCAACCACATGGGCACAAAGATAGGCAAATAGAGACAAGACGCAATAAGCGGAGAAATGAGATATGGGATGCAAAACGCCGAACGTGAAATAAAAGATAGGCACAGGCACGGCAAAGGACAATTCGCATCCCTTCAATTGACAAAAATTTTAAGCACAAATAAACTTGTAAGTACCTACTAAAAATGTATTTTTGCAATCTTTAAAATTCATTAATAGAAGCAAACATTAACAAATAACAGTGAGCGTCAATAACACTAAAAACAACGGAACGGGTAGTTTTGTCCGTGACAACCAAAAAAGCCTTGCTTTCATTGCAATAGGTGTCGTCGTATTGGTTATATTATTTTTTGGTTACCAATATTTCTATTTAGCACCTAGAGCCGAAAAAGCTTCCAATGAAATGTTTCGTGCTGAACAGTATGCTTTGATTGATTCTTTGCATAATAAAGCAATAGATGGTGATGGCTCCTATCTAGGATTTAAGGAAATAGCGGATGAATATTCCAATACCAAGTCGGCCAATATTGCCAATGCTTATCTGGGAGGTCTATACTTACGTCAAGGAAAGTATCAAGAAGCAGCAAACGCACTCGAAAAATATAGCGATAGCGGAAGCCCCATTATAGACCCACTAGTAGTCGGTTTATTGGGTGATGCCTACTCGGAGTTAAAAGACTATAAAAAAGCAGCTCAGAATTATAAAGAAGCGGCTGAGAAAAGCGACAACAACTTTACCACACCTCTATTTCTAAAGAAACTGGGATTGGTGAATGAAGCTCAAAACGATTACAAAAACGCTCTTGCTGCATATAAGAAGATAAAGTCCGACTATCCTGAAAGCTATGAGGCCTCTATCGTTGACAGCTATATAGCAAGAAGTGAGGCAAAGCAACAGTAGTTATGCTGTAATTAATTCAAGATATGGCTACCACACTCAAAAACCTCTCTGATTTCTCCCATATAGATGTAGCGAGCGCTAGTGATCTCAAGATTGCTATCGTTGTTGCTCAATGGAATGCACAGGTCACTGGAGCGCTTTTTGACGGTGCGTACCAACTCTTGATAAAACAAGGAGCTAAAGGGCAAGACATTACCGTGGTGCAAGTTCCGGGAAGCTACGAATTAATAAGTGGTGCTGATATATTGTTGCGCAATGCGGATATCAACGCGGTAATTTGCTTAGGTTGCGTTATACAAGGAGACACCCCACACTTCACCTTTATATGTAATGCAGTGGCCAACGGACTTGCCGATGTATCTATCAAGCATGGAAAACCAGTCATTTTCGGAGTGCTCACTACCAATACCTTAGAACAAGCTTTGGAACGAGCAGGCGGCAAGCACGGAAATAAAGGGGAGGAAGCGGCCGTCACAGCTATACAGATGGCCCAATTGAGCCGTAGTTTCTAAATATATACGTCTTTAAGCAATATTTTCAGATAAAAGCAGTTTAATACTAACTAAAGGGTTAGAATATTGATTGCTCTCCCTTTAGTTAGACTTCTATATTATCAACCCCGAATATCGACTTGTGATAACGGCTTTAGATTAAAAAATATCAAACTATAAGGGTAGTATATTGTTACCTACTTGCTTTTAAAAATATAGAAATGAAGATTAATTCATATAATATAAAGCAGTTGACGAGCATATGCTTTTTGTTGTTCTTATGTTTTAACAAGGCCATTTCTCAAACTAAGGAAACCGTACTCAACCTAATATGGACTGGACTTGGAGGAAAAGAAGCATGGGATGAAGCGCACTTTTTTATGTTTACCTGCAATCCATCGACCAAAAACCTCACCAAGGGTAGCCACACTTATATCTGGGACAGCAAAAGTGGTCGTTGCCGTTTTGAAGGGATATTGCCCGAAAAAAACGAAAAACTTGTAGTTTTATTCAACAGTAAAAACAAAAGCGGGCAGGTCTACGTCAACAACAAAAGGCTGACAGAGAAAAAAGAAGCACGCGAGTGGCTCAGTTATGCACTTAATTCTTTCCAAAATGACGCATATTGGCTCTTCCCTCCATTACTTTTGGAAGGCAGCCAACATATTGAGGTAAGTGATCAAGAATTGATAGGCAACAAAAAATATTTCACCCTAGAGATACAAACGACCGTCACAAGCAAGCTATATATCGACGTAAACAATGGGCAGATATTCCAATGGGAATCGTATAATAGCAGCGGCGTACTGGAAAACAGGTTTCTATGCATGCGCTACAAGGATATTGGCGGGGGCATCCAATTGGCCACCTTTCTGAACGATCCTGAAAGAAACCAAAGCATCAGCTATCCAATAGTATCGGCGCTCGTCAACGTAGAACCACAAAAATTCTCCAGTCCATAATGTTGGACATCAGACATAAGACATTTGGCATATGGAATTGTGCCAATCTAAAAATCGTAAATCGTAAATAATACCATGGAATGGATAAAGCTCAATGATTTAAAACAATTGGAAGAAATCGGACAACAAGAGGGATATAGCTTGATTTTCAAGCATAGTACCCGGTGTCCTGTCAGCAGCATGGCCAAAAGGCAGTTTGAAATGGAAAGAGACCTACTGCCCGCAGATCTTCCCTGCTACTTTTTGGATTTGATTGCACACAGAGATATTTCTAATGCCGTTGCCCAAAAATGGGATGTCCAGCATGAATCTCCACAGTTGCTACTTATTTATGGCAACAAATGTGTGTACAATGAATCACACAGCGGAATAGACGCGCAAGAAACGCGCAAGCAACTTCAATAAACATAGGATAGGCTGCCGAAACTGGCAGCCTAATATAGATTACCAGTTGTAATGGATAGTCTTCTTTATGGCAGGGTCCAAACTCAAATAAACAGGGCATGTCTCTGCCGCCTTACTCAATAGTTTTCGCTGTTTTTCCTCAAGTTGTAAACTGGCCGGAAAGTGAAAATCTACGACAATTTCCGCTACCTTACGAGGATTTGCCTGCATAATCTTGGTTGTTTCTACCCGAGTCCCTTCCAACGCAATGCCATGCGTACGAGCTGCAATTCCCATGATAGTGAGCATACAGCTGGTCAATGCAGCAGACAAAAGGTCGGTGGGTGAAAACGCCTCCCCTTTTCCTTGATTATCCACCGGGGCATCGGTAATAAGTTCCTTTCCAGATTGAACATGCTTGGCAGAGGTCCGCAATTCACCCAAATAAACAGTTTCTATAGTTGCCATTCCAAATATAATAAAGATGTAATAATCACACATGTTCTATAGAAAGAACATATGCATACACTATTTTTGAGCGCTAAAAATACAATTATTATCTCTATTTTTGTACTATGATAGAACTACCTGTTATCCCCGTATCTCAAACCCAACGTAAACCCGACTGGCTTCGCGTAAAGTTACCTGTGGGCAAAGAATACAAGCATGTGCGCGGTCTGGTGGACGAACACAAGCTGCACACGATATGCGAAAGCGGCAATTGCCCGAACATGGGGGAATGCTGGGGAGCAGGTACAGCCACCTTCATGATTTTGGGTAATATATGTACCCGTTCTTGCTCCTTTTGCGCGGTAGCCACCGGCAGACCAAAAGCGGTTGAACTGGATGAACCACAACGTGTGGCTACGTCGGTAAAATTAATGCAGGTAAAGCATTGTGTTATAACCTCAGTAGATCGAGACGATCTAAAGGACGGCGGTTCCACCATTTGGGCAGAAACTGTTCTCGCTATTCGCAGGGAAAGTCCCGAAACCACGTTGGAAACCCTTATTCCCGATTTCAAAGGTAATTGGGAAAACCTGGATCGTGTACTGGCCGTGCGTCCTGAAGTCGTGTCGCACAATTTGGAAACTGTGCGAAGGCTTACTAGAGAGGTGCGTATTCAAGCCAAATACGACCGTAGTTTGGAATGTCTTCGCAGGATATCTGCTGCCGGACTTCGTACCAAATCGGGCATTATGCTCGGCTTTGGAGAGTCGGAAGAGGATGTGATAGAGGCCATGCAGGATCTATATGACGCTGGCGTACATATACTCACGTTGGGCCAATACTTACAACCCACAAAAGCCCATCACCCCGTCATAGAATGGGTTACTCCCCAACAATTTGACAGATACCGAGAAATAGGTATCCAAATGGGGTTCAAGTACGTGGAAAGCGGCCCACTTGTCCGCTCTTCCTATCATGCAGAAAAGCATTTATTCGATATGTAATCGGGAGCCCAAAGCATCTTTTCAATTCTATTTAAGGTAGGTATTTTGCAAAACCCATAGCTATTTGTAACTTTAACCGAACAATTGATTTAGCTATTATGGGAAAGAAAATATTAATGCTTGCAGGCGATTTTGTAGAAGACTATGAAATTATGGTTCCCTATCAGGCCTTATTGTCCGTGGGTTTTGACGTAGATGTCATTTGTCCAGATAAAAAAGCAGGTGATAAGGTGGCCACAGCCATACATGATTTTACCGAATTTCAGACATACCTGGAATTAAGGGGGCACAATTTTGTGCTCAATAAAGATTTTGACAAAGTAAATCCTGCAGAATATGATGGCCTATATGTTACAGGAGGTCGTGCACCGGAATATATCCGCCTGAACGAAAAAGTATTGGAGTATACCCGCCATTTTTTTGAAACGAATAAACCCGTTGCCGCTATCTGCCACGGCATTCAAATACTAACTGCGGCAGGCGTGGTCAAAGGGCGTACCTTGACTGCTTATGTCGCCGTGGGTCCTGAAGTGACGCTCGCGGGTGGCAATTTCAAGGAGATACCGGCAGATCAGGCCATCACCGATGGCAATTTGACCACTTCCCCTGCATGGCCTGGAAACGCAGCGATATTAAAGGGATTTTACAAATTGCTGGGAGTGGAAATCTCGTTTTCCTAAGGTTTTATGAAGTATTTCTCAACACGTCATGGTGTCACCAAGATAGCCACCATGACGTGTTTTTATTTATAACTCATATTCCAAATTCTCACAAAAAATATTCTCCATCCTCAACATTTCTTCTATCATCTGCGGTTTCACATCTTCATCGGTGACCACTCTCATTATCTTGTCGCAGTCATCCAAATTGAAATTCCATTGCTGAACAGACCTCATTGACTCCAACAACGTCGACACCTTCTTTACCTTTCTTCTGGTGTCTACACTAGTTTTAAAGATAAATACTTGTTCCATTACATCTTAGATTAAATCAGGAGTTCTTTGTTACGCCTTATCTTCATTTTGGATAGGTGTCTCTTTGTCCCAGTGACACATACGATAGCGCATCGATGCTTTGAAGCCTTCCTGCTCTTTTTCGTTCATTTGGTCAAATCGCTTCCACCCTGCTCTCCGTGTCCAAGGTCCACCACCTTTCTTGCCACCTCCAAAACCGAATAATAGCTTGCACAGGAGGAATAAAGCCATTGCCTGCCAAAATGTAATGCTGCTAAGGCCAGAAATAGACGGAACCACATAATTCCATAATTGCATTACGACAAAACTTACCAAACCGACACAGGCCAGTGCCAACAAGGGGATAGCGACAAACCGCACCCTACTTTTAAACAATCTTTTCATATGCTCTAATGTTTATTTACTTACAATTTCACTATACAATAATTTCAGCCGCTTTCTCAGGTGAAGGACGGCGTATCTCTTCCTAGAGATTAGCTTGCCCACAGGCTCACCCGTAATGTCTGCAATCTGCGCAAAGGGTATTTGGTCCAGCTCGTGCCAGACAAAAACATCTCGCTGTTTCGGTGGCAACTCTTCCAAAGCGAGGAACAACTGCTTCCACACTTCATTGCTCTCGTAGGCTGTCTCAGGCGTATTATTGGATATTAAATACAGATCTTCTATTTCCAAGTCTTCCTCCGACCCCATCTTTTTAGGTTCCCAAACAGTCTCCGTTTTTTTGCGGTGTTTATCAATAATCTTGTTTCTAGCTACTTTATAGAGCCATGCGCCCATTTGTTCTACTGGTTGCGCATTGACCACCGCACTCAATTGATACCATACATCCTGTAAAATGTCCTCTGCATCCGCATCGCTCCTTACCCGCTTACGTATGAAGCCCAGCAACTCTTTTCCATAATGTTGTATGGACTTGGTTACTTTACTTCGCTGCTCTTCTACCATGACGTACAAATCAGACATGCCCCCTATTATTACCTATTAATAACGTAGACGAACAACCAACCGAAACATTTCATTTTTTTTTATCTTTTTTGATGTACTACTTATTCGTCGAACTAATGTAGTTGAATAGCAGTCCAACTATCCAATAAGGCAACTAAAATCCCATTACAACTAACTACTTCGTCATTTTTTTTATATTTTTACCTCAATAATTGAAACTATGAACCCGACATGATTAAAATAATCATTAATTACCCACAGGGCTCCGCCTTTGGCGGATTAATCATCAAGGGCTCCATCTGACCACTAAAAAACATATCATAAACAGATGAAAGGAATAATCTTAGCTGGAGGTTCTGGAACACGCTTACACCCCATTACCCTGGCGGTGAGCAAGCAACTGATGCCCGTATACGACAAACCGATGGTCTACTATCCCTTGTCCACATTGATGTTGGCAGGGATAAGGGACATACTCATCATATCTACCCCACACGACCTGCCCAATTTCGAGAAACTGCTTGGAGATGGGTCTGCCATCGGTTGCCGTTTCAGCTATAAGGTACAAGAAGAGCCAAATGGACTGGCGCAGGCATTCGTATTGGGAGAGGACTTTATCGGGAAGGACAAGGTGGCCCTGATATTGGGAGATAATATATTCTACAGCGAGGGATTATCGAAGCTCTTGCAATCGAGTGCCGATCCCGAAGGCGGTGTGGTCTTTGCCTATCCTGTGTCCGACCCCGAGCGTTATGGTGTAGTAGAATTTGACGAAAACAACAACGTGCTCTCCATAGAAGAAAAACCTGCAAAACCCAAATCAAACTATGCTGTTCCAGGTATTTATTTCTATGACAATAGTGTGGTCGAAATAGCGAAAACGATCAAGCCATCTGCCAGGGGCGAATATGAAATAACCGATGTCAACAAAGAATACCTGAAACAAGGAAAACTGAAAGTAGGTGTCTTCAGCAGAGGAACGGCGTGGCTCGACACAGGGACCATTAAATCGCTGATGCAAGCTGGCCAATTTGTGCAGGTCATCGAGGAACGGCAAGGGCTCAAGGTGGGATGTATTGAAGAAGTAGCGTATCGTATGGGCTTTATCAATGCCGATCAGCTGAGAAAGATAGCCGAACCACTCATAAAAAGTGGATATGGCAAATACCTCATCAAATCGGTACTGAAAGAGGACCTGGAAGACTAACATGCAGTGGTGGAACTACTAGATGAAAATGATCAGGAGGCAATCCACATACTATATGGACTTGTTGTCTCTGTAGTCAAAATAGTCAGGGGAAATGAACAAATCCTCATCGTGGATGATCTCGACAAAGAGATACAGCCTATCAATATGGATCAAACCACCACTAGGGAAGCTATAAGATCTATTTTTGTCGAACTAGGAATAGAAATAGCCTATAGCGGAAAGGGGAGTAACGAAAAGGGGGTTGTCATAGATATGGATGAAAGTCGGATAAACGAATTTGGGCTTGATTCAGATACGATCAGATTTGGTCAAACTGTCATTCGCACCGACAACTTACAAAAGCAAATCATCGGGAAAACCAATGAGCTAAAGGACATCGACGCAAAGGACTTGCCTACTTTAATAGACAGATTGATAGCGATGGCTATCAATAAAAGTTAATATATTTTTCCCGGGTTCAATATATTCTTGGGGTCAAATAGTTGCTTTATCCCTTTGAGTAGTGCCAGATGTATATGACTGTACTTTATGGGCATGTACTGTCGTTGCACCAAGCCAATTCCATGCTCTCCGGAAATCGTTCCTCCGAGAGCTACCGTAAGCTCGAACAATTCCTTAATACCTTCCTTCAATTTTGTCGCCCAATCTGCATCACTCATTGCTCCCTTAATGATATTGATATGCAAATTGCCATCACCGGCATGCCCATAACATATCGATCCAAAACCATATTTTTTACCCAATACCTTTACCCCGGAAATCAACTTGGGCAGTTCAGCTCTCGGCACTACCGTATCTTCCTCTTTATAAACCGAATTGGATTTGACCGATACGCCCATTCTTCTTCTCATATTCCAAAGCGCTTCTTTTTGGGCTACGGTATCTGCCAAAAGTACGTCCATTGCCTGGTGAGCGTCCAATACTTTAAAAATCGCCTCGGCCTCCTCCATCAATATCTCTGTATTATTACCGTCCAACTCGATAAGTAGAAATGCCTGGGCCCCCTCCTTTAAATCAAAATGCACATCATCATAGCGCATCACCCATTCTATTCCCGTTCTTTCCATAAATTCGAGTGCAGATGGGACTATTCCGTTTCTAAAAACATGCCCCACAGCTTCGCATGCCAATTCATTGGATGGAAAGGAAGCCATCATGAGCATGTCGTGTTTTGGTTTGGGAACTAGCTTCAAAACCGCCTTCGTCACGATACCCAGCATACCTTCCGAGCCTATAAAAAGCTGCGTAAGACTATAGCCAGACGAGTTCTTTAAGGTGTTTGCACCTGTCCATATCACTTCCCCAGAAGGCAATACAACTTCCAGGTTGAGTACATAGTCGCGAATAGTGCCGTATTTGACAACACGTGGCCCGCCACTGCCATTGGCGATATTGCCCCCAATAAAACAGGAACCTTTGCTAGCAGGATCAATGGGATAAAGCAAGCCCTTTTCTGCAGCGGCATCCATTAGCTTTTGCGTAATTATCCCCGATTCTACGGTGGCTTGCAAATTGCGTTCATCTATTTCCAACACCCTATCTAGCCGCTCCAAAGACAATACTATTCCTCCAAAAACAGGCAGGGCACCGCCAGCCAAACCAGTACCTGCGCCCCTAGCCGTGACAGGAATATGGTATTGCGTGCAGAAGCTGAGCAGCCTGGATATCTCCTCTACGCTTTCGGGAAGCACCACCAATTCTGGATAAAACCTCAGATCTTCCGTCTCGTCATGGCTATATCGCTCTATATCTTCCCGTTTATATAATAACCTGCCTGCCGGGATAATCTCTTGAATTTCATTTAATAGGTCTACATCTATTTTGGAATATCCCAAATGGCCCTCTTCAGCGGGTGATATCAATTCATCTTCTATCATACTATTTGGTTTAATACTAATTGGTCATTTCAAATATATTAGCTTTTTCTCAATTTTTCACCCACTCAAGAGAAACCAAAGCTTCGGCAGTATCGGCACCAAATGGAGGATTCATTTTCCTGATACTAACCTTTATATATTCCAAGAACGAGTACCGCTCCTTCACTCTTCTCACTATAGCATCAACTACTGTCTCCAATAGCTTTCTGCTCATGTTCATCTCCTCACGCACAATGGCATACAATGTTTCGTAATTTACGGTTTCTTTCAACTCATCTCCACCGCCAAGCACCTTATTTACATAACAATAAACATCAACAAAAAACTCATTGCCCAAAATCTGCTCTTCGGGATAAAAGCCGTGAAAGGAATAAAACCTAAGATTTTGTAAAGCAATCACTTGCTTGTAAGATTCCATAATCGCAAACCTACACATTTTCCTGTCCACAAAAAAGGCACCCTTAATAACCATTCTTCCATAGACCGACATATGAACTGCATTTTTTGATTCGATATTTACAGCTATTTTTATATGTTTGCCTTTATTAATGTATATTAATAGCTTTATAAACCAATTAATGACGGGAAACATCCATGAGTGCCGAAGGGGCAAGTACCAATGAGAGTGAGGTCGGATATTAGACCCCATTGGTAAACAAACAGATAGTCAAACGAGGTATCTCATGAATGCCCTTAAAAACCAAACATAATGAATAAATATGCACATATGACTTATAAACATTTCATTTTACCTGTATTTTTAATGGCTTCTATTGCCCCTGTATTTTCACAGCAAAAGAACGAAAAGATGACACCAAAAGACACAGAAGTATGGGAGCCTGTTCCTCCAGTAGTTGCTACACCCAAAGATCAAGCACCTTCGGATGCCATTGTTTTGTTTGACGGCACCAACTTAGATGCTTGGGAACCAGCCAAGAGACCTGGCGAAAAAGCCGAGTGGATTGTAGGCGGGGGAACATTTACGGTCAATAAACCCGCTGGAAACATACAAACAAAGCAGCGATTTGAAGACTACCAACTGCACTTGGAATACTATATCCCGAAGGATATTGATGGTGAAGAGCAAGGCAGGGGAAATAGCGGCTTATTTTTGGCTTCAACAGGACCAAACGACGAAGGTTATGAGTTCCAAATACTAGATTCGTACGAGAACAGGACCTATAGCAATGGACAATTGGGTTCCATTTACAAACAATTCATCCCTCTTGCCAATCCAGCCAGAAAACCTGGAGAGTGGCAAAGCATTGATCTGGTATGGACGGCGCCGAAATTTGGCACAGATGGCTCATTGATCTCTCCTGCAAAGATTACCGCTTTTATAAACAATGTCTTAGTACACAATAATGTGGAATTGAAGGGTGAAACGTTCTACATTGGCCATCCGGTATATAAGGCCCATGGCCCCTCTCCCATTAAACTACAGTCACATGGTGATCCCAGCAAGCCCATCAGCTTCCGCAATATATGGGTTCGAGAGCTGAATAAGTAAAAGTAATGTAGAAAAAGCTATTCCTTTTGAATAGCTTTTTCTATTTTTACCTGTTCACTATGCTCATTCAAGCCATGAAATACTTAAACTTCTTGTGCTTAACTATCACGCTCCTGCATTTCAGTGTCATATCCAACGCACAAGAAAGAAAACGTGCCAGAGCTTACGGTTTCACATTTGGGGTCATGCAACCTGGTCCACTCAATGCCATCACAGACATAACTGGAGTGAGGGTTGGACATACCACCCTCGTGGATGGAACATCTATACGTTCTGGCGTCACGGCTATACTTCCACATCAAGGCAACCTGTTCCAACAGAAAATTCCTGCCGCTATTTTTATCGGAAACGGATTTGGAAAGCTCGCTGGCAGCACGCAGGTAATGGAATTGGGCAATATAGAAAGTCCTATCATACTAACCAATACGCTTAATGTTGGCACTGCGATAGATGCCGTAGTAAAATACACCTTATCCCAAAAGGGCAATGAAAGCGTTCAATCGGTCAATGCCGTAGTAGGCGAAACAAACGATGGCTATCTCAATGACATTAGAGGTCAGCATGTCGGCATTAATGACGTGCTCAATGCCATTGACCAAGCGCACGACGGCCCTGTTCCCGAAGGAAATGTTGGTGCAGGCACTGGAACGGTATGCTTTGGCTTCAAAGGAGGAATAGGTACCTCATCCAGGAAATTACCAACAAGCCTAGGGGCATATACGGTAGGAGTACTGGTGCAAAGTAATTTCGGAGGTGTACTTCAAGTAGATGGACATCCAGTTGGGAAGGAGCTTGAGAAATTCTCTTTTAGCAACAATTTACTCAACAATGTAGACGGTTCATGCATGATTATTGTGGCAACCGATGCCCCGCTCGATGCCCGAAACCTAGAGCGATTGGCAAAGCGAGCTTTTATGGGCCTGGCGAAGACTGGTGGCATCGCCAGCAATGGCAGCGGAGATTATGTAATTGCCTTCTCCACTGCTCCAAATCTCAGAATACCACACAACACGGAACAAAAAACACTGCCGCTAGAGCTATTGCATAATGACTATACCTCTCCCCTATTTATGGCGGCTATCGAAGCCACGGAAGAGGCGATTATCAATTCGCTTTTTATGGCGCAGGACATGACTGGCTTCAATGGACATGAAATAAAAGCCATACCCATAGACCAGGTCATCAAAATAGCAAATCAACATCAACAAAAAATACAACAATAACATCATGACTACCAAATATAGCTGGATAAACGGCGAGTTCATCCCCAGTGATGAAGCGAAAATTCATGTCTCGGACCTTGCCATTCAGCGAGGATACGGTATTTTCGATTATTTTAAGATCATAGAAAATCAGCCGGTCTTTTTGGACGACTATCTTGATCGTTTCTACCGTTCAGCAAAAGAGCTATTCATTCCCGTAAAATATGAGCGAGATGAATTAAAGCACATTATTTATGGGATCATTGAAAAGAATGATCTGCCTTATTCCGGTATGCGTTTTGAACTCACAGGAGGTTATTCAAAAGACGCCTATACGATTAGCGAACCCAACTTCATCATCATTCAGCAAGCATTGAAGCTTCAAGATACGATTGATAAAACGGGTCTTAAAATAAAAACTTTTGCCCACCAGAGGCAATTACCTCAGGTCAAAACGATTGATTACCTCATGGCTATCAAGACGTTGTCTTCAGGTGAATACAAAGATGTGGATGATATCCTCTATTATAATGAACACAGTATCACCGAGTGTCCCAGGGCTAATTTTTTCATAGTAACAAAAGACAAGGTATTAAAAACCGCCAAAGATCAAATTTTATCCGGAATCACACGTAAGCATATCATCCAATTGGCCAAACCGCTAATGCCTGTAGAAATTGGTCCTATTTCGATTCAGGAGGTGTATGAAGCCGAAGAAGCTTTTATAAGCAGTACCACAAAGAACATTATGCCTATCAGCCACATTGATGATAAAGTAATCGGCAACGGGCAGTGTGGATCAGTAACGGATATGCTTTTTACACTACTGCAAGAACATATAAAACATCAAACACCTAGTCACACCGAATAGGGATACGTATTGTATAATTATTTCGTTCTTATTCTAGAAAATAATTAGCCATCGGACTAATGCAATGGCATCGACACCATTGATTATTAAAAATAATGAAAATCAATTTCTGTTACTTACTATTCATAATCGCTATTATACCCACCCAGGTATCGGCACAAATAATACATGATTGGGAAAACGAGAAGATATTCGAGATAAATCGAGAAACTCCAGCAGTCAATACTGTTCCCTTTGCCTCCAACGAGCAAGCGTTAACGCATCAATATGAGCAATCTCCTTATTTCCTTAGTTTGGACGGAACATGGAAATTCAAGTGGTCCAAGTCACCAAACGAGAGGCCAAAGGACTTTTACAAATTGGATTTCAACGACGCTGGCTGGGACGAGCTCAACGTGCCTTCCAATTGGGAGATAAATGGCTATGGAACGCCCATGTATACCAATATCAGGTATCCTTTTACTTACGATCCGCCAAAAATCATGAAACCCGTCGATTCAAGTTGGACAAAAGCGAAAGAGCCCAATCCGGTAGGTTCTTACAAAAAAGAGATCGACCTGCCACTTGACTGGACAGCCAAGGAAGTCTTCATTCGTTTTGAAGGAGTACAAAGTGCCTTTTATCTTTGGGTCAATGGCGAGAAAGTGGGATATAGTGAAGGAAGCATGAGCGGTGCCACTTTTCGCATAAGTCCTTATTTACAACAAGGCAAGAACACGCTTGCTGTCGAAGTTTACAAATGGAGTGACGGAAGCTACCTGGAGGATCAAGATATGTTCAGATTAGGAGGCATCCATCGCTCTGTATACTTGTATGCTACGCCACAGCTTCATATCCGCGACTACAAAGTAGAAACCGTACTCTCAAAAGACCTATCATCAAGCACATTACAGGTAAATACCTATCTCTCCAACTACAACTCACATAAAATCACCAATGCTTCCATCAATATACGACTATTTGATGACAAGAAGGAAGAGATAACCTTAGACGAAAATGCTACAGCTAGAATTAGTTCCCTAAAGCCCTTTCAAAAGGATAAAAACTCATCTTGGTTTAGCAGATTTCTTAATAAGTTAACCAATCGCTCGGACAAAGAAGAAGAAATACCAGTGCAGGTTGAAACTACGGTCAACCTGCCGAAATTATGGACAGCAGAAACACCAAATCTTTATACACTTGTACTCGAGCTGCAAGATGCAGATGGCCGTATTATCGAGACACAAAGCAGTCAAATTGGATTCAGAAAGGTAGAAATAAAAGACAGCCAATTACTCATTAATGGTATCCCAGTGATCCTAAAAGGGGTAAATAGGCACGAAATGCACCCCCAATATGGGAAAGCCGTTCCTCTAGAAAGCATGATAGAGGATATTAAATTAATGAAGCAGAATAACATCAATACCGTCAGAACATCCCATTATCCCAACGATCCTAGGTGGTATAAGCTGTGCGACCAATATGGGCTGTATGTTATTGATGAGGCCGATCTAGAAACCCATGGTGCTAAAAAAGAACTTGGCAACAGCCTGCATTGGCAAGCTGCCTATGTGGCTCGGCAGGAAAGCATGGTGCAGCGCGATAAGAACCACCCTTCGGTCATCATCTGGTCTCTTGGAAACGAATCTTGGGGAGAGGAGAATTTCAAGGCCTGTAGGCAAGCCATTCTGAATATAGATCACACTCGTCCCATACATTTTGAAAGTTATAACGAAGTGGCAGATATCGAATCAACTATGTATCCATCTACTGAATCGTTACGAAAAGCTGGGCAAAATCAGTCGACAAAACCCTTTATTATGTGCGAATATGCCCATGCGATGGGCAATGCAGTAGGTAACCTGCGTGAGTATTGGAATATCATCAAGGCCCACAAAAGATTGATAGGTGGTTGCATCTGGGAATGGGCGGACCATGCTATCCCAATTGGAAAGGATAAAAACGGAGCAATCATATACGGCTATGGAGGCGATTTTGGAGATAAACCAAATGACGGCCATTTTTCAGTGGACGGCCTGATTAAGGCCAATCGTTCTACCACGGCTAAACTACAAGAAGTCAAAAAAGTATACCAGTATATAGACTTTAATGCTTTAAATATAGCCGAAGCGACTTTCCAGATCACCAATGGCTATAATTTCATACCCACGAGTAATTTCGATTTGCATTGGCAGCTACTTGAAGATGGGAAAAAGGTATTAGAAGGGAATATCAGTTCACCTTTGGCGCAAGCAAATGACAGCACCGTTATACAAATAGCCGAATTGAAAGACTTTGATTATGCCACTGATAAGGACTATCACTTAAACACTTCTTTTCAACTAAAAGAGGCAACACTATGGTCGCCGCAAGGATTCGAGATAGCCAAAGAACAAATTGAACTCGCAAAAAAACATTATCATGTCCAAGCATTGGACGAAAACGCGGCCCCGCAGTTGATCAACATGGAGAACGATCAAGACCTCACGTTCATTGGAGAACAGTTCCATGTAAGTTTTAATAAAAATACCGGAACGATTTCCTCCCTTGCCTATGACAATAAATCGATAATAGATGGCGCCGAAAACGGTCCCAGAGTGAATATATACAGAGCACTATTGGACAATGACAGGCTAAAAGATTGGGGGAATCCAATTCCTTGGCATGAAGAAGGATACGATTCTTTGACTTATACCGTTGAGAACATGTCTGTAAATAACATTGACGGCCAACACAGTCAAGTTGACGTACAGATTTTGGCGAAGACAAAATCCAATTACGTTGTAAAATGCAATACCATCTATACCATAGATGGCAGCGGTGCCATTCATATCTCAAATAAATGGGTTCCAGATACGTCCGGCATCCCCCTAGCTCGATTGGGCCTTAAATGGGTATTAAATGACGAACTGGAGGATGTAGAGTGGTTTGGAAGAGGCCCTCACGAGAACTATAATGATAGAAAAGAAAGCGCTTTTATTGGAAGATATAAAAGTGATATCAAAAATCTTTCGGAGACTTATCTGTTTCCACAAAGTAATGGAAATAGGGAAGACAACCGTTGGCTTTACATTGGTTATGACCAGAGTCTTGGCTTACTAATAGATGGAGACGATTATTTTTCATTCACATTGAGCAAATATTCCGAAGAAGCACTCCATAAAGCACAGCACAACCACCAACTATCAGAGAGTGGTGCCAATTACTTATATATCGATGTGGAGCAAAGAGGGGTTGGAAATGCGAGCTGTGGTCCTACTATATTACCCTCATATAACGTGGACAAAAAAAGCACGGTATTCAGCTTTAGTATCAGGCCTATAAGAAATATGGAAGAGCTGGACTAGCCCACGGAGAAAACAGAGATACTATATTGCTCTAAGTTTATTTCACCCAATTTCTGGCAGGTAGCTCCCCATAGTTCTCCTAGGAGGATTGGAATAAAGCTCAATTGTCCGTTCATTTTTAAAACAGGCAGCACACATATTCGAGCAAAAAGCAATAGCTATTCCTTATTCTAAACTACTTACAGATTTATCGGATAGGAATGATCCAAAACAAGGAAAGCCCAGACGCATCGCATCTGGACTTTCTCCAATTTATTACAATAAGGTTTGGCGCCGACCTACTCTCCCACATGTTACTGCAGTACCATCGGCTCTGGCGGGCTTAACTTCTCTGTTCGGGATGGGAAGAGGTGGACCCCGCCGATATAGGC
The DNA here is from genome assembly GCF_000427965.1 of Olivibacter sitiensis DSM 17696. Taxonomy (GTDB): domain Bacteria; phylum Bacteroidota; class Bacteroidia; order Sphingobacteriales; family Sphingobacteriaceae; genus Olivibacter; species Olivibacter sitiensis. The sequence continues at coordinate 21 of NZ_ATZA01000032.1, read as the reverse complement.
ACCTGAAATAGGGTTTGACGG
>NZ_ATZA01000031.1 GCF_000427965.1 Olivibacter sitiensis DSM 17696 | reverse complement strand
TAGTGAAATTAAACCACTTTTACCATCCAGAAGAACTTATCGAAGCCCTGGGAAACTTTGTGGACAACTATAACAACAGACGTTATCACGAATCGCTGCAAAACTTAACACCTGCAGATGTCTACTGTGGACGATCTGAAAGAATTTTGGAAAAAAGACAACAGGTAAAAATCGATTCTCTGAATAAAAGAAGACAATTGTATAATCAACAAAAATTAATAAATTTATAACTCGAAAGTCTCCTTAAGGTTTCATCCTAATGTGTCTAATTTAGTTTGAAGACGTACAGTAGACCAAGAGCAACACATATCGCTATTGACGCCAATGATATACGAAATAATGACTGTCGTTTTAGGATTGCTTTGATGTTGATCAATAAAGTATTCATTTTCTACAAGAATTGAATTCGCCAAAATTAGAACTAACTCTCCTTTTGGCAAATTTAAGATGAGGTAATTGAATAAATCTCGTTCAACGAACTATCCTGACATTGTCCTGTGCGGCACCTTGGTAATAGTCATCAGCGTGCATAGCGGAAGACATCCCACCGGCAAAAGCAAAATACCAAATACCATCAGCTATCAATTTCCATCGAATTCCCCATTCACTTCTACAATCTCACGGTTATCCAACTCCTGAATACCCAGTTCTTTCAGTTCTAAGGTATTCATTTTGTTTTAGAATTAAAAATTTGTCCCTACTATTTTCAGGCTGTTCGGGTGCTGCCGTGGTGTTGATCAACAATACAAAGATGAGTTTGGTCACTGCATAAACCGTCCCGATGACTAATCGGGACAGCTCCAATGCCATTGAAAAACAGACACGTTATTGGAAAAAAGCAGTGAAGCATTTTGCGTAAAATTTTTCGTGCCTCCGCTGATTTTTCTTAGTTCGCTTTCTTCCAAAAGGGTAAAGGAGACATGAATGTTGATCTCAAAGGGTAGGAAATAATAATAGGTGCATAAGGTTCGGGAATAGGCAATAGGGGCACCTTGGTCTTTCAGTTCGTCCAATATGCGAAACAGTCTGGACTGGGAAAGTCCCAGTCTCCCGGCCAGCTCCTCCGGCGTGCCGGTGCGCCTTTGCTGCACCTTTTGTGCAATAGGTTGATGCGGTCTATATAGATGAGTATCTTCATGCTTTTTCTCCTTTTCTTTTGCCAAGGGCAATTTGGCTAGAAGAAAACAGGTGTGCGACAACCATAGGTTGTAATTTGAGTTATCGCTTGTGAGGGTGGCAAAAAAAGTGAGGGGATGGAAAGAGGCACACGCCACAGGCGTGCGCCAGTTACGCGTTTGGCATTTGTTTAGACAATATTATCTGACTTTATTCATACTATGGTTTAAGTACTTCGATGTACCTTGACCTTCCTGTAAATCTAAAGACCATATAAGTCATTACAAAATTTATATCCAAAACTATTTGGATTAAGCTTTTTTATTATCTTTGGCCAACATAGCTCGCAAAACTGTGAGTAATTCCAATTATATAAACTTAGTGATACAAAACTCAATACCGAAAGAAAGATTCCTACATCTAACAACTATCAACGAACAAAAAATATGCACGAAGTCTTTTTTTCTATATTTCCCACATGGCAGGAGGCGCCTCAATCGTATATGCTATTACTCATCTTGCTTGTTGGAGGGGTGGCGGGTTTTAGTTCCAAGCGTTTCTACCAGGCGCTCATTTTTCACCCCTATGAAGTGTTTAGGGGCAGGAGGATCCATACCTTGCTTACCTCAGCCCTTATCCATCGCAATTGGAAGCATTTGTTGATTAATATGGTAGCGGTTTTTGTGCTGAGTTATGATTTTAGTAGGTTGATTATACAAGAGTATAAAGTCATAAACTATTTATGGATTCTTATTCCTTTTATATTGAGCAGTATTGTGTTGATGAATTTGCTGATGGGTTATTTGAATAAGTCTAATTTTCTCTATACTTCTATAGGTGTATCGGGCTTAAGCTATTCCTTACTTGGTGTTTGCATCAGCTATTTTCCTACGGAGACTATGGGGGACATTTACCTATTAAAACACATTTTAAAAATGGAATATGCTTATCAATATTGGATAGCTTTGCTTATTCTTTTTATTATTCTAAGTTTCTGGAGAAATTCGCGGATAAATAGTAAGTTACATCTTTTTGCGTACATATATGGTAGTATATGTGCCATAGTTCTTCACCCATATTTGTTTGAAGAACTATGGCTCTTATTAAATAGTAATTAGATAGAAGTAATTATCCCTACCCCCACACCTCCGACGGTTCCGCCAAGCATAAAACCTATCAATTTTGAAAAAAGATTCTTGCTTTTGGGATCCTCTCGATTCCCTCCATCAATCTCCAAAAGTTCCTTTTCAGTCAACGTTTCGAACTTCAATTCGTGCTTTTCCGCATTTTTTAAAAATTTCTTTTCCATGTCTTTCATTTTAATTTTAAATTAGCTTGCGTAATGATTTTCATTACAAAAGCAAAGTTGAGAACATGGTTTGGTGAATGCCACAACCACAGGTTGTATGCTATAACCCTAAGTTGTATGCTATAACCCTAGGTTGTTTTTTACTACTTAGAGAGTGGTATTTAGGCTGACTGACAACACACAACACACAACGCATAACTCACAACTAATATGACAGACGAATTGGGAGAAATCATTAGGAGAAAAAGGGAGGATTTGCGTATATCGCAACAGGCAGTGGCCTATGCCTTGGATATATCCCAAGCGGCCTATTCCAAGATAGAACGAGGGGAAACCGAGGTAAAGGTGAAGCACCTCTACCGAATAGCCGCCTACCTCAATCTCAGCGTGTATGAACTCTTACCGCCGAGCATGGCTAGCGAGGTAATGGGCGACTATCTATTGGCGCCTTTGGTGCACCGTGTGCGCGAGTGGTGGTACCAGCGCTCGCTAGTGTCGACCAGGAAAGGGGTGCCGATATCCGAGCGACCATAGGCCCGCTGCCGGCTAGGCTTGCTATACTTGCTTGCTTTTCCTAACTTGCCATTCAAATGCTTTTACTGCCATTATGGAGATTATTTTTATAGCTGTCCTGATCCTGCTGAACGGTGTGTTTTCCATGAGCGAGATTGCGCTTGTTTCTTCCAAGAAATATAAGCTGGTTACGAAGGCAAAGAAAGGGAATGTCCAGGCAAAGAAGGCCTTGGAACTAGCGGAGAATCCCAATAACTTCCTTTCTACAGTACAGGTGGGCATCACGCTGATAGGTATCCTCACGGGGATTTTCAGCGGGAAGAAGCTCACCGTACAGCTAAGTGCGTGGATTGCCGACGTTCCCCTCCTTGCTGCCTATGCCAATACCATGGCCACCGTCATCGTCGTGATCATCATCACCTATTTTACCATCGTTTTTGGCGAGCTGCTACCGAAAAGATTGGGCATGAAGTACCCGGAGGCAATATCTTCCCTTGTGGCCCTGCCCATGAGTGCCCTGTCTTCCGTTACCAAGCCGCTCATTTGGCTGTTGGGAAAGACCACCGATTTTTTCTTGTACCTTTTCAACATCAAGCCGAACGGCAAGGAGGTGGTCACGGAAGAGGATATCAAGGAAATTGTGCGGCAGAGTACCGAAAGCGGAGAGATTGGAAAATCGGAAAACGAATTGGTGAAAAGAGTCTTCGCGCTGGGCGACCGCAAAGCGCGCGAGCTGATGACCTATCGCGGCGATGTGGTATGGATAGACATACACGATTCCGTGGCGGAGATTAGGCAGAAGATAAAGCGGACACGCTATAGCGTCTATCCCGTATGCGAAAAGGGTATGGATGCGTTGATGGGGGTGGTCTCCCTGAAACAGTTGATCAGCCATGATTATTGGCTGCCAAATTTCGATATCTCCAAGATATTGGAAAAACCGATTTATATCTATGAGAATACCTTGGCCTACAAAGTGCTGGAACAATTGTCGCTATCCAGGCACCATAGCGGCGTGGTCATAGATGAATATGGCAGCATTCAGGGGATGATCACCGTAAACGACGTGGTAGACGAACTGATTAGGCAAGGCTTGACGCCCGAAGAGGAGGATTACCACATAGAGCCCCGCAACGATCACAGCTGGCTGGTGGACGGCCGTTTTCCCTACTATGAATTACTGGAATACCTCCATTTGCAGGACGATGGCGAAGCGATAGATTTTAGTACCATCGGCGGGCTATTTATTCACCTCACAAAGCATATTCCCAAGACTGGCGAAAAAGTGAACTGGAAGGGCTTTGAGCTGGAAGTGGTAGACATGGACGGTGTGAAGATAGACAAGGTAATGGTTACTAGAAAGGATATATCTCACATCTAATCCCTATCTTTGTCCCCCGTATGGGAACGTTAATCGATTCGGGCATCAAGCCGTATAGGCACTATGGCGCTTACCTCAAGGAAAAGTACGCTGGCCAAAGGGTCTTCAAGGTCATTGTGGATGGCAACTTTACCTGTCCCAATCGCGATGGGAGCAAGGGCTACGGGGGCTGTGCCTATTGCAATGTGGATTCCTTCACGCCCGATAGTGCCCGCAAGCTGCCTACCATCCGCGAGCAGGTGGAAGAAGGCATCAACCGTGCCCGCAACAGCTACGCTGCCGAGAAGTTTATCATCTATTTTCAGCCCAATACCAATACCTATGCCCCTGCGCACCTGCTGAAGCAAATGTACGACGAGGCATTGAGCATCGATACCGAAAACGTAGTGGGCCTATCGGTGGGGACACGTCCGGATTGCATAGACTTCGAAAAGGTGGCCCTCTTGGAAAGCTATACAGACAGGTATGACGTAGACCTGGAGATGGGCATGGAGTCTATCTATGACGAGACCCTGAACCGTATCAATAGAGGGTGTTCGCACGGAGAGCTGGAAAAGGCACTCAACCTGGTGCAGAACAGCCCGCTGGAGATATCCGTACACACGATCTTTGGCTTCCCCTGGGAGACCAAGGAGATGATGCTGCGCTATGCCGATGAGATCAACCGTTTCCCGCAGATAAAATTTACCAAACTACACCACCTGCACATCGTGGAAGGATCCATTATGGGCGTGCAGTACAAAAGAGAGCCTTTCCATGTCTTCAGCCTGGAGGAATATACCGATTTTCTTTGCGAGTTTATCCCTTTGCTCCGACCCGATATCGTCATCCAACGCCTCTTTGGCCTGGCAGACCAAGAGCTGCTCATAGCGCCCATTTGGGGCAAAGGCAAGTCGGCCATCCAGTCATATATAGACAAGGAATTGGAAAGGCGAGGGGCTATACAGGGCTCGAAATATCAAGCTTAGATTTTCGTTTAGTCGTCTTTGGCGGAAAGGCTTGATATCTTATTGCGCCATTTCCTCTACAAAATTAGTTATGTAATTTTGCGACTAATATGTATGTAATTTTATAACTAACATATATGTTATTTTTATATTATTGCTATATTTGCGTTATGGAAGTGTTGATTAATAGAAGGTTGGCCATTCAAGTCGAAGTCCAACGAACTAAATTCCCCGTATTGGCCATTACCGGGCCGAGGCAATCAGGCAAGACTACGATGCTCAAATCCATGTTCCCTGAATATAGGTATGTCTCATTGGAAGATCCCGATATACGTGTTTTTGCACAGGAAGATCCGGTAGGTTTTATGACAGTATACGAGGGCATGGTTATCTTGGACGAGGTGCAACGCGTGCCTGATTTGTTTTCCTACATTCAAACCCATGTGGACAATTTCGGGCTAATGGGGCAGTTCGTCCTTTCCGGTTCGCAGAATTTCCAGTTGTTGCGCGGTATCACCCAATCTCTGGCCGGTAGGGTGGCGCTATTTAAGCTTTTGCCTTTGGATATGAAAGAATTGGACTCGGTGGGATTGCTTGAGAATGACTATGCAGATGCGGCGGTGAGGGGTTTTTATCCTGCTATTTACCATAGGAAGATCGATCCAGCCGTGTTTTATGCCAATTATATCCAAACATACGTCGAAAGAGACGTGAGCGAATTGGATCAGGTAAAAGATATACAAGGTTTCCGCACTTTTTTAGGACTGTGCGCCGCCCGTGCTGGGCAATTGCTTAATATCAGTGCCTTGGCGAATGAATGCAATATTGCCCATGCTACGGCGAAAGCATGGCTGTCCATACTGGAAAGCAGCTATATTGTCTTTTTGCTGTACCCCTACCATGAGAACTTCGGCAAGCGCCGGGTGAAGACCCCAAAGCTTTATTTCTATGATACGGGATTGCTATGCCATTTGTTGGATATTGGCGATGGAAGTCAGCTCAAGCTGAACAGGTTGAAAGGGAATGTTTTTGAGAACATGGTATTAACGGAATTCCAAAAGGCCAACGAGCACCTGTACTTGCACCAGCAGTATTATTTCTGGCAAGACAGCAATGCCAATGAGGTGGATGTCCTGGTAAAAAGGGCCAACGGTTTCCGGGTGTACGAGATCAAGGCTACGCAGACCATCAGCAGTAAGCTATTCAAGGGACTGGATCACTTTGCGGCTTTGGCTGAGCCAGAGCCAGTGGGGAAAACGTTGATCTACGGGGGGAATCAAGACCAACGCCGCACCCAATACATGGTGCGGAGTTGGCGAAATATTGATGGTTGAGCGCCTGCGCGTCCGTGGACGGCAAAGACAGGATGAAAAAAGCAAGTGAAGGTATGACCCACTTGCTTTTTTTGCTATAGCCTAAAGGCTGCTCCCAGGTTGAACCACCTGCCGGGAAGCGGTATCGCCGCAGCTTCGATGTACTGCTTATCGAAGATGTTATTGGCATCGAAATAAATTTGATAGGCTCCCAAGCTAAGATTGGCGCGGGCATCCGTCAGGAAGTAGTTCCGGTAGCTGATGCGCTCCACGAAACGCTCGGCGGCAGTCAATCCTACTTTCCCTGCCTGATAGGAAAAGAACGCCACGGCTTGATGCCTGAGGCTTTCGATGGCATAGCGCGATAGGTTGTCGCTGTTGTATTGCTTGAACTTGGGATCGAGGTAGGTATAGGATAGGCCTATGCGCCCATTGCTGGCACTTTGCTTGGCCCATTGGTAAGCCAGATTGAAAGCAAGGCCTTGCGTATTGTTCTGCAGGAAATTGTCCGGTCTCCATGGATCATCCAGCGATGTCCTTGTCCAGTCGATGAAATCATCTATCCTGCGGTAGAAATAAGAAGCATGCATGTGCCACCTGTCACCCGTATATTTTAGCCCCCCTTCTGCATAGTAGGCGTTTTCGGATGTAAGGTTGGGGTTGCCCTGATTGCCGGCACCTTGGTAATAGAGGTCGGTAAAAGTGGGTATACGCTGACCGGTGCCCGTATTGACGAACAATTTCCAGTTGCCATAGAAATTATAGCCTGCATCTAGTCCCGGATATACACGCCAGCCAAAATCGCTGTTGTAATTGAGGAAAGCACCCAGGCTCACACTAAGGCGCTCCACCTTGTCGGTTCTGAACTCGCCGTAGAAGCCATAATTGAATCGGTTGCGATCGCCAAGGCTGGTACTGCGTATGATGTCGTTGCGCAGTTCGGCACCAAAACCGAGGTCGCCGAAATTTCCCCTGTAGCGCGAGTTGAACTCGTAACTGACGACGTGCGAGCGGTGCATATTGCGAAACCTGCTCAGGTCATCCCTGAAATAGCGGTAATCGTCATAGGCAAAGCGGTAGGCCACGCGCGGGATGAGCGTCCACCTGTCGGACAGTTGACTCTGATACTGCACGGCGCCCAATACCGTTTGCACGATCTCTTGCGAGTTGACGTCGCCTGGCGCAGCATAAAAGCCGTTGGCGCCAAAGTCATTGTAGGCGTACCCGGCAGTCCAGCTTAATATATCTCCCTTGTCCACGATGGCATCGCCCTGGTAAAGGAGCTTGGTATTCTTAAAACCAGTATTGTAGCGGTAGCCATTACCGCCATCGTAGCTGCCATAGAGGAGATGTCCGCCGTTTTCGCCAGCTAGGCGTCCTCCCAGCTGTACGCCACGGCTGTGGTACAGGTCGCCAGAACCTTCATCATTCTTGAAACTGGAACCACCATATACACGGCCTTCTACGCCGGAGCTTTCCGCCTTGCGCGTCACGATGTTGATGGCTCCCGTGAGGCTGTTGATGCCATAGATGCGGGCTGCCGGCCCTCGGATAATCTCGATGCGCTCAATGGCGTCTACCGGTATAGGAAGCGATAGGCTGTTGTGCCCGGTTTGTGGATCGCTCATCTTGACGCCATTGACCAGTACCAAGGTTTGATCAAAAGTACCTCCGTCTATACTGACATCGGCTTGCGCTCCCCAAGGGCCCCGTTGCCTGACGTCTACGCCGGCAACATAGCTGAGCAGCTCATTGATAGAGCGGGCGGGGCTTGCTGCTATCTCTTCCCTGGAGATGATTTGGATGTTGCGGTTTTGCTGTGAGAAAGGAACCTGCAGGCGATTTTCGCTGATGGTGACTTCCCTGAGCGAGTGTGCACTGGTATCGGACGAAAGGGGAGAGGCAGGTTCCTGTGCCCATGCGGTGTTAGTATATAGAAGTAAACCGATGAGATATAAAGTAAAATTTTTTTTCATGTTTTGTGAAGCATTTATAAACTGCAAACAAAAGTCGTATCTTGCCGGCACATCTTAATGTACCAGTTTTTATTTTATGGATAGTCCGGTTTTGGTTCCCTATAAAAGTTTCATTGAAATAGACCGTCTGTCGGCAACACCCGTATATCTTCAGGTGGCCCACCAGCTCATCAATGCCATCCAGCGAGGCTACTTGACAGATGGCCATAAGCTGCCCGGTACGCGGCAGATGGGTAAACTGTTGGGCTTGCACCGCAATACCGTTGTTGCTAGCTATGCGGAGCTAGAGGCCCAGGGGTGGATTGAGAACCACCCAAGTCGGGGAGCCTTTGTGCGGGGTAGGAAGGATGACAAACCCCAAAAGCTGAAAGGGCACGGTGGCGAAGTGTTGGCTACTTATCCCCGGAAAACGGGTTTTAGTTTTAGGAAGTGGAATGTGCTCGACAATCCCTTCGACCGATCTAATGCCCGCCTTTTGATGGATGATGGCCTTCCAGACGTGCGATTGTCGCACATCGACTACCTGTCTCGGCTATACCATACGAACATGAAACGGAGGATAAACCGCGCCAAGCTGGGCTACCAAAACCTGAGCGGAAGCGAATACTATAGGGAGAATCTGGCCAATTTTCTCAACCTTACCCGAGGGTTGCACGTGGCCAGCAAAAACCTGTTGGTAACGCGTAGCCTGGAGCTCGGTGTTTATATCGTGGCCGAAACCTTGCTGGATCCGGGCGACCTCGTGGTAGTGGGCGAGCTGAGCTATTTTGCTACCAATATGATTTTCCAAAAAGCTGGAGCAACGATCATGACGGTTCCCCTGGATGCCGAAGGGATAGACGTGTCGGCCGTCCGCCGCCTCTGTGTGGAGCGACCGTTCCGCATGCTGTACCTCACGCCGCACCACCATTACCCCACCACCGTGACGCTCAGCGCCGAGCGGCGGGTAGCCCTTCTGGAACTGTCGGCCCGCTATGGTTTCATCATTTTGGAAGACGATTACGACTATGATATCCATTACGATGGAAGTCCCATATTGCCCATGGCCAGCGCAGATACGGAAGGCATGGTGGTATACGTGGGCGTATTTGGCAAGTTGTTGGCTTCTGGTTTCAGGTCGGGCTTCATCGTAGCGCCCGAACCGCTCATAAACGAGATGGGCAAGCTGTTGGATATCATGGATAGATATGGCGATACGCTCACTGAACTGGCCCTGGGCGAGCTGATTGCCGACGGTGAAATGCATCGGTACCTGAAAAAGTCGATCCCTGCATACAAGGCAAGGCGCGACGAATTGGCGCGGTCGCTGGTGACGCAGTTGGGCAATAGCGTTGAAGTTACCATGCCAAGCGGTGGGCTGGCTGTCTGGACGAGCTGGCCAAAGGAAACGAATTTGATGCAGCTTCAGAAAAGGTGTGCCCAGCGGGACCTGTACTTGCCCCGCTATCTGCTATATCAATCTAAAACCCATTGTGGCATACGCTTGGGCTTTGGCAGTCTCACGCCCGAAGAAGGGGCGGAGGCTGTAGAAATAATAAAACAAGCTACCATATCCTTGACTTAATACCTCACTGCCATTCTTCCCTGCCTGGCTTCTTTTCGTCGGAAAATTGTGGTATGCTGTCTACGATCTCCGTGCCAATTGGCAGTCCAGTTAACTGAGGCTGCCCGGCATCTACCCAGGCCGAATACCAATAGCTACCCACACTGAAGATGGCTGCACGCATCTGTTGTTCGACCATGCCGCTGAGTGCATCATGATAGGCTTTTGAATAGGCGGTAGAGTAGGCTCTGACTAATTGTTGATTGCGTTTTTCGTAACGGTATTTCTGGTTCTGCTTGTATTGCCCGCTTAACCTTTTCTCGATCTGCAATACGGAATCTACCAAAGTATAGGTGTTCTTGATGATGTTCCAAGCCTCTTTTTGAGTGTCATCTATGTATCGGGCCTTGCCAACCACGAAATTGTACCGTAGCGCAAACATTTCGGGCAAACGGCTTTCCCAAAATGCATGGATGCCCTCTTGATCGGTCTGCTTGCCATTGTAGTTGCTGGTGGTGTGCAAAGGAACATGTGCATCGGCAATATAATGCCCCAGATCTGCCGACAGCTTGAGGATGGCTGGTGCATCTTTTTCGGCAAAAGCGCGCACCAATTGCCGATAGCTCCGCTGAATTTGCCACGGCAATATGCCGTTTTGCCTGAGGCTGTCCTCGCTATATTGTTCCATTGCCTTTGTCCAAGACGGTGATTCGGGAAAAGGGTTGGCTCCGTAGCGGTCCAAATCGATATAGTGACGTTCGCTCTCGCCCAATACTACGGTTCTTCTCTTGTCTGGATCCACAGCATGCTCCGTTATATAGGACAGATGGGGTTTGTAGAAAGCAGCAAGCTCTTTTGGTAAAGTGAAGACGGCATAGTGGTTGATTTTTTTATGGGCAAAGAAACCCCATGAACAAAAAAGCAAAATCGTGCAACACCCCCATAAAATGAAGTTGCTTGCTTTTTTGTATTTTTGTCTCTCTTTTCTCCAATAATACACGGTGCAGGACTGAATAGATAGGCTAAATTAAAATTTTTTGTAAGAATAGAAAATAGTCTTATATTTGCAGTCCGAAAGAGAAAAAGGAAAAAAAAGCTAAGAAATGGCAAATCATAAATCTGCACTTAAAAGAATTAGATCCAACGCTGCGAAGCGTTTGAGAAACCGTTACCAAGCAAAAACTACGCGTAACGCTATCAAGAAATTACGTAATACGACCAGTAAGGAAGAGGCACAGGCGCTATTGCCCCGTGTGACTTCTATGTTGGATCGTTTGGCCAAGAAAAATGTAATTCATAAGAACAAGGCTGCAAACAACAAGTCCAAGTTGACGAAATTTGTTAACAAACTGGCCTAGTTCGGTAGATATATTCGTGCCTCCCTTTATATAATAAGGGAACGGAAAAAAAGGCTGTTTCATGAACTGAAACAGCCTTTTCTGTTTTTCCTATTTGTCCTTCCTTAATTTCGACAATACGGCATTTAGCTTTTCTTGGTCGTGGGCATAAGGTTGTAAGTCAATCAATGCTACCCTGCGGAACTGGACGGGATGACTTTCGCTTTGAAGCGCAATATAGCCACTGTTCAGCTGTTTTCCGTCTTCCTTATAGGTAGGATCGAAGTCGTTTACGCCCTCGCCGCCTATTCTGGGTTTGGTGTAGGTCATCACCGTATCGCCCTCTATGATGTGGCGAATAATGGAATCGCCCAATACCAGCATATCGGCTTTCACCCACCTGTCGCCGTGGTAGGTCTTAGAGGAGGAGTTGAGGCAATGCTCCGTGTAGAGCTGGCCGCCCACAAAAGCCTCGGTGCCGGGGGTACACAGATTGCCCGTTGGCCTTTCGGCCTTGCCATCGCCACCCAGAAACTGGGCCTCCAGGGAAATGGGGAAATCTTGATCGAGGGCAATGCTCGCTGGCGATTGGCAATGCAGCATAGCGCCACTATTACGCCAGGCCCAGCCTTCGCCACCGTTGGCCTGATCGCCCACGAAGCGATACTCCACGCGAAGCAAGTAATGAGAGAAAGGTTTATTGTAATAGATGTGCCCGTATTGTTGATCGAAGGCGTCATAGCCCTCGTATGATACCTTGAGAAGGCTGTCCTCTACCTTGAACGTGTTGGCGTAGTTGTCGCCAAGCTCGTGTTTCCGGATTTTAATTGTCCAGTCGTCCAAATCCTTGCCGTTGAACAGTTCTATCCATTCTGGTTTTTCTTGATCGTTGTTTTGGGCAGTCTTGGGCTGGCAAGAGCACATGAATAAAATCGCCGTGCCTGCGATGCCCCATTTACAAAATTGTTGCAATTTTAAGTTCATATTGATGGTTTGCTTGTTGCGCAATTAATTCGATTGACGAAGATAATATTAAAATGTTCGAATGATGCTATAAATTTGTATATTTGGTTGTCTGCCTATCAATTAATCAATCCTCTATCGGCTTTTGCATGGAACAATCATCTGGCAAGAACATCAATATCAAGCAATGGGCGGAAGCAGACCGTCCAAGGGAAAAGCTGTTGGCTTTGGGACGGCGTAGCCTCAGCGATGCGGAATTGATAGCCATATTGATAGGAAGCGGGTCGCGGGACGAGTCTGCGGTTTCGCTAGGCAAGCGTATATTGCTGGGTGTAGGTAATGATCTCAATGCCTTGGCCAGGTTGTCCTTGGCCGATCTTTGTAAATTCAAGGGTATTGGCGAAGCTAAAGCAATCACTATCATCGCGGCCATGGAACTTGGAAGACGGAGAAAAGAACAAACCGTCGAAAGAAAGCCCAAGATCACATCGAGCAACGATGCTTACATGGCGCTAAAGCACCTATATGAAGATCTCAATCATGAAGAGTTTTGGGTGCTCCTGCTGAATAACAACAACCAAGTGGTAGGGCAGGAGCTTATTAGCAAAGGAGGCATTGGCATGGTCTCGATAGATGTTAGACTAATTTTCCACGCCGCTATCCTGGCAAAGGCAACGGGAATTATCCTTAGCCATAATCATCCTTCGGGATCTCTAATGCCTAGCTATCAGGATAAAAACCTCACGAAAAAAGTAGTGGAAGCTGCCGCCTTGTTCGGTTTTCGCGTTATGGACCACCTCATTTTCGGCGATCAGGGTTATTGTAGCTTTGGCGACGAAGGCTTGCTGTGAGTTTTGCGCTATACCACTAATCCGATTATAGCTTATTAATTTATAGTAAAATAACCTGTGAGTGATTTTTTTAAGATTATTTTGTTGATGCTTGTAACATTTTGCTCTTTTTGTGTGTCTTAAATGTTAAATAGTGTGAAAATCAGCTTCTTTTTGGTATTCGATCATCGTAAAATGAATGAATAATGTATTTTTGTTAATGTGTTATTTATGTTATTCGCACTGTATTGTAAATTTTTCGTTAATATCGTAGAATGACTAATAAATTAGTTTAATTTGCCTTATGAAGCACTTCCAACTCGCATCCCTCTTTTCGTTCCTGTTCTTGTCGGTCTTGTTTGCGCAAGCTCAATCCCATCAGATAACCGGTACTATTCAAGACTCTGCTTACGTAAAAAAGCTCGTTCAAACTTCTGTCAGTATCCTCAATCAAAAAGATTCTACCTTGGTGTCCTATACCCGGGCTGATGATAAGGGGAGCTTTGTTTTTCAGGATGTTCCCAACGGGAGATACATTCTGCTAGTCACCTACCCTAAATATGCCGACTTTGTGGACTTCTTTGTTTTAGATTCGGCGGAAACAAATAAGGAGTATGGAGATATATACATGACATTGAAAGCTACTTTGCTGGCGGAAGTGCTGGTGCAGGGCAGTCAGGCTATTACGATAAAAGGCGATACAACGGAGTACGATGCAGCGAGTTTCGTGATACAGCCCAATGCCAAGGTAGAAGACCTGTTAAAGCAGCTGCCCGGCATACAGGTGGACAGGGATGGGAAGATAACCGCGCAAGGACAAACGGTGGAGAAAGTGCTAGTAGACGGTGAAGAGTTTTTTGGCGACGACCCCACATTGGTGACCAAGAACTTGAGGGGGGATATGGTAGATAAAGTGCAGTTGTATGATAAAAAGAGCGATCAAGCCACCTTTACAGGTATAGATGATGGCGAGACAACCAAAACGATCAATATCAAGCTAAAGGAAGACCAAAAGCGAGGATATTTTGGCAAGGTCGACGTGGGGGGCGGCACAGACGATTTCTATGATGCGCAGGCCATGTTCAACATGTTTAGGGGCAAGCGCAAATTTGCCGCTTATGGTACCTTGAGCAATACGGGCAAGACCGGATTGGGATGGCAGGATAATGAGCGATTTGTGGGCTTGGGCAATATGACTTTTGGCGATGATGGAACAATATACATCACTGGCGGCGGCGATGATTTTGAATCGTTCAGCGGGCGATACGATGGGAGGGGAATACCCAAAGCGGCCAATGGCGGCCTGCACTACGATGAAAAATGGAATGAAGATAAGCAAAGTATCAATGCGAATTTTAAGGCGGGCGTGATTGACGTGACAGGTGAGGAGTCCAATATTAGTCAGAACAACCTGCCCTCGGGCTCCATTAACAGCGTTTCTTCGCAGCGTTTCGATAAGCATTCAGCAAGACAGAAAATTGATGGTATTTACGAGATCAGGCTAGATAGTACCTCTACGGTCAAGGTGATGTTGGACGCCACCAATAGCGAAGGAAGTACCAACAATGACTCCTATCAGTCTACCACCGACGGACAGGAACGCTTGTTGAACAATAGTAGCACGGTCCTGAATAACAATACCAAAACAAAGCAGTTCAACGCAAGTGGCCTATGGACGAAGAAACTGAAAAAAATGGGAAGAACACTTTCCGTGAGCCTGGCCCAAAGCTTATCTAAAAATGATGCAAACGGTTTTCTGAATTCGCAGAACAATTTTTACGATGTGGCAAATGGGGAGGTAGACTCCACTATCCTGGTCAACCAGCGCAAGGTGAACGACATCAAAAGTTCGGATTTCAAGTCCAATATTACCTATACCGAGCCATTGAGCAAGAGCCTTTCTGTAGTGGTCAACTATGGGCTTTCCGTTCTGAACGGCAGCAATGACAGGCGATCCTACAACCAGTCGGTAGATGGAACATTCAGCGATTTGGACAGCCTTTACAGTAATAATTTCCAGCTCGATCAATTGGCTAACCAAGTGGGAGCCATATTCAATTACAAGAAGGACAAAACGACCCTGAATTTTGGCTCGCGCTTTACGGCAGTCTCCTTTAATCAGAAGAACCTTTTTCAAGACAATGAGTTCAAAAGAAACTTCCTGAACGTCAACCCTCAAGTCAATTATAGGTACCAGTTCTCGCAACAAAGGTCTATCCGTATAGGCTATACGGGAAACAATACGCAGCCCACCATTAATCAGATACAACCTGTGCTGGTCAACGACAATCCCCTAAATATCGTGGTGGGTAACGAAGGGCTGAAACCTTCTTACAGAAGTAACATAAGCGCAAGCTATAACAGCTATAAGGTATTGACGGGAACAAGTTTCTATATCTATGGTAGTTATTCATTTACGTACAATGCCATAGCGACCAATATGACCACCTATGCTGCGGGCAACAGTGTGTTACAGTATGAAAACCTGGGAGGGAATATGCCTACTAACTTCTATACCAGCACATCCTACTATAAAAAAATCAAAAAACTGGATGCCAATGTAGGGGGTAGGTTGAATTTTAATGGTAATACGAGCTTTAACAAAGTGGGCGATGGCGTCAACGAGGATCAGTTAAACAAAGGAGAGAATTATAGTGTTTCGCTTTCTGCTAGTGCCTATAAAGGCAAATCGGGCAAGTACGACTTTGATTTTGACTTTGGACCAAGTTACAACGTCCAACAATCATCGTTGCAAACGGCCTTGAATAGTAATGGGTGGGGGCTAAGGGGTAATGGTGGATTTAGGTTGTACTTGCCCGCCAAATTTGAGATAGGCACTACGGTCAATTACGAATACAATGCCCCGACTGCCGTATTTGACGATTCTTTTAGCCGTGTGCTCATAAACAGCAATGTCAGCAAGAAATTCTTGAAAGGCGATCAATTGCGACTGCAGTTGAGCGGAAACGATTTGTTGAACCAAAACATCGGCTTTACCAGAAATGCCTTTAACAATTACATCAATCAGAACAGCTATACCACCATTAGGCGCTATTTCATGCTATCGGTGGTATGGGATTTTAGTAAAATGGGCGCACAGTAATTAAGATAGGGCATTTTAGAACAAATATTATGAAAAGGTTAAAAATGAGAAGCGATAAAGGTATATGGTTATTGGTCGTTTTGATGCTGTTGAACGCAAGCGCGCATAAGCTAATGGCGCAAAATGCCAGATTTCTCTTTTCGGGAAACATCACCTACGAGAAAAGGGTGAATATGTACGCCAAACTGAAGAAAGCCGCCGATGAAGAGCAAGGTACATGGTATCAGGAAATTTATGATCAGTACCGCAAGAACCAACCCCAGTTTGCGACGGTCAACAATACCTTGTCGTTCAATCGCAACGTGTTGCTGTACCAGCCCGTCGCCGGGCAGCCGGAAAATAGAAACAGCTTTTTTAGTGACCCTAGCGTTACGATGAGAAACACGATCTTTACCAACCTGGACGAGAAGATGTCCGTCAGCCAAAAAGCCGTATTTGAAGAAACATATTTGCTGAAGGATAGCCTGAGGAAGATTGTCTGGAAAATCACGGATGAAACAAGGGAAATAGCCGGTTATGATTGCAGGCGGGCCAATGCCCTGGTGATGGATTCCATCTATGTGGTGGCTTTTTATACCGATCAGATTCCCGTTTCCGGTGGGCCGGAGTCCTTTACGGGGCTTCCAGGTATGATATTGGGGCTAGCCTTGCCTCATGAGAATACGACCTGGTTTGCCACCAGGGTGGAGGATGTGGTGGTGCCCGCGGCCAATATTACGGCTCCCAGTCCGCGAAAGGCAAAGACGGTAAATCGGGAGCAGTTGACCACGACGTTGCAGTCTGTCCTGAGCAACTGGGGCAACTATGGCAAAAATATGCTGAAACTATTTTTGCTATAATCGATGTTGTTCTTATCTTTATCGAGATGGAAAACATATTGCCTTTTATTATCGGTGCTATTATTTTAATTGCCAGGGTATACAATAATTTCCAAAAGGAGCAAGAAAAAGCACGCAAGCGCAATCCTGGACAAAAGCCGGCAGGGGAGGTTTCACCCCAATATGAGCGCAGGCCACAAGGCCCCGAAGTGAAAGAGGTGGCAGATCCCTTCGTTCCCGAAACAAGTACGGTGCCTGCGGCTTACGAAAGCTATACGGGCGCACTCCGTGATGTAGAAGAAGTAAGGAGAGCTAGGGAAATACATAGTAAACATAAGCATGGATTTAACCGTTTGGAGCCTTATAAGCAGGTAGAGCCCCTAACGTCCGATGGCATACAGAATTATTCCGACTTTGACCTGAGGAATGCCGTTATTCAATCTGCCATCTTGCATAGGCCTTATATCGATTGATTTTTCCCGTCTACAAGCCATCAGAAAACGGCACTTGCCAAAGTGTACGTTTTTGTGGATATTGCACCTGAATGCCTGGAATTGGATAAAGAGAATATGGCCGCTAAGAAAACCTCTATTAATGATATAGCAAAGCACCTAAATGTAGCAAAATCTACCGTATCTTTTATTATAAATGGAAAGGCAGAGGAACGGCGCATTAGTAAGGAACTGGAAAAGCGAGTGCTTGACTATGTCAATGAGATCGGATTCAAGCCCCACCATTTGGCACAGAGCCTGGCAACGGGCAGATCCAATAGCATTGGGCTCATTGTCGAGAACATCGGCGATTCTTTCTTTGGCCCCATCGCGTTGAAAATAGAGGAAAAAGCAAAAAAAAGCGGATATAGGATCGTGTATAGCAGTACCCTGGGCGACAGTCAGTCTACCAAGGAAATTCTGCGATTTTTTCGCGAAACGCAATTGGATGCCTATATCATCGCCCCGCCATTGGGGGTTGAGGATGCCATAAAAGAGGTGATCGAAGAGGGAAGGCCGGTAGTGGTCTTCGATCGGCGTTTGGAAGGTCTGGAGACAAATTACGTGGGAACCAATAATCAGGAAGCTGCCTATGAAGCTTGTGTACACATGCTCGATCAAGGTTTTGAGCGAGTGGCATTCATCACATTGGATTCCGATCAAAGTCAAATGAAAGAACGCTTGAGCGGATACCTACAGGGGATGGCAGATCACCACCTGCAAGCATATATCTTGAAGATTCCTTACGATTTTGCTCGGGAAGATCGCCAAGGGATGATTGCACATTACATAAAGGATAACCCCGAAGTTGATGCCTTGTTTTTCGCAACGAACTACCTGTGCATTGACGGCCTGGAGGTGACCAAAAATCTCGGCAAGGCAATACCACAAGACATAGGCGTTATTGTATTTGATGAGCACGATATCTTTAGGCTGTATTCGCCGGCAATAACGGCTGTCAAGCAACCTCTGGAAAAGCTGAGCGAAACCATTATAGATATGTTGTTGAACAAGATTTCCAGCAAAAAGAGCCAACCGCCATTTATCGAAAAGATAGTCCCCTCTACATTGGTAGTCCGGGAATCTACTATAAAAAGAAAATAATTGTTATTTGCTATTGCTAAACTGGTTTTTTAATCGTTACATTTGCGATGTCTTTAGGAAGACATTTTTTTGATACCAATAGAAAAACCGGTTTTCTAACGGTATAGCCTTCAGACGCTAATTGATTAATAACTTATATACCTATTATTATGATTGTCAAATGGACTTTTTGGAAGTGTAGAAAGGCTTTTGCGTATTTGCGCTCTGGGACTAAGCCGATGATGGCCCTGGTATGGCTGTCTTTATTGTTTAATGCGTCACTTATGGCCGCTGGTCACCCAACGATGGACAGTAGGTGGCTGCAGCAGCAAGTAACTGGAAGTGTGCTGGATGAAAACGGAGAAGGATTGCCGGGAGCTTCCGTTCGGGTAAAGAATACAACCGTTGGTGCTGCTACCAATGTTTCCGGTAAATTTCAAATTACGGTGGAAGAAGGTCAAACATTGATTTTCTCCTTTACAGGTTACCGCACAAAAGAAATCCTTTATCAAGGAGAGAAGGAATTGAACGTGCAGATGGAAGTTGATGCGGCAAATCTGGATGAAGTGGTGGTAGTAGGATATGCCTCCCAGCGCAAATCTACGATTACAGGTGCCCTTACTAACGTAAATATGTCTGATTTGGAGTCGAGACGCGTTCCCAATGTGGCTCAAACACTACAAGGGCAAGTGGCCGGTGTGCAGATCACACAGAGCACGGGAGCCCCGGGCGATGGCATCAATGTCCGTATTAGGGGAGAGGGAACCATAGGAAACAATAATCCTCTATATGTAGTAGACGGGGTACCTTCTAGGGATATCACATTTTTGAACCCCGCGGATATAGAGTCTATGTCGGTCTTGAAGGATGCTTCTGCTGCATCTATGTATGGATCGCGGGCTTCGGCCGGTGTGGTGGTAATTACCACGAAAATGGGGAAATCGGATCGCAATATGTTCAGTATCGATTATTTTACCGGAATTCAACAAGCAACGCATTTACCCCAGCTCTTGGACGCAGAACAGTATATGAATACCCTGGAAAAAGCCTGGAATAATTCTGGTTATGCAGGGCAGAACCCTTACACTCTAGACAAAGGTCGTACCGATTTTGCCAATACCGATTGGCTTGATGAACTTTTCGAAACGGGCAATACCCAAAGTATTCAGTTTTCTGGAAGTGGGGGAAATGACAAGACACAATACTTAATCTCTGGAGGTTACTATAGACAAAATGGAATAGTCGTTTATGACAATGACAAGTACGAACGCCTTAACTTCCGCGCCAACGTAAGCAGCAATTTGACAGACCGTTTTAAGATAGGTACCAACATGCAAATATCTTATTCTAAGCGGGATCAAATCTCTGCCAAAGGGGAATCGCCCGGCATCATTCGCCATGCGCTGTTGAGGCCTCCGGTATTGGGCGTGTATAAAGACCCGAGCGACCCCACTTGGTCTGCCAGCGATCCTTTTACAGACCTGCCATTCTATGTCAACAATCAGGTCAATACGGGGTATCAAAGCAATAAATATGAACTGACACGCAATCCGGTTGCGGCTGCTTATTTTACGGACGATGTTTTCAGTCAGATAAAGACTTTCGGCAATTTGTTTGGAGAATATAGCCTTTTGGCAGACAAATCCCTGAAATTTAGAACAAACGTCGGCATTGACCTCAACGTAAATCATACTAAGGCATTTTATGAGAACTATGGCGATGATGACGGTAGCGCCGGACCATACGACCAAGGGAAAGGACGCATAAACCGACCGGATGGGCTTAACGAAGATAGGGGTACCGACTTTACCTTAACTTGGAACAATGTGCTTTCTTATGACAAGCAATTTGGCAAGCACCAGCTAAGTGCCTTGGCTGGTACGGAATTCATCACCAACAATGCCTCTTCCATCAATGCCTCCAGGCGTCGGTATGATTATACCTATCCAACATTTCGCTACCTAGATTACGGCAGCACACTGCTGGACGTGTGGAACGGCGGTTCTGGGTCGGAGTTTGACCTATTTAGTGTTTTTGGTTCCGTTACCTATACTTATGATGACCGGTATATGGTTACGGCCAATGTGCGTGGTGACCAGTCATCTCGTTTCGGTGAAAACAACCGATGGGGCATATTCCCTTCTGTCTCTGCCGGGTGGAACGTCAGCAGGGAGGCTTTTATGCAAGATGTCAATTGGATCAGCGATTTGCGCCTGCGCGCAAGTACCGGTGCCTTGGGAAATCAGGAGATCAGCAATTACTCCTATATGACCTTAATAAAGCGGGTAGGTGAAAACTATTTGATAGACCGCTATGGCAATCCCGATTTGAAGTGGGAAACAACCCGCCAACATAACGTAGGGGTAGATTTCAGTGTCTTAAATAATAAGCTTTCATTCACGGCCGATTATTTCGTGAAAAATACCTCCGATATATTGCTGCCCATTTCCCTACCAAGCTTCGTGGGCGATGTTCAAGCTACTATCGTGAATGCAGGAGAAGTAAGAAACGCGGGCTTTGAGTTTTCTCTGGGCTATAGAGACAACACGGCAGGAGGGTTTCGCTATGCTATAAACGGCAATTTGGCCACATTGAGCAATGAAGTGTTGAAGCTGCATCCCAATTTGCCTTATATAAGCAGCACTGTGAGCCGAACAGAGGTAGGACATGCATTGAATGCCTACTATGGTTACCGCGTGGAAGGTATCTACCAGAATCAAGAAGAAATAAATAGCCACCTGTTCGGAACCAATAACCCTGTTCAAAAACCGGGCGATATTCGTTTCGTTGATTCCAATGGAGACGGCGTGATCAACGACAGTGACCGCGATTTTATAGGTAATCCCATTCCCAAGGTATCCTATGGGCTCAATCTGTCCGGAGGATACAAGGGATTTGATTTTGCCGTTTTGCTGCAAGGAGTAAAAGGGGTAGACAGGTACAATGATGGCAGGAAGATTCTGGATTTCGATACCCGCCCATTTAACTATACCACAGACGTATTGGGAAGCTGGGACGGCGAAGGTACGAGCAACAGCATTCCACGGTTGACCTTTACGGACAATGGAAGTAGCCGGGTATCTACCATCGTGTTGGAAGATGCGTCCTATGCGCGACTCAAAAACCTAGAGATTGGCTATTCTTTTGGCGAATGGATGAAGAAAACCAATGTGGTGAAAAATATGCGTATCTATGCTTCCGGGCAGAATTTGTTTACGATCACCGACTATAAAGGGCTGGATCCCGAGTCAACTGATCTGATCGATAGGGGTACTTACCCATCTTCCAGAACTTTCTTGTTTGGTGTAAATGTTACTTTCTAATCCCTGCGACGGATAGGATGATCTTATAATGATAATTGATGAATGACATGAAAAAAATTGTAAAATACGCATATCTGATGGGGCTCTGCATCCTTACAGCTAGCTGCGTGAAAGATAAAGACCCAATAGGCCTGCTCACCGCAGATCAAGTAAACGAAAATCCTTCAGTGGCAACCTTGCAGTCTGCCGTGAACAGCATCTACCAACCTTTGGCCAATACGACTGGATTCTTGGGAGACGGTAGCTGGGATAGGGGACTGTATATACGGCCGAATTTCGTTATTGAAGATATAGCCGCTGGTGACATGAACAAAAAATGGGCGTCAGATGGCGATCAGGCTTGGATGGACGAGATAGGCCGATTCACGTTCACCACGGAAAATCCAGGATTCAATGGTATTTGGACATACGATTTTGAAGGCATTTCCCGGGCAAACCTTGCCATAGATAAACTTGCCGATCCCGCCGTCTTGCAACAGGCGGGGATTGAGCAGAATCTGGCCAATAGGTTTTTGGGCGAAGCTTATTTCTTGCGTGCTTTTTATTATTTCGAACTGGTTGTCAACTTTGGCGACCTGCCCTTATTGATCGTTCCATTAGAATCGTTCAACGATGCCTACAACGTTTCCAATAGAGTGGACAAGGAAGAGATCTGGAATCAGATCCGTTCGGACCTTGAATTGGCTACGCAGCTATTGCCCGATTCCAAACTTTCCAGTACGGAGCAAGCGTGGAGAGCTTCGCGAGGAGCCGCCATAGCCATGCAAGCCAAAGTGGCCCTATATAACAAGCAATGGCAATTGGCACTTGAAAAAATACAATTGTTGGAAAGCAAGAATTTTTATACCTTGAACGAGAACTATTTCGACAGCTTCAACAATGCCAAGGAATTTCAGGATCAGGAGGTGGTGTTTGCCTACAATCATACGCAGGGTGCATTGCCGAGAAATGGCAATGGGCTAGGAGCATTGTTGGGCTGGGGCTTTTTGGCTCCATCGGATGATTTTATAGCCTCTTTCGAGGCCAATGATCCACGCCTGGATTATACGGTGAATGTGAGCGAAAGGCTTGTATATAAATTGATGGGCGATTTGAGTGCCGCCAATAGGGGCAATGGCGATTCGCCGGCAAACAAGATCTTGATCAGGTGGGCCGACGTGCTCCTGTGGAAAGCAGAGGCGCTTATGGAGACTGAACAATACCCCTCTGCTATAGCGTTGATCAATCAAATTCGTGCCAGGGCCCGCAATACGGTCACCTACGATAATAGTCAGGTACCCAATGGAACACTTCCGGCAAGGAGCGAGCAGGTAACGGACAAAAATATAGTGAAAACTTGGCTCATGCAGGAAAGAAGAGCAGAACTGGGTTTTGAGGGACATCGGTTTAGCGATTTGAGAAGGTGGGAAGTGGCAGATCAGGTATTGCCGGCAATGGGCAAGAACTTTAGGCCAAATCACTATTTATACCCCATTCCCCAAAGGGAGATCGATTTGTCAGGAGGACTTTTAACACAAAATGATGGATATTAAATTTTAAGATGATGATGAAGAATGTTTTTTCAAGGTTTTCGATAGGCCTGCTATTTTCGTTAATCGCACTTGGCTGCGTTTCACAAAAAAAAGATCGAGACCTTCCCGATTGGGCTTTTGGCGGTTTTGTCAGGCCCGAAGGTGTCAATCCGGTTATTTCTCCCGTTTCGGGAACCAGTTTTCTGGATCCGATGAGTGGCAAGGAGGTTGCCTGGGAAGACAATGACACCTTCAACCCCGGGGCGGCCGTCAAGGGAGATAGTATCATAGTCCTCTATCGGGCGGAAGACAAATCGGGCATTGCTATTGGACACCGAACATCCCGATTGGGATATGCTGCCACGAAGGATGGCATCCATTTCGACCGCAAATCAGCGCCGGTGTTCTATCCTGCCGATGATGACCAAAAGGAATACGAATGGCCGGGAGGTACGGAAGATCCGAGGGTAGCCGTCACCGAAGATGGGCTGTACGTGATGTTCTATACGCAATGGAACCGTCAAGTACCGAGATTGGGCGTTGCTACTTCCCGAGATCTCATTAGCTGGGAAAAGCACGGACCAATATTTAAAAAGGCGGTCCACGCAGATAAGATTTTCGATAAATCCCACAAATCTGCCTCCATTGTCACATCAGTAAACAAAGGCAATCAGGTAATTACGAAGGTGAACGGCAAGTATTGGATGTACTGGGGCGAGCATGGCGTTTATGGGGCCACCTCCGATAATTTGGTGGATTGGGAGCCCGTAGTCGACGAAAAGGGAGAGCTACAGGCATTTATTTCGCCTCGCAAGGGTTATTTTGATAGTAGCCTCACGGAATGTGGCCCACCGGCAGTGATGACCGACAAAGGAATCGTTTTGCTATACAATGGCAAGAACGACCCGGAAAATGGCGATGTACGTTTCAACAAAGGTACGTATAGCGCGGGGCAGGTACTCTTTGACAAGAACGATCCTACCAAGGTGCTGGGACGTCTGGACGTGCCTTTCTTAAGACCTATGGAGGCATTTGAGAAAAGTGGGCAATACGTGGATGGCACCGTGTTCATAGAAGGCTTGGTGTTTTTTAATGACAAATGGCTTTTATACTATGGCTGTGCCGATTCTAAGGTGGGCGTTGCCATTTATGACCCTCAGAAACCAGTAAACGCCGATCCGCTGCCTTAATAAATATATGGAGTTGTTAAAAGAACAGATTGTTATTGGTGCCGATATAGGCGGGTCGCACATTACCGCGGCTCAGGTGCTTTTTCCTCAGGGACAGCTAGTGGAATCCAGCATTGAACGGCGTAAGATAGACCCACATGCCTCCGCGGAGGAGATTTTGGCCAACTGGGTCGAAGCCTTGCGCATGGTAAGGAATCAGTACAAAGGCGGTGAACAGCCCTATTTGGCCATATCCATGCCTGGCCCATTCGATTATGTCGAAGGGGTATCCCTGATAAAGGGAATGAACAAATATGAGGCGCTTTATGGTTTGTCTATCCGTGCTGCCTTGGCCTCTGGCCTTGCTATTCCAGATAGTAACATCCTTTTTGTCAATGATGCCGAAGCCTTCCTCAAGGGAGAGGCGCTGTGCGGGGCAGCGCAGGGATTTGACAAGGCCTTTGGCATTACGCTTGGTACGGGCTTGGGTTCGGCTATTTATCGTTCTGGTGTGGTCAGTGACCTTAATCTAGGTTCTTCCCCATTTCTGGCAGGTATCGCAGAGGACTATATTTCCACTAGGGGAATTATTGCCCATTATCGTTCTTTGGGAGGGACTACCGCCATGGATGTAAAGGAACTGGTCATGGAGCAGCAAAGCATCCCATCCGTACAGGCGTTAAGGCAGCTGAGCAACTGGCTCGTCCAGTTCCTTAGCTTGCATTTACCCAGGTTAACGCCGGAGGTGGTCGTAATAGGGGGGAACATTGCCAAGGCCCACCCCCATTTTTTGCCTTCGGTAAGGCAAGCGCTGCAAGATGCGGGATTTTTTGTGCCGATCCATGTAGCATCTATGGGAGAAGGCGCAGCTATCATAGGAGCATCATCTTTTTTATACGAAAAAACACTATAGAAAAATAAAAAATGCAAACCAATATAAACCATCGTTTTGCCATCCGTTGCTCCTTGATTGCCTCGCTTGGCGGATTTCTTTTTGGGTTTGAGACGGCTGTAATTTCGGGCGCAGAAAAGACTATTCAAGAATTGTGGGTGCTCGATTCCTTCTGGCAGGGATTTACCGTTTCTGCCAGCCTCATTGGCACCGTTATCGGTGCGCTGGTAGCCAGTTTTCCGGCACAGCGCTTTGGACGTAAGAAAGTGCTCTTGGTCATCGCCCTTTTTTACCTGTTATCTGCCGTTGGTTGCGCCACATCCTATGCCTGGTTGCTCTTCATATTTTTCCGTTTCATGGGCGGACTGGCAGTGGGGGTGTCCTCCGTGGTCGGGCCCATCTACATTTCGGAGATCGCTCCGGCAAAGATCAGGGGCAGGCTGACCGGGTCTTTTCAGTTCATGATTGTTCTGGGCATATTTGTGGCCTATCTCACCAATTTCTTGTTTGTGGGATTGGGAGACGACGCTTGGCGCTGGATGTTGGGCATCATGGTGATTCCGGCATCTGTATTCCTTGTTTCATTGGGTTTTGTGCCTGAAAGTCCGAGGTGGCTAGCGATGAAGGGGTTTGGAGAACGCGCCAAGCAGGTATTCGCTAGGCTGGGTGAGCTAGACGAAATAGGGAGAATATCGGACCTGTCACGACAAGAGCCATTGAAGAGGGAATCCTTATTTCAACGGAAGTACACCAAACCCATACTGTATGCAGGTATCTTGGCCATGTTCAACCAATTGAGTGGCATCAACGCCATACTCTACTATGCCCCGCGAATTTTTGAGATGGCGGGTTTCGATAAGGAACAAGCCTATCTGCAGCCCGTTTTCATAGGCGGTGCCAACTTGTTGTTTACCTGTTTGGCCATGCTGATTATCGATAAGTTTGGGAGAAAGAAGCTACTGCTCGTGGGAAGTGTAGGGATGTTTGTCTTTTTGGGCTTGGTGGCACAAGCCTTTAGAGGGGGAGATATTGCGGGAAATTCGGCGATGTTGCTGTACCTGATAGGCTTTATTGCCTTCTTCGCTTTCTCGCAAGGAGCAGTCATCTGGGTGTTTATCTCGGAGATTTTCCCCAATGCAGTGCGCTCACAGGGCAGTTCTCTCGGGAGCTTTACCCACTGGATCATGGCCGCTGTTATCTCGTGGGTTTTTCCCATAGTAGTGGAAAGCAGTCCACAGGGAGGTTTCTATTCTTTTGTTTTCTATAGCATTATGATGGGCTTGTCTTTTGTTTTTATTTGGAAGTTCATGCCAGAGACCAAAGGGAAATCCCTGGAGGAGATTCAAAAAGAAATGATTAGAGAGTGATTTAAATAGGAAGAAATGCTGTAAATATCCGAGACATCGATGTTTCGGGCATAATGCCTGTCTCATTCAACGTTCTTTTTACAGCATTTCTATTCCATAGCGCTATTCCACTAGCTTGAAAGCATCGGCATCCTTGAGGAAAGGTAATTTTTCCCTTGTAGTAAGTAGGTCGTCTGCCGTAAGCGTAAAGGTGTAGAGGTCTTCATCCTCGGGTTTGTAGTAGATGACATTGCCATCTGGCCCCACGCACATGCTGCACCCAGAGTGATATACCTGATTGCCGTCATACCCCACGCGGTTTACGCCTATGGCGATGGCTTGGTTCTCTATGGCCCTGGCCGGTATCAGGGCGCGCCAGTGGGAAATGCGCCTATCTGGCCAACTTGCTATATAAAGCAGGATGTCGTAGGCCGCATTTAAGTTTCTGCTGAAGGCCGGAAAACGCAGGTCATAGCATGTTTGAAGGCATATTTTCCAGCCGTGCAGTTCTACAATGGTTCTTTTCTTTCCGGCAGTGAATAGCTCATCTTCCTTAGCCAAGCTGAAGAGGTGCCGTTTGTCGTACTTGTTGAACGTACCATCCGGACGCATCCATATGAAGCGGTTATAATACTTGCCGTCCTCTTCGATGATGAGGCTACCAGCGACCACCGCTTGGAATTTTTTTGCCTGTTCCAGCATCCAGTAGGTCGTAGGGCCACCTATTTTCTCGGCACATTTCTCCACGTTCATCGTAAATCCCGTATTGAACATTTCCGGCAATATAATAAGATCGGTTTTTTCCTTGATATTGGAAAGACGCAAACCTAGGTTTGTCAGGTTTTTTTCAGTGTTTTCCCAGAATAGATATGCTTGAAATATGGTTATTTTTAATGGTTTCATAATGCTTTATTTAATATAACCCCTAATGTCATATGAAATGAATTAATTGCATTTGTACGGTTCGCTTTTACGTCTATAACGTTGACGATAGTTGATCTATTTTTATAAGTTTTTCCAATGCTTTTTCCAAGGTCTCTTTCTTTTTTGCGAAGCAAAACCGAATGATATGATCGTCCAGTTTGCTCTTATAAAATACGGAAAGTGGGATACTTGCCACTTTGTGCTGTACCGTTACCTCTTTCGTGAAGCTAATATCGTCCAGATCGCTGATGGCGCTATAGTCGGCCAACAGGAAATAGGTGCCTTGCGGCCTGATAGGTTTGAACTTTGTCTGTTTCAGGCCTTCGTAGAGAAACTCCATCTTTTCCTTGAAAAAGTCGTTCAGGGCCAGTAGTTCGTCTTTATTCTTCATAAATTCATTTATAGCCATTTGTAGGGGCGTATTGACGGAGAACACCTGATATTGGTGTATCTTTCTGAATTCCTGCGTGAGGCGTTGCGGCGCGGCGCAGTAGCCTATCTTCCATCCCGTTACATGATAGGTTTTTCCGAAGGAGGAAACGACAAAGCTACGTTCGCGAAGCTCCGGATATTGGCACACACTGATGTGCTTTCGGTCGAATAGGATATGTTCATAGACTTCATCGCTCAGGATGATGATATCCGTCCCCTGGGTGATTTTTATCAATTGTTGCATGTCATTGTCCGTAAAGCACTTTCCGCAAGGGTTTTGCGGCGTGTTGATGATGATCATGCGCGTTTTGCTCGAAAAGAGCTTCTTCACTTTGTCCCATTCTACAGCAAAGTTATTTTCCGGTTTCAGCTCCACGGTCTTGATGATGCCTCCGAAAAGATCAACGGCAGGCGCATAGCAGTCATAGGATGGGTCGAAAGCAATGACTTCGTCATCAGGCCGTATGATAGCGGCTATGGCGGTAAAAATGGCTTGAGTAGCGCCGGCAGTCACAGTGATCTCTTCATCCGCATGGTACTCCGCTTGATACAGTTCTTGGATTTTCTCGGCGATTTTTTCGCGGAAGGATAGCACCCCCGGCATGGGCGCGTATTGATTGTTCCCTGCCTTCATGTATTTGTTGACTAAGGAAATGAGCTTAGGGTTGCAATTGAAATCGGGAAAACCTTGAGATAAATTGATAGCCCTCTGCTCTGTTGCGAGGGCGGACATAATGCTAAAGATTGAATTGTTGACTGCAGGTAATTTTGATGATATGTTGATCATGATGTTTATTCAAGTAGTAGTGTAAAACTAAGAACAAAAATGGAATAACCAAGATGTATTTGCTTTTGTTGACCAAGCTCTGTACATTTAACTCTCAATTTAGGAAATAATTGTAGAAAATGAAGGGTTTTGTTAGTCCTCCTTGGTTTTTATTGTTGCTTTTCGCTGTCTTTTTTTATGGCTCCTGTAAGGAAAAAAGCAATGATAAGGTAAGAGTCGGTTTTGTGGAAGCATTTGAGGATGAGACCATCGGCGAAGCTCGGAAGGGGTTCTTTGATGCGCTTGCCGACAAGGGCTTCAGTGAAGATCAGGGAACATTGGAGATAGTGTACAGAAATGCCCAGGGCGATCAAGGTATATTGAGCCAGGTTGTCAGCTACATGTCCTCCCAGAAGTTGGATCTTATTGGCACCAGTACGACCTTGGCTACCCTCGGCGTGATACAGCGTGTACATGACGTGCCCGTGTTTATGACGGTAACGGCCACGCCCGAAATATTGGGTATAACCGATAGAGATGGCCACGCTCCGGCCAACTTGTTTGGCGCAGCGGAAAACCTCGACTATATAGATACTTCATTTACCATCATCAAGCAAGTGGCGAAGCCAAGACATGAAAGTAAAGTACGTATTGGTATGATCTATAATCAGGCAGAACCGCAGTCTGTTGATGCTTATAATAGGTTGAACAGGTTGGCGCAGGCAGAAGAGATGACTTTGGTAGCGCTCCCTCTCAATAGTTCTGCGGAAGCACAGTTGGTGGTGAAAGCTTTGCTAAATAAAGGGATTGATGTCTTCTTTGCCAATCCCGATAACACTGTATTTGCGGCATTTGAGACCATCTTAAAGAATTGCAATGAGGCGCAGGTGCCTGTTTTCACTAGCGAAGAGGGGCTGGTGAAAAGAGGGGCGGTAGCGGCCTATGGAGCTGATATATATGCTTGGGGCTATGAGTCGGGGGCAGATGCCGCGAATTACCTACAGACCAAATCTACCGAAAGGCTCGGCGTGCATCTGGTGCAAAAACGGAAACGTGTGTACAATAAACAGGCTGCCGAGAAGTTCGGTTATCAATTTCCAAGTGATTACGAAGGACTCTGATAGGCATTGGTTGGTCATTAGTTGATTTGTCATTGGTTGATTACTTGGAGACGTAATATATTACGTCTGTACAGCTTTAGCCTTTAGTCCCTGACTGCCGTCAGGCAAGTTTTCGGCCTTAGTCTTTTTTACTTTTTATTTTTTACTTTAGAACATGTCCTTTTATCTTGCCGCCGTCTTGCAGGCGCTTTGCCTGGGCCCATTAGTGCTGGGCGTATATCTCACCATGAAGGTGTTCCGTTTTCCGGATATTACTGCCGATGGATCCTATACCCTGGGTGCCGTGGTTACGGCCATCGGCTTGGTAAACGGGTGGTCATTATGGTGGTGCATCCCCTTGGTGGTACTTTCGGGAGCGATCGCCGGAATATGTTCCGCATGGATTCACAATCGCATTAAGGTCAATTTGCTGTTGGCCGGGATATTGGTAATGACAGCCCTGTATTCCGTCAATCTCAGCATACTTGGTCGTTCCAATGTGCCTTTGCTACAGTATGGTACCCTATTCAACTGGTTAACTGTTTTTCGGACGTCTGATAGCAATACCTTGATCATAGTGACTTGCATACTGTGTTTGTTGATATCGTTCATGACCTATTTGCTGCGCACGGATTTTGGTCTGGCTATGAGGGCGACAGGCGATAATGAGCAGATGCTGAGAGCTTTGGGTGTCAATACGGCCAGGATGAAATGGATAGGCTTGGCGATAGCCAATGGGCTTGTCGCCCTGAGCGGCAGCCTGATAGCGCAGTTTCAGGGTTTTGCCGATGTGAACATGGGCATTGGTGTGATGATAACGGGCTTGGGCTCGGTGATGATTGCCGAGTCAGTTGTTTTGCTGTTTGGCATAAAAAGAATAGCCTTCGTATTGCTGGCGGTTATATCGGGTATGGTCCTGTTCCAGCTTATACTGGCATTTTCATTGAGCTTGGGCATAAACCCCGTTATGCTGAAATTGGTCACGGCACTGATCGTGCTGCTGGCGGTATCCATTCCCCAGTTACGGGTATATGGAAAGCGCTTTTAGATAATGGGCATTTGGGAAGCTTTTTTTTACTTTTTACTATTCACCGTGTTAGAATTTAAGCAGGTAATCAAAACGTTCAATAGGGGAGCAATGGACCTGGTAAAGGCCTTGGATCAAGTAGATTTGACGCTGAAAGCGGGCGACTTTGTCGTCGTTTTGGGCGCCAATGGGTCGGGCAAGAGCACCTTGTTGAATTGCCTGTCGGGCCGTTTGTCATTGGATGCCGGGGAGATATGGTTCGATGATAGGGCCATACATCAGTTGGCAGAGTATGAACGAAGCAAGTGGTTTGGGCGTGTGTTTCAAGATCCATTGCAGGGTACTTCCCCGCAATTGTCCGTGGTAGAGAATTTTCGCTTAGCAGCAGTGCGCACACAAGCCAAAACCATGCGAATAGGTTTGGATGCATCGTTTAGGGAAAGGGTGGCCAAGTACATCGCGAAACTGAACATGGGACTGGAGAACAAGTTGGATACGCCCATTAGCCTATTGAGTGGTGGGCAAAGGCAGGCGCTGAGCTTGCTGATGATGACCATGGATGAGGTTCGCGTGTTGCTGTTGGATGAACCGACCGCCGCCCTAGATCCCCGAACATCTAAAAAGATCATGGAAATAACTTCCAACATAATACGGGACAATCAACTGACGGCCATGTTGGTGACGCACAATATGAAGGACGCCCTGAAATACGGTAATAGACTCATCCTGATGAGCGAAGGGAAGATTGTGCGCGACATATCGGGCCAGGAAAAGGAAAACCTGTTGCCAGAGGATCTTTTGACTTGGTTTGAATAGTGCAGGGAAATGAATTATATTAGCGGCCATGTTAAGTGTAAAGGGGCTACATAAGTCTTATGGCAAGCTTGAGATCCTCAAAGGAGTAGATTTCGAGGTAAAACAAGGCGAGATCGTGAGCATCGTTGGAGCGTCTGGCGCAGGAAAGAGCACCTTGCTGCATATCATTGGTGCCTTGGATAAGGCAGATGCAGGAAAGGTAGTAGTGAATGGCAAGGATATCCATCGCATGGATGCAAAAGAGTTGAGCGACTTCAGGAATAAACATATCGGTTTCATCTTTCAGTTTCACCACCTGTTGCCCGAGTTCACGGCTGTGGAAAATGTCTGCATGCCCGCCTTCATTGCGGGCAAATCTAAAAAGGAAACGGAAGTGCGGGCCATGGAACTGCTTACCCTATTGGGGGTGGAACAGCGCGCATCCCACAAGCCCGAGGCACTTTCTGGTGGCGAGCAGCAACGTGTAGCTATTGCCCGAGCCTTAATGAACAATCCTGCTATTGTACTGGCAGATGAACCCTCTGGCAATCTCGACTCTGAAAATGCGGCAGCATTGCATCAGCTGTTTGTTGATCTGCGCGACAAGCTCCACCAGACTTTTGTGATAGTCACACATAACGAGGAACTGGCCCGAATTTCGGATAGGACGGTTTTAATGAAAGATGGATTGATAGTGCTTGATTGAAGAAATGGCAAGGTTAATGATAACGGCTGGCCTGGAACCCTTCGCTCTGAGGTTGGCCAAGCGCATACAGCAAGAGACGGATATAGCGGTTATATATGCAGACTGCCATGATATACCCAGGGTGCTCCTGCAAGGTGGAAAGTACAAGTTTATCCCCTATGGGGTAGCGCCTACTTTTGCACATGAAATTTTGAGCCTGTGCCTGGACGAAAATATAGATTACCTTTTGCCGCTTAGAAGGACGGAGATGCAAGCACTGGCGGAATCCAAGCAGCTATTTGCGGAATATGGCATTACGCTTTTGGTGCCAGCTAAAGGATTGCTAAATGAGGTTTCTTTTTTGGACAATCCAGACAAAGCCTTGCCGGTAGAAATCCTTCTGAATGGCAAAAATTTCTTTAATAATGAGGTATATAGCGAACTGATAGCTTATAGTGGGCCTTTTGTCATTTCTGATAGTGGCGAAGAGGCTTTGTTGGTAGGACTATTATAAAATGGATGAGATGATGCTAACTTTTGAAGATCTGGGTGCACAGTATGATGCCTTTGTTTTTGAGCTGGATGACGTGTTGTTTCCAAAGAAAGATTACCTCTTGCAGGTGTATTACCTCTTTGCCAATCTGCTGGAATATACAGAAACTGTTCCCCCTGCAGGAGAATTGACCAATTTTCTCAAAACGGCTTATCAATACCATGGTGAAGAGGGCCTGTTTGAGCGAGCTGCCCAAACCTTTGTCATCGATGAAAAATACAGGGAACAGTTTAGGCGTATGCACGTTCATGCGCAGCTTCCTTTGCGGCTTTACTTGTTTAAGGATATGCTGACCTTTTTGCAAGAGGCCGTAGCTGCCGGAAAGAAAATCATATTGCTCACAAAGGGCAATCCACTGGAACAGCTCAATAAAGTGAAGCACCTGGACTGGCAAGGTGTGGACCAATCATTGAAAGTCTATTTTTATGACGAATTATATGTTCAGGGCTATCACAGCCCCGTAGAGTTTGCATTGAAGGCCAACGATGTTCCTTTGGAAAATGCACTATTGGTTTCTAAGCACAAGGAGCATGCCTATCCCATTATGCCAGCGGGAACCCCGGTTATTTCCGTCGACCTATTGCTCTCCAGTGACGCATTGGCGGAGAAGTGAAGGGGAGATGTACAGAAAGGTAAGGTAAGAAGAAATACTAGTAAGAGAACCGCATATCCAGTGGGTACGCCGTTGCACCATCTGGATATGCGAGTCTTTTGACCTACGTACTACTGTAGCATTTTCGCGTTCTCCGCTAGGCGGATAAACTCTGCCCTATAGCCTTCATCGTCGGTTCCCTTTGCCTGTTTTGCCCGACTTATGAGTTTATCGAAGCTTGCCTGTTGCTTATATTCAGAATCTCTTAGGAGCATACCCAGCTCGGCTACGGCAGTAGCAAAACGAAAATCATCGGATGCATCCGCTAGAAGTATGGGCTTGCTACTGACTATCGTTTGCTTCATCTTGCTTTTCTCGCTGTCGGGATCTTTAAACCTGAATTTTACCGTAGCTATTTCATTGGAATTGCCGACAGTAGGTTGTGTGGGCACCTGCTGGTATTTCAGCGGATCGACATTGCCTACATATGAATCTTTGACCCCTACTGGAATAATCTCATAGAGGGCGGTAACGGTGTGTCCTACACCCATGTCGCCGCCCAGTTTGTTGTCGTTGTTGAAGTCTTCTTTCTCCAATAAGCGGTTCTCATATCCCAATAGGCGATAGGCCTGTACTTTGGCCGGATTAAATTCTATCTGCAATTTCACGTCCTTGGCAACGGTAAATAGCGTTCCTCCAAACTCGGTAACCACCGCCTTTCTGGCCTCGGAGATATTATCGATATAGGCATAGTTGCCATGTCCTTTATTTGCCAGGGTCTCCATTTTGCTATCTTTCAAATTGCCCATGCCAAAGCCGAATACAGAGAGGCTGATACCGCTTTGCCTTTCCTTGCTGATCAATCGCTCCATGTCCTCGTCGCTGGATGGGCCCACGTTAAAATCGCCGTCTGAGGCAAGGATGATGCGGTTGTTGCCGCCCTTGATGAAATTTTGCTTGGCGATGCTGTAGGCCAATTGAATGCCGGCACCGCCGGCTGTGGCACCACTCGCTTCCAATGCGTCGATAGCGTCTTTTATCTTTCCTTTCTGCTTGCCAGAGGTACTTTCCAATGCGATGCCTGCCTCCCCAGCATAGGTTACGATAGCCACGTTATCATTTTCCCGCAATTGATCGACCAGTACTTTCAATGAAGTTTTTACAAGTGGCAACCTGTTATGGCCGTTCATGGATCCAGATACGTCTATCAAGAATACCAAGTTCGATGGGGGCAGCTTGTCCGTAGGTACTGATTTGGCCTTGAGGCCGATGCGCAGCAATTGATGCTTTGGGTTCCATGGAGCGGTGGCAAGCTCCGTATGGATGGCTACGGGATCGCCATTTGTAGGACTAGGCAGTTGGTATTGGAAGTAATTGATCATTTCCTCTATCCGCACGGCATCTGCAGGAGGCAGTTGGCCGTTTTGGAGAAAACGGCGCACATTGCTATAAGATGCTCCATCTACGTCTACCGCCAAGGTCGAAAGCGCTTCGTTCAATGGGTTGATGAACCCGTTGTCGGTAAAGCCCTTGTACGATTCGGTGTTGGGAAGATAAGATCTGCCACGTATCATTACCCCGTTTACTCTTCCAGCAAGGGTGGCAGATGCTATGAGCGGACTGGCCATTTTGAATGCCTCGCGATCTGCATGCAAGACCTCCTCCAATTTTGCTGCACTGGCGTTCATCCATATATCCATGGTTGCTTTCTTGCTCAGTTTCACCTGCTGGGTATCATAGCCTATCATCGTGAAGGTAAGTTGATGGTGGTTGTCGTTTACGATGATGCTGTAGCGACCGTTTTTGTCGGTATGGGTGGCGATGCTGGTGCCTGTTATTGAAACCGATACGCCTGGCAAAGGCCGTTTGTCTTCGGCACTGTAGACCGTGCCGCTAATGGTGCGGCCCATGTGGTTCCTAAAGCCCGCTAGGCCTAGAAACGTTAAGCAAATAAAAAATGTCGTTTTCATATATTAAATTTTGACGAAGGATGCATCCCTTAAGAAATTTCCATAAGCGATAAAAAAAAATTAATTTGAGCCGCGTATGAATTGGTTCAAACATTCCAAGAAATCCGATGAGCTGGATGACGATGCCCTACTGGAGCGGTATCGTCAAACCGACGATCTGTCTTTCTTGGGTGAATTGTTTGCCAGGCATGCCGAGATGGTGTACTACGTGTGTTTCCGCTATTTGCAGGATGGAGAGCGCAGCAAGGACGCCACCATGCAAATCTTTGAAGAGCTGATTGTGAAGGTGCACAAGCAGGAGATCAAGCGTTTTGCCACCTGGCTGTACGTGCTCAGTCGCAACCACTGCCTCATGCAGCTGCGCTCGGAGAAGAAGATGCCGATGGTAGGGATGGATGAATTTGTGGAATTTCCGCTGCAGGAGCATCCTAACGATCCACTGGAAAAAGAACGCTCGTTGAGTGCCTTGGAGCGGTGCATGGAAAAGCTCTCCAAGGAACAGCGGGATAGCGTGGACTTGTTCTTCTTGAACGGGAAGTGTTATAAGGAAATAGTGGAAATGACGGGGTATAGCATGAAAGAGGTGAAAAGTTATATCCAGAATGGCAAGCGAAATTTGAAAATCTGTATGGAGAAGCATCGTGAAGACTAATAGGCCAGACATATCGTATATCAGGAAATATCTCAATGGCGAGCTAGATGCTCGTGCCATGTATGAGCTGGAACGACAGGCGCAAGATGATCCGTTATTGATGGATTTGTTGATGGGCATGGAAAGTGCCACCGAGACAACGCATAAGGCCAACCTATTGGCCATTGAACGGCAAATAGATCGACGTGTAAAGCAGGGCCAGAGAAAGAAACGCAGTTACTGGAAGTTTTCTGCCATGGCCGCCGCCATCTTATTGTTGCTTGCGGCGGGCAGCTTATGGCTATGGCAAATGCCACAGGAGAAGAAACTCATCGTCAGCAGCGAGGTGACCGAAGACAAAATCCCTGAGCTAGATAGCCCAGTAGCATATGTAGATTCGCCACCAGCTGTGGCAGAGCTGAAAAAACGACCGAGCAAACCCAAATCAACAGTTGAGCGGTCAACGGACGACAGAGGGAGCGAGAAGGCAAAGGCCGAGAGCCAGTCAATCCAAATTGCCCAAGCGCCGACCACCGTTCACAAAAACGATAGGAACGAAGAGCTGAGCGAAATATCGATTAGCCCGAGCAAGAGAAGGGATACCATGAGCAATCTATTGGCAGTTAGGGGGGCTAGAAGTGCCGCAATACGCGCTATGCCAGTGGCAGAAACTCCCTTGCTAGTGAAAGGCCTAGTGGTAGACAAGGTGACAAAAGAGCCTCTGGCTGGCGCTACCGTGCAGTCCCTTCATGACCTGCGATCGGCCAGTACCGATGGCGAAGGCCGTTTTTCTATGCCTATCTCAAGGCGCGATACCTTGAACATACGGTATATAGGGTATGAACAAGCAAGTGCTGTTGTTGGCACTGACAGTGTGATGATAGCCATGCAACCTTCGAGTGCCAGACTCAATGAACTTGTAGCCGCAAAAGCTTCCATTGATACTGTAGAAACGTTGATTTCTGGACGAGTGGCGGGCATACAGACGGACCAGAAGCCGAGGAACCCCACCAAAAAGCCAGAACCGGTTATAGGTTGGGATGCCTACAGAACCTATTTGCAGGCGGAAGCTCTTACGGAAGGGGATGAAGCCACTATTGTGTTGACGTTTCAGGTAGACGAGGATGGTACCCCCAAGCACATTCGCATAGCGAACGGGGCAAATGAGCAGTTGAACAAACGTGCAGTATCGATCGTAACAAATGGACCGAAATGGTTCGTGGGAACGGCAACAAATAAAGTGGAGATGAAAATAAAATTCAATAAGCGCTAATGTTTTTGACAGTATGCAAAATTTAGGCAAACGTTTGCGTTATCCTTTTGCTTGGAAGTATAGGATATCCATAGTATACTTGTTGAGTGGACAGACAAATGAATAGAAGTATTGATGGACTAAGCAAAGCGTTGGATATTTTCAATTGCTTTGAGGTAAATGAGAAGGTAGTTGCCGTTAGATCTTTTGGTAATGGACATATCAATGATACGTTTTTTGTGGAAACTGAAAATACCTCAAGTCCCAATTTTTTATTGCAACGAATCAATCACCACGTCTTTCAGGATATTGGCGCCGTCACCCAGAATATATACATCGTCACCAACCATTTGAGGCAAAAGCTAGAGGAGCAAGGCTATAGCAAAATGGAAATCACCAGAAAGGTGTTGACCCCCATTCCTGCGCAGGATGGCTCCTTCAGCATAAAGAGTGTCGACGGCGACTATTGGCGGCTGTACTACTTTATAGATGGCACCAAGTCCTATGAAATAGTAGAAAATGAAAAGCAGGCCTATGAAGGAGGAAAAGCCTTTGGCGAATTCCAGTCCATGCTTGTCGACCTCGATAGCTCCCTTTTGCTCGATGTCATTCCCAATTTTCATAACCTGGAATTTCGATACCAGCAGTTGCAAGATGCCATATCGGCCAATCGCGACGGCCGCTTGGCGGAGGTAGAGGAGGAGTTGACATTTGTCGATACGCATTTGGACAGCATGCTTACGGTTGTGAAATGGGGAAGGGAGGGTATGCTGCCGCTGCGTATCACGCATAATGACACCAAGTTTAACAACGTATTGCTCGATCAGGAAGATAAAGTACAGTGTATAGTAGATTTGGATACGGTCATGCCCGGTTATGTGGCCTATGATTTTGGGGATGCCGTGCGGACTATTATCAATACGGCGGCAGAAGACGAAGCGGATCACTCGAAGATCGGACTCAACCTATCGCTGTTTGACGCTTTTGCGAAAGGATTTCTTGAATATACGGCCGACAAATTAACCGAGTGGGAAAAGCGTTCCCTGCTGGAAGGAGTGTTGTTGTTGCCGTTTATCATGGGAGTACGTTTTTTGACGGACTATTTAAATGGTGATGTCTACTATAAGGTCGCTTTCGAAAAGCACAACTTGCAACGCGCCCGCGCACAGTTTGTTCTGGTAAAGCTGCTGCAGTCCAGCGAAGCTCAGCTCAAGACCATTATAGAAGACGCTGTAGATCAGCGGCAGCTAAGAAAAGGAGATAGCTTATTTTCCAAATAGTACTTTTTAAAAGGATACCCTTGTCGCTGTTGTAGGATGTCCGCATGCGGGAACTATTTGTTTTGTGTTTCAATCAGTAAGCCGTTCTTGGCCTAAGAAGAAGCGTTAAATTACTTTTTAAAACAGAATTTATCCTGATTTTTTATGGCCGATTTGTTTTGTTTGGGGTTGATTTTCAATGAAATAATTATATATATTTATAGGCAAAACACAAAACCGATAAAGATGACTAAAGATTTAAAGCTGATTTTGTTGCTTGCTTTTAGCGGGCTTAGTGGGGCATTTGCCCAGACAAGAGAAGTAAGTATCATTCCCAAACCGGCATCCATGCAATTGAGCGAAGGAAAGTTTCTGCTATCTCCTTCCGTGCCATTGGTTGCCAAGACACCCGCTGCTCGCAAAAATGCCGAACTTTTCAATGTTTTTCTTTCCAATAGATATGGTTTCACCTTGCCCGTCAGTTTTTTTGACGTAGTGGGTAGCAGCATCGTGCTGGACGATAGCCAAAACACCGATGAGGCCTATAGCCTAAAGGTTAGTCCATCGTCCGTGGATATAAAGGGGGGAAACGCTGGCGTTTTTTATGCCTTACAATCCCTCTTGCAGGCCATTGAAGAACAGGACGGCACCTTGGCGGTGCCTGCCCTGAGCATTGACGATAAGCCCGAATTTGGCTATAGAGGCCTTATGCTGGACGTATCTCGGCATTTTTTCCCCCTGGCGGAGTTGAAGAAAATTGTGGATATGATGGCCTATCTGAAGTTCAATCGGCTGCATTGGCATTTGACGGAAGATCAGGGGTGGAGATTGGAGATTAAGAAATACCCGAAATTGACGCAGATTTCGTCTTTTAGGGACTCTTCCATTATCGGCTTCCATTATGACAATAAGCCCTTTGTCTACGATGGTAAAAAACATGGAGGTTATTATACGCAAGATGAAGCGCGCGAACTGGTGAAATATGCGGCCGACAGGCACATTACCATTATGCCCGAAATAGAGCTGCCCGGCCACAGTACAGCTGCTTTGGCAGCCTATCCGGAATTGGGCAACCGCGATACCACTTACCAAGTTCCGGGCTATTGGGGCGTATATCCCTTCATCTATGCACCCAAGGAAGAGACCTTTAAGTTCCTGGAAGACGTGCTTACCGAGGTAATGGATATCTTCCCGAGCGAGTACATCCATATCGGCGGCGATGAAGTGCCAAAGGAACACTGGAAAACGTCAGATCTGGCACAGAAGCTGATAAAAAAACATAAACTGGAAGACGAACACGGCCTTCAAAGTTATTTCATCAGGCACATAGAGAAATTCTTGAACGCCCATGGTCGCCGTTTGGTGGGCTGGGACGAGATATTGGAAGGTGGTTTGGCCCCTAACGCTACGGTGATGAGTTGGAGAGGCGAAGCAGGGGGCATAGCAGCCGCCAGGCAAAACCACGACGTCATCATGACGCCAAACAGCCATCTTTATTTGGACCACAAGCAGTCCAAGGACCAAGCGGACGAACCTGTGTCCATTGGAGGGTTTTTACCTTTGGAAAAGGTATATAGCTACCATCCCCGCCCTGATTCGCTATCGGCAGATCAGCAAAAGCATATCTTAGGTGTGCAAGCCAATCTTTGGACGGAATACATCACTACCGCCAATCACCTGGAATATATGCTTTTCCCAAGGGCCTTGGCCTTGGCAGAGGTGGCTTGGACTTCCAATAGTGCAAAAGACTATACGGATTTTAGCCAGAAGCGCTTGCCAAAGCGTTTGCAGGAACTGGAGACACTTGGTTATCTGTATCGCATACCCGAAGCTGCGGTATCTTTCGGAAAGGCCAGCAATGGTAGAAAGACCATCACCTTAAAGCCATTTGTCGCTAATAGCAAGATCTATTATACCGTAGATGGGTATAAGGCTGATTTAACTTCCGCTCTTTACGATGGAGGCGCCATCGAACTACCTTGGTATCATGATAAAATGAAATATGCACCGGTGTTGAATTATATCGTAGTGACTCCTGATAACAGGGTGAGCAATATGTTCAGCATTCCGCTAATGGAAGAAGCGAAGAAGTAATTACTTTCTGATATATTAAATTAGGAGGTATCCATCTGCACACAGCCAATTGGATACCTCTTTTTATTAAGCAATTTCCTCTATGAAAAAATTCAATGGCAGAGGATAGATCGACAAATTCCTTTTATATACCACACAATTACATTGCTTATCAAAAGGAATTTATCTAAGTTTGACTAAATGATGATGAGAAGTTTACTGTTTCTTATGTTCATGCTTTCGCTCGCGAAACTGTCGGCGCAGGAAGCGAGCCCCGCTTGGGCCAGGGAAACTCCAGAGGCCAAGGAAAAGAGAATGGAATGGTGGAGGAACGATCGTTTTGGCCTGTTCATACACTGGGGCTTGTATTCGGTTCCAGCTCGGCATGAATGGGTGCAGCAGCGCGAGCAAATCAGTACAGAGGATTACGAAAAACGTTATTTCAATCTATTTGACCCCGATCTTTACCATCCAGAGGAATGGGCCGCGAAAGCGAAAGAAGCTGGGATGAAGTATGCCGTCATTACTACGCGCCATCACGAGGGATTCAGCCTGTGGGATACCAAGTTCAGCGATTTCAAGGCAACCAATACGCCTGCCAAACGCGATCTTATCAAGCCTTTTGTAGAAGCTTGTCGCAATGCTGGCCTAAAAGTGGGCTTTTACTATTCGTTGATTGATTGGCACCATCCGGACTTTACGGTAGACGGTACGCATGCCATGCGCAACAACCAAGAGGCAAGGGCCTCGAATGCCCACCGCGATATGGCCAAATACCGCCAGTTCATGAAAGATCAGGTGCGGGAACTGCTGACGAATTATGGCAAGATAGATATGTTGTTCTTCGATTTCTCCTATCCCGGTAAAGATGGCAAAGGGCACGAGGACTGGGACAGTGAAGGTTTGCTGAAGCTAGTGAGGCAATTGCAGCCTGATATCATCGTGAACGACCGCCTTGGGCTCGATGCAGGTTGGGGGTGGGACTACCGCACGCCAGAGCAGTTCATGCCGCAGTCATGGCCAGAGATAGACGGCCAGAAAGTGCCCTGGGAAACTTGCCAAACATTTTCGGGATCATGGGGCTATAACAGGGACGAGAATACCTGGAAAAGTACCAATCAGCTCATTGCTATGTTGATAGAGGTGGTAAGTAAAGGAGGCAACCTATTGCTGAATGTGGGACCTACCGCTAGGGGGTATATAGATGACAGGGCACAGGAACGATTGGAAGGCATCGGACGCTGGATGAAATACAATGACAGATCCATCTATGGGTGCACGGCAGCGCCATCGGAGTTTCAGAAACCGGACAATTGCCTGTTGACCTACAATCCCGATACCAGAAGGCTGTATGTGCACCTGTTGCAGTGGCCTTTCCAAACGCTTTATTTGCCAGGGTTCAGGGGAAAGGTACGCTATGCGCAGTTTCTGCACGATGGTTCGGAGGTGAAATTTACTGTCCGCACCGAGGCCAGCAGCCACGAGCATATGGCCATTACCGCGGGGGCTAATGACCTTATTGTTACCCTGCCCATTGTGAAGCCCAATGTAGAGATACCGGTATTGGAGTTGATTCTGGAGTAAAGGTAAATGGATGGAGGTGAAGTTCGCTCAAAATCACCCCCAAAAAATGAATTTACAAAGAAAGTTTCTTCATGTATGCGGCACTGGTTTCAGCATCCTGCAAAGGAGACGACTCTTCGTACTCTTCCTGTTCCACAATATTGTATTGCATGCCCAGGCCTTTTGCTGTTTTCAGCAAAGAAGGGAAATCGATCTTTCCTTCCCCCACTGGAGTAGATACATGCTTTCCTTCCTCTAGTTTGCTAAGGCCCCGATCTTTCACGTGGCATAAACGGAATCTCTTTGGATACCTTGCAAGCCACTCCAGTGGGTCTTGACCGGCATCTACCACCCAATAGATGTCCATTTCGAAATCT
This sequence comes from Olivibacter sitiensis DSM 17696, assembly GCF_000427965.1. Lineage (GTDB taxonomy): Bacteria > Bacteroidota > Bacteroidia > Sphingobacteriales > Sphingobacteriaceae > Olivibacter > Olivibacter sitiensis. The sequence goes on along the minus strand of NZ_ATZA01000031.1, from coordinate 22,431 downwards.
ACCAGTTCAGGATCGGTTTCTTGCATCAGTATATCTTGAGGAAATTTGCCGGACTGCTCCTTAAAGGTGTAGTCGTGGTTGTGATAGGCAAAACGAATGCCTGCTTGCTTGCATATGCGACCATATTCGTTGAACAACCTGGCTTTCCATTTATAGTCTTCCAATTTCTTTTGAGGCCCTATCCATGGGCATATGAGGTACTTCATTCCTATGGCGGCGGCATCTTCGGCCTTCATGCCTAGGTAGTTGTCAACATCACAGTGCGACGACAGCGGAGTGAGCCCAAGGCTTTTCAAATAAGCACCATATTCTTTGTTTGTCATTCCCCAAAAAATACCTTGCTTGCCTTCGTATCCTTCAATTTGTTTATAACCCATTTCGGCTACTTTAGCCAGGGTTGCCCGAGGGTCCATTTCCATTTCTTCCCTAAGGGTATATAGCTGTAGGCCAAAGGTTTTTAGTTTCGTTGGAGCGGAAGCAAATGCATCTCCCCAACTATTGGAAAGGAGCATCCCGGTCGTTAATGCACCGGTTGCTTTTAGAAAATTTCGTCTATTTTGATTCATGTTGTTAAGTTGAACGAATGGTATTATTCGGTAAATTAAAGAAAAAATTTTGGGAATAATTACAGGAATATCGTTAAGTTTATCCTTTGTTTGCCCTCAAGCCTACAAATAGCTCTTTTTGTTTGGAGTAGACTGTAACGGTAAGGGACGGTAAGATATAAACCATAATTATTAAAAAACGATAAAAACAAATTGACGATGCAAAGAAAACTGCGTATGGGCATGGTGGGTGGAGGCCCCGGATCTTTTATTGGTGCCGTGCACCGCATTGCCGCAAATATGGATGGGAAAGTGGAACTTGTCTGTGGGGCATTTAGCAGCAGCCTGGACAAATCCAAGGAAACGGCCAAGCAACTTTTTTTGTCGGAAGACCGTGTATATGCCAATTACGAAGAGTTGATTTCCAAAGAAGCGGCATTGCCGGAAGACGAGCGAATGGATTTTTTGAGTATCGTTACGCCAAACTTTCTACACTTCGCACCGGCAAAGTTGGCTCTGGAAAATGGTTTCCATGTAGTGCTGGACAAGCCGATGACCATTACGCTGGAGGAAGCTAAAGAACTGGACAGCTTGGCCAAGCAAAACAACTTGGTGTTTTGCCTCACACATACCTATACCGGATACCCGATGGTGAAGGAGGCGAGGGATCTGGTAAGCAAGGGCGTTCTCGGAAATATCTATAAAGTGTATGTCGAGTATCCGCAGGGATGGCTGAGTACCTTTGGGGCAGATAACGAGGAGTTGGAGTCCCCTTCCTCCTGGCATACTGATCCGGCCAAAAGTGGCTTGGCAGGCAGCATGGGCGACATTGGCACGCATGCCTTCAATATGGCCGAGTATGTAAGTGGGTTGGAGGTCACAGCGGTATGCGCTGCGCTCAACAAAGTGGTACCGGGCAGGCGCCTGGACGATGACGGTGCCGTGTTGTTGCAGTTCGGCAATGGGGCTACGGGCGTGCTGATGGCCAGCCAGGTAGCTACCGGAGAAGAAAACAACATCAAGGTGCGTGTGTACGGTGAGAAAGGTGGTTTGGAATGGCAACAGGATATAGCCAATACCTTGCTATTGAAATGGCGCGACAAGCCAGCGCAGATATACCGTACCGGTGGTGCCTATGTGGGATCGTTTGCAAAGCACAATACGCGCGTGCCTGCCGGTCATCCGGAAGGCTACCTCGAAGCTTTTGCCAACCATTACCGCAATTTTGCCTCTACGGTATTGGCCTCTATCAATGGCGAAACCCCCTCCGCCGAAGAGCTGGATTTTCCCGGAACGAAAGCAGGGGTACGGGGGATGGCTTTCGTAGAAAGTGTAGTGTCCAGTGGAGACAGCGAGCAAAAGTGGACTCCTTTTGCCGTATAGGTTGCAAGTAATTATATTTTTAAGTTCTAATTCAAGGTTTGGGTTGTCAGTAAATGGTATTGACAGCCAGCAGCTAACAACTAAAATATGAAAACAATAAAGGGACCAGGGATTTTCCTGGCACAATTTATAGGTGATAATGCACCATTCAATGGCCTAAAGCCCATTTGTGAATGGGCAAAGTCTTTAGGCTTCAAAGGAATTCAAATGCCTACCCTGGACAGCCGATTCATCGATCTCAAGAAGGCGGCGGAGAGTAAGGATTATGCGGACGAGCTGAAAGGAACAGTGGAAGAAAGCGGACTGCAGATAACGGAGTTGTCCACCCACCTGCAGGGACAGCTAGTCGCCGTACATCCTGCCTATGACCTGTTGTTTGATGCCTTTGCTCCAGATGAGCTGAAGGGAAGGCCCAAAGAACGTACGGAATGGGCCATACAGCAGCTGAAATATGCCGCAAGGGCTTCAAAAAATCTCGGACTAAAGGCCCATGCCACTTTCAGTGGCTCTTTGTTATGGCATACCGTCAATCCATGGCCCCAGCGTCCTGCGGGTCTGGTAGACCAGGGTTTTACGGAACTTGCCAAGCGTTGGCTGCCTATATTGGACGAGTTTGAGGAAAATGGGGTTGACCTATGCTATGAGATCCATCCCGGAGAGGATTTGCACGATGGCATTACCTACGAAATGTTCTTGGAAAAGGTTCGTCAGCACCCGCGGGCCTGCCTTTTATATGACCCATCGCATTTCGTGCTGCAGTGCCTGGATTATCTGGCCTATATAGACAATTACCACGAGCGCATAAGGGCTTTTCACGTGAAGGATGCCGAGTTCAACCCTACGGGGAAACAGGGGGTGTACGGCGGCTACCAAAATTGGATAGACCGAGCCGGACGTTTCCGTTCGCCGGGCGACGGGCAGGTGGATTTTAAAGGTATTTTCGGTAAGCTGTCTCAGTATGACTTTGATGGCTGGGCCGTGATGGAATGGGAGTGCTGCATCAAGAACCAAGAAGACGGGGCCAGGGAAGGCGCACAACTCATTTCCGATCACATTATCCGAGTCACCGAAAAGGCATTTGACGATTTTGCCGGTGTCAAGGCTGATGAAGCTTTCAATAAGAAGGTGCTGGGGCTGGATTAGCGAGCAACCTGATGTATGTAAATAGAAGGGAGCGGTTTTTAATCGCTCCCTTCTATTTTTGAGTTAAAATGCAAATCTGATGGACAAGCCTATCCCTTCTGCATCCAATCCGGTGTCTGGAGAGAAATTAAGCGCCGGCTTCCAGTCCAGGGACAGGTTAATAGGTGCATTCGGTATCTTGTAATCAAGACCGATCACGCCATCTACGCTAAAATCCAATTCACTTTCGTCCGCTACCTTATCGGTATAGGAACCTAGTCCACCACCTACGCCATAGTACCACCTTAGGCCTGCCACGTCGCTGATGGGCAGGTGCCATTGGTAAAGACCTACCAATTTAAAGCGAGAGTAATCATTTCTTTTCGATCGGAAATTTAAAATGACGTCCAGGGCTTGGTCCTGCTTAAAGAAGTGTTTGAAAGTAATCCCATTTGCAATGCCAAAACGTCCGCCAATTGCATTGTTGTAATCATCACCCATTGCTTGTGCTTTTACTTCTGTCGACAAACAAACTGTCATGACAAGGCAGGCAAAAAATGGGAAAATCAATTTTTTCATAATTTTTTTTTAACTATATAAAAGTGAATAATAGCGCCTTAAATCTATTCTGGCCAATTATTTATTGTTTTTTGTCCGATTTGGCAAGGCGATTTTCAGGGAGTGAAGGTAACAAAATAGATGCCAAAGCTTGCATTTGTTATGCATGCATATTATATTTGTGAGACAAAGCACAAAGGATGAGGCAAGAATTCTATTTATAAAAAACTTTTTGCGCTCCAATACATTTTATGAATGAGTAGTTAAAGTGCGGATTTGTAGGGCTGACCGACAAGTAGACCAATTAAAATTATAATATAAAATTGCCAATTATGACACAAGTGACAAGGATTTTTGATTTGCTAGACCGCTATCGGGAAAAGTATCCTGACCAAGTGGTTGTTGCTGGCAAGGCCAATGGCAAGTGGACTACCCATAACACAAAGGAATTTATGGGGCAGATAGATGCATTGAGCCGCAGTTTGCTAGATAGGGCAGTGAGCAAGGGAGACAAAGTGGCCATCATGTCGGCCAATAGGCCAGAGTGGAATGTGGCAGATTATGCTGTCAACCAATTGGGGGCAGCGCTTGTGCCATTATATCCTACTTTGTCTGAGAAAGACCTCAATTTCATACTAAGTGATGCCGAAGTGAAGCTGATTTTTGTAGGTACGGCCCAGCTTCAGGAAAAGGTAGAAAAAGCGCTGTCTGTCAATAATATCAACTTGCCCATTTTCTCTTTTGATAAGGTGGGGGAAAAAGAAACCATACACGATTTGATAGCCCGAGGCAAGGAGCTGGAGACAGACTTGGCTCCATACCGTGATGCTGTACAGCCGGATGACTTATTGACACTTATATATACCTCAGGAACAACCGGTACGCCAAAAGGCGTATTCTTGTCGCACAAGAATGTATTGAGCAATGTAATTGACTCGCATAAGTTATTTCCGGAAAACTACTATAAGGCAATCAGCTTTTTGCCCTTGTCGCACATTTTCGAGCGCATGGTCGTTTATATGTACTTTTATTTGGGTATTTCCATTTATTATGCAGAGAGCATGGATACCATTGTGGCAGATATCAATGATGTGAAACCAGATGGATTTACCACCGTGCCACGTGTATTGGAAAAGGTGTATGATAAGATTGTGGCCAAGGGAAAAGCATTGTCGGGCATAAAAAAGGCACTGTTTTTCTGGGCACTTGCCCTGGGGCACAATTTTCAAGAGCCGCGCAAGAATGGGTGGTTCTATAAGTTCAAATTGGCTATTGCCCGAAAACTTATTTTCTCCAAATGGCAAGATGCGCTGGGAGGAAATATTAAGGCGATCATCAGTGGCGGCGCTGCACTGCAGGAACGATTGGCACGCATATTCTGGGCAGCGGATATCCCCATACTAGAGGGATATGGCCTCACGGAAACCTCACCGGTCATTGCCGTTAATAGTTTGTCTCCTACCGGCCTCTTGTTTGGTTCGGTGGGTAAGCCACTCGATTCCGTTGAAGTGAAAATAGCTTCGGATGGAGAAGTCCTTACGAAGGGACCCAATGTCACAAAGGGCTATTACAAGAATGAGGAGGCCACGAAAGAAGCTTTCGATGAAGATGGATGGTTCAAGACTGGCGATATAGGCGAGCTCACCTCAGAGGGCTTCCTGCGCATTACCGACAGAAAGAAGGAAATGTTTAAGACCGCTGGAGGAAAATATGTCGCTCCGCAGGTTTTGGAAAACAAACTAATGGAATCAAGCCTCATAGGGCAGGTGATGGTGCTCGGGGAGGGAAAGAAATTCCCAGCAGCACTTATCGTACCTTCCTATGATGACTTGGAGGGCTGGGCCAAGATTAAAGGAATTTCGTTTTCTTCGAGGGAAGACCTATTGAAGAACGATCAGGTAATAAAAAAATACAACGATATTCTAAGTGAGTCCATGAAAGATTTCGGCCATTGGGAGCAGGTGAAAAAATTTGTTCTTCTTGCCAATGAATGGACCATAGATGGCGGTGAGCTAACACCGAAGCTCAGCCTGAAAAGGAAGGTCATCCTTGAGCGCCATGCCGATGACGTAGGGAGAATATACGCAGAAAATGCCGAAAACAGCAACCAGAAAAAGAACGAGGCAGACGATGTCCATCTGGTATAAAACACCAATTCGGTCACAAAAAGAAAGGGAGCTGCGCGCAGCTCCCTTTCTTTTTACCTGTATTTTTTTAATGCCCTATTGGCACGTTGCTTTGCACGATCTATTTTGTACTGGTACCATTTGTCTTTGAAAATCTTGCGCATGGTATTGTCAAAATTTCTGGTGATAACCAGGTTCCTAAAGCCTCGCCACTTATCCATGGGATTGGCCGGCAGGGCGCGCACGCTAATGGAAAAGCCCTCCGTCACATATTGTATATAGTGCCAGTAGCCAGAAGGCATCAGCAAGGTATCGCCAGGATGGATCTCGGCTTCGTACCCATCTAGGTATTGCAATGCCGGATACTGTTTCAGATCCGGGTTTTTCAGGTTGGCAATGCCGTGGAAATTGTAAGGCAGCTTGTACATCAAATCAGATTGTTCCAGTGGAAAAAGCCAAATGCGCTTCGTCCCTTTGTACTGAGTGATGAACACATTGGACATGTCTATGTCAAAGTGATTCCTTGTGCTCGAGCCTTCGCCACCGAAAAATAGAAAAGGCAACCACTTGAGTACTTTTCCACCTGTTAGATCATTATATATCAGATCATCATTAAGCTCGGGGCGCAATTTCATCAAGTTGAAAAGGAAAATACGCAAATCGGTAGGCTCCTTTTCTATCAGGTCAAGGTACTCACTGAATTTCATCCTTGCAACTGGGGCACTCTTGGCTCTGTCGTTGGACGAGTCCTCTTTCCCATATAGTTCTATGACGTGATCGCCTGCAATTTCCTTAAAATAGTCGTAACTCCACTTCTTAAAAGCAGGACTATCCTTGCTCACAAAATCCTCCAGAATGACGGGTATCCCTTTGTTGAAATACTGTTCGGTAAACTCTTTTTGAGTCAAACCGGATTTTCTATCTACTTGTTTTAGTTTCACAACATTCAAAAGTTAATATACCATCTCGTACAAATGTAGAAATCTTTTGAGAATTCAAATAAGAATTGTTTTAAATAGAAAGGTAAATGATAAATATCATATTTCCCTTGTATGTTCCGAAATAATGAAGTAGATTTGCTATGCAAGCATAATAAATTATGGGCCGGGACAATACTGTTGATTATTATTTGAAGGTGGCTTGGCAATCGATAGCCAACAAGTACAACCAGGTAGCAGCCAAGCATGGCCTGACACAGGCAATTGGTTTTCTACTCATCAATATCCATCAGGATGGGGTGTCAGTGACACAGATGGCCGCCCTTTTGGGGGTAAAGTCTACCAGCCTCTCGCGGGTATTGAGTGGAATGGAAATGCAAGGCTTGATATACAGGGCTTCAGATAAGGTAGACAAAAGGTCGGTGCGTGTATTTCTGACAGATAAAGGGCTTGAGAAGCGAGAAGTGGCAAAGGATATCGTGCGCAGTTTCAATACCTATATTGACGAAAATATCAGCGAGAAGGAAAGGGCCATGGTGATAGCCATACTCAAGAAGATCAATGCGCTGGCATTGGCCTACGAGCCCTCTTCGGACGACATACAAGAATAGTAAGGAGATCGCCTTTCGATCGTCACGGATGAAGGGCCTTCCAATAAATATAAACCAATTAAATTCTTATGATGAGCAGAAATATTAGGAAAGTTGCGGTATTAGGTTCTGGCGTGATGGGGTCTAGGATAGCCTGTCATTTTGCCAATATAGGCGTGTCTGTGCTATTGCTCGACATAGCACCCAAAGAGTTGAACGCGGAGGAGGAACGCAAAGGGCTCGCATTGGATAGCCCACAAGTAAAGAACCGAATAGTAAACCAATCATTGGATACCGCTATCAAGACCAATCCATCGCCTATCTATAGTAAGAAATTCCTAAGCAGGATCAAAACCGGGAATTTTGACGACAACATGAAGGACATTGCACAGGTAGACTGGATCATTGAAGTGGTCGTGGAGCGGCTGGACATCAAGAAGCAGGTGTTTGAACAGGTAGAGCGATATAGGACTCCCGGCACCTTGATTACCTCCAATACCTCGGGCATCCCCATCCACCTGATGGCAGAGGGAAGGAGCGAGGACTTTAAGGCGCACTTTTGCGGAACGCATTTCTTCAATCCGCCACGCTATCTGCGCTTGTTGGAAATAATACCTACTGCCGATACCAAGCCGGAGGTTGTGGACTTCCTGATGCACTACGGCGATAAGTTCCTGGGCAAGACCACCGTGCTATGCAAGGACACGCCTGCATTTATCGGCAATCGCATCGGTGTCTATTCCATGCTAGCACTTATCCATCTGGTGGAGCAATTCGACCTCACGGTGGAGGAAGTGGACAAGTACACTGGTCCGGCCATGGGACACCCAAAATCGGCTACCTTCCGTACTTCGGACGTGGTAGGGCTGGATACGATGGTGAACGTAGCCAAGGGCCTGTATGAGAACGCCAAGAATGACGAGGCGCGCGACGTCTTTCAGCTGCCACAATACGTGATCACCATGGCGGAGAACAAATGGCTGGGAGAGAAGACCAAGCAGGGTTTTTACAAGAAAGTGAAAAACAGCGATGGCAGCTCGGAGATACTGGTCTTGGACCTGAAAAAACTGGAATACAGGAAGCAGGAAAAAGTAAAATCCGCCACCTTGGAGGAGACCAAAAAGGAACCCGATCTGGCCAAGCGGATGAAGATCTTCGAATCTGCCAAGGACAAGGCCGGAGCGCTTTTCCGCGCCATGCACTACCCGCTGTTTGAATACGTCTCCAAGCGCGTGCCCGAGATCACCGACGATTTTTTCCGTATAGACGATGCTATGCGTGCCGGCTTTGGCTGGGAAATGGGGCCTTTTGAGGTGTGGGACGCTCTAGGCGTGAAGGAGACCATAGACAAGATCGCCGCCGAAGAAAAAAGACTGCCCGGACAGCAAGGCACGGTGGCCCAGTGGGTGCTGGACATGCTGGAAAGCGGCCATGACAGTTTCTACAAAATAGAAGAGGGCCAAAGGAAGTATTACGACAGGAAAACGAAATCTTATAAGGAAATTCCTGGCACCGAAGAGTTTATTATACTGGATCACATCCCGTCCGACAAAGTGATATGGAAAAATAGCGGTGTCACCATTAAGGATTTGGGCGATGGCATCATCAATGCCGAGATCCACACCAAGATGAACACCATAGGTGGCGACGTTATCCAGGGGATCAATAAAGCCATAGACCTGGCCGAGAAAAACTATCGGGGACTGACCATTGCCAACGATGGCGCCAATTTCTCGGCAGGTGCCAATATCGGTATGATCTTCATGATGGCCGTGGAGCAAGATTATGACGAGCTGAATATGGCCGTGAAAATGTTTCAGGATACGTCCATGCGCCTACGCTATTCGGCTATCCCCGTAGTAGCGGCGCCGTTCAACCTCACCTTGGGGGGCGGTTGCGAGTTCTCCATGCACGCCGATTTTGTGCAGCTGCATGCCGAGACCTATATGGGCCTGGTAGAATTTGGCGTGGGGGTCATCCCCGGAGGCGGTGGTTCCAAGGAGTTTGCCCTGCGTGCATCGGATGAATTTAAGAGCGACCAGATTACGCAGAATACATTGAAAGATCGTTTCCTCACCATTGGGCAGGCCAAGGTGAGCACCTCGGCGATTGAGGCCTTTGAACTGGGTTATCTGCAAGCCGGAAAGTACGCCATCACCATGAACAGGGATAGGTTGCTGGCCGATGCCAAGGCCAAGGCACTGGAGCTGGCAAATGCCGGCTATACCGCCCCCGCACCGAGGAGAGACATCAAGGTGCTGGGCAACCAAGGTTTGGGTATCGTCTACGTAGGGGCCAACTCCATGCGTTCGGGGAACTACATCAGTGAGCACGACCAGAAAATTTCCGAAAAGCTGGGCTACGTGATGTGCGGCGGTGACCTGTCCGAACCTACAGCCGTATCTGAGGAATACCTGTTGACGCTGGAACGCAAGGCTTTTCTTGAGCTTGCAGCAGAACGCAAGACACTTGAACGGATACAGCACATGCTGACGAAAGGGAAGCCGTTGAGAAACTAGTATTGCGATGTGCGATATGCGTATTGCGATATAGAGAGAATAGTAAAGGGGATTATATCATTAAATAAACAATAGATATGCATAATATTCAGGATCTAAAAATTTGGCACAAAGCCATTGATTTATGTGTCCTAGTCTACGAGATATCGGCAAAATTTCCTAGTGATGAACGTTTTGGTTTAACTTCTCAAACCAGAAGATCTAGCGTGTCAATCGCTTCAAATATTGCAGAGGGAGCAGGACGTAACACAAATGGCGAGTTTGTTCAGTTTCTAGGAGTTGCCAATGGTTCTGCATATGAACTTCAAACACAAATCGTGATTGCTCATAGACTAAATCTCGCGTCTGAAGTTGATGTAATACTGGATAAGATCGATGAAATTCAAAAAATGTGTTACAAGTTACAACAAGTATTGAAAAAGAAATAGCTCATTTTGCATGTCTAAAACAATAAGAAGTACGCATACGTAGTGAGCAGACTTTGATCTCAATACGCAATACGCAAATTTTAAACAATAAGAAGCGCGTAAACATCTCAATACGCAATACGCACTTCGCAAATCTATAAAAACATGGAAGCATACATCATAGCAGGATATAGAACAGCCGTGGGCAAGGCCCCACGGGGTGTATTTCGCTTTACGCGGGCGGACGATTTGGCAGCCGATGTGATCAAGCATTTGGTGGCATCGGTGCCCAATCTGGACAGGGAACAGATAGATGACGTCATCGTGGGCAATGCCACGCCCGAGGCCGAGCAGGGCTTGAACATCGGGCGGCTCATATCGCTCATGGGGCTAGGGACCGACAAAGTACCCGGCGTAACGGTCAATCGGTATTGCGCCAGCGGCCTGGATACCATCGCCACGGCGACGGCCAAGATCAAGGCTGGGCTGGCCGATGTCATCATAGCCGGTGGGGTAGAGGTGATGTCGGGCATGGCCATGGGCGGATGGAAGATTGTTCCCAATCCGAGGGTTGCCAAAGAGCATCCGGATTGGTACTGGGGCATGGGCCTCACGGCCGAGGCCGTGGCCAAGGAATACAAGGTGTCGCGGGAGGACATGGACGAGTTTGCCTATCAGTCGCACCAAAAAGCACTCGCTGCGATTGCCAGCGGTAAATTCAAGGACGATATCGTACCCATCACCGTCAAGGAAAACTATTTGAAAGACGGCAAGAAAATAGAAAGCAGGGAATATGTGGTAGATACGGATGAGGGGCCGAGGGCCGATACGAGCGTGGAGCGATTGGCGGCCCTGAAGCCCGTCTTTGACGCCAAGGGTACCGTCACGGCGGGCAACTCATCGCAGACTTCGGATGGCGCTGCCTTTGTGCTTATTGTTTCGGAGGCGAAATTGAAAGAACTGAACGTGGAACCCATTGCCCGATTGGTGAGCTATGGCGTGGCTGGCGTGCCACCGCGCATTATGGGTATAGGGCCTATTGTAGCCATTCCAAAGGCATTAAAACAGGCTGGTCTTACCCAAGCGGATATCCAGCTCATTGAGTTGAACGAAGCCTTTGCCTCTCAATCGTTAGCCGTCATACGAGAACTTGGCCTGAACAAGGATATCGTGAACGTCAATGGAGGAGCTATTGCCCTAGGGCATCCCTTGGGCTGTACCGGGGGCAAGCTTACCGTGCAGGTGCTGAATGAGCTGAAGCGCCGCAACCAACGCTACGGCATGGTCACCATGTGCGTAGGCACCGGACAAGGTGCTGCGGGGATATTTGAATTGTTGATATAAGACGTAAGACATAAGACTAAAGCACTTTAGCAAGCTGGAAAGTCAGTCTTGATACTTATATCTTTCTACTTGCTACTAAAAATTAAAATCTAAATACTATGAGTACCGTAAAAAACAAATCGATCAAGGGTGGCGAGTTCGTTATCCGCGATACCAATTACGAGGATGTATTCATCCCCGAGGAATTTGACGAAGAGCAATTGATGATCAAGCAAACCTGCGGGGGCTTTCTTGAGGCGGAGGTCTTCCCCAATATCGAGCGCATCGACAAGCAGGAGGAAGGCTTGATGCAGAGCCTGCTGGACAAGGCGGGTGAGTTGGGCCTATTGGGCGTTTCCATTCCGGAGGAATACGGTGGTTTTGGCAAGAACTTCAACACCTCCATGTTGGTGACCGATGCCGTGGGTGCCGGAGCTTCCTTTGCCGTAGCCCTATCGGCCCATACGGGCATAGGTACCTTGCCCATTCTCTATTATGGCAATGCCGAGCAAAAGGAAAAGTATATCCCCAAATTGGCGACGGGGGAATACAAGGCGGCCTATTGCCTCACGGAACCCAACTCGGGCTCGGACGCCAATAGCGGACGCACCAGCGCCAAGCTGAATGCAGGGGGTACCCATTATATCATCAATGGGCAGAAGATGTGGATCACCAACGGCGGTTTTGCTGACATATTCATTGTTTTTGCCAAGATAGACGATGACAAGAACCTTTCGGCATTCATCGTGGAGCGTGATTTTGGCGGCATCACCATGAATCCCGAAGAGCATAAACTGGGTATCAAGGGATCATCCACCCGTCAGGTCTTTTTCAATGACTGTCCCGTGCCGGTAGAAAACATGCTTTCCGACAGGGAAAATGGGTTCAAGATTGCCGTCAATATCCTGAACATCGGGCGCATCAAACTGGGCGCGGCGGCCATTGGCTCATCCAGGAAAGTGCTCAACCAGGCCATCAACTATGCCAATGAGCGTGTACAGTTCAAATTGCCCATCTCCAAGTTTGGCGCCATTCGCTATAAGCTGGCCGAAATGGCCACGCGCAATTTTGCAGTAGAGAGTGCCGCCTACCGTGCCGGTCAAAATATTGACGATGCCTATGAAACCTTGATAGAAGGGGGAATGGATGCAGCCAAAGCCAAATTGAAGTCGACCGAACAGTTTGCTATCGAGTGTGCTATACTGAAGGTATGGGGTTCCGAAATGTTGGATTATATCGTGGATGAGGGAGTACAAATTTACGGAGGTATGGGTTATTCGGCCGATGCGCCCATGGAGAGAGCATACCGTGATTCTAGAATAAACCGGATCTTTGAGGGGACCAATGAAGTGAACCGGTTGTTGATCGTGGACATGCTTCTCAAGAGAGCACTCAAGGGAGAACTTGACCTGATGGGACCCGCACAAGCGGTCGCCTCCGAGCTGATGGCCATTCCCGAATTTGGGGAGGAAGACGATACCTTGTTTGCCTATGAGAAAAAAGTATTGGCCAATCTCAAGAAAACCGGATTGTTGGTAGCAGGTGCGGCCGTGCAAAAGTTGATGATGACCCTGTCCAAGGAGCAGGAGATATTGATGAACATTGCCGACATTATCGGCTACGTTTACGTGGCCGAATCTACCTTGCTGCGCGTGGAGAAGCTGGTGAGTAGCCGTGGGGAAAGTGCCCTAGCCGGGCAATTGGATATGGCGCGCATTTATCTGTACACGGCGGTAGACAAGGTGTACCTGGCAGGTAAGGAAGCGTTAAACTCCTTTGCCGAAGGCGATGAGCTGGCTATGATGATGGTGGGTTTGCGCAGGTTTACGAAAGTACAGCCTTTCAATGTGAAGGATGCGCGGCAGCGTGTGGCCAAGCAGCTGATAGAGGCAAATAAATACTGTTTCTAAAACGATACAGGTAATAGCCGAACAGGTTAGGGGCGGGTAGGGCATCTGGTTGCTTTATCCGCTTTTTTAGTGTGTTGCCCTTAGTCGAACAGGAATCTCCTGCATTTTGATTTCTTTGTGAAGAATTGATATTTGGTGTTGTACAAATGCACTGTATTAGATTGAGCACTGTCCACTTAACGGTTTTGACCTGTAAAAGATTGTTTTTAAATTAGCGCACAGCAAGTTAAACTTAAACCGTGTGACATGGGCTGGATTGCAAAATCGGTAAACCACAGGGGACAGCGGCGCATAGCTGTTTATTTTGAAAAAGACCCCGTATTAATACAGCGAATCAAGCGGCTGAAGGATGTGCGATGGAGTCAAACATTGCAAGCTTGGCACTTGCCCGATACAGAAGAATATCGAATACGGTTTAAGATTAATCTGGAAGGCTACAAAAACTCAAACGACCAACCAAAAAATCAACTAAGCACAGAGGTAGAGGTACAAATAGAAAAATTCAATCAATGGTTGCGCAGCAAACGATACAGCGAAAACACTATTAAAACATACCATGATGCCATAAGGGTCTTTCTTAGATTTTTCTCTGACAAAGAATTGAGCAGTATTGAGAACAACGACATCATTGACTTTAACAACGAGTATATTCTAAAAAATAAACTATCGGCTTCGTACCAAAACCAGGTGGTAAATGCCGTGAAATTATTTTTTCGAACAGTTCAAAACAGAAACGTGGACATCGACAAAATAGACCGACCCAAAAAGCCCAAAACGCTACCAAATGTTTTGAGCAAAGAGGAAATAAAAGCCATTTTGGAAGCGCACGGAAATATCAAGCACCGCGCAATGCTCAGCCTGATCTATGCCTGCGGACTTCGCAGAAGCGAACTGCTGAACCTGCAACCCGTTCATGTGGATAGCAGGAGAGGGGTACTGCTTATCAAACAGGCCAAAGGAAGAAAAGACCGCATAACTCCGATTTCGGTAAAGATTATTGAACTTCTGCGGGAATACTATAAAGCATACAAGCCAGCAGTGTGGCTGTTTGAAGGGCAAAATAAAGGTGAACAATATAGTGAGAAAAGCCTCGAAAACGTACTGAAACAAGCCCTTAAAAAAGCAGGTATCACAAAGCCGGTAAGCCTGCATTGGCTGCGGCACAGCTACGCCACTCATTTACTGGAAAACGGCACAGACCTACGCTATATACAGGAACTTTTGGGACACAACAGCAGTAAAACCACAGAGATTTACACCCACGTAAGCACCAAAAGTTTACAAAACATTAAAAGCCCCTTTGACGATTTGTAGAAGGAAAAAACTATATTTACTGTCAAAAATAAACCCTCATGCTTATGGCGCAAAGCCAACCACATTTGATTGTATTGACGACATTTTGTGGGGGGTATAAACGAGTTATAGCCAATGGTAGGACGACCGAACCGCAAAAGAAAAATAAACAGACAATGACAATAAAAGAAGCGATTATAAAGAGCCTTGAAGATTTAGATAGATTAGCTAACTCTATTGAGATTTGTGACCATATACTGGCAAATAATTATTATGAATTTGCTGGAAAAACACCTCCTGCAACTGTTTCTGCTCAACTTGGAGATTTCATTCGTAACGGAGATACAAGGGTAAAACGAATAAAACAAAGTAATGGGGCTTACTCTTACTACTTGACAAAAAATGAGCAAAATATTGGAATTGAAATACTAAGTGGCGACACCGAAACTCAAATTGTAAAACCAATTAAAATAAACAAGTCAAAGACTTATGAGGAAAGAGATTTACACAAACTTTTAAGCAGTTATCTAAAAAATACTGACACTTACTCAAAGACAATTTTCCACGAACAATCTAACGGAAAGGACAACAACCAAATTTGGACACATCCAGATATGGTTGGTATTAAATTCTTGAACTTACAGACAAAAGCCAGTCAAAATTTTTTAAAATCTATAAATCGAGTTGATACTTTCAAATTGAGTTCATACGAACTAAAAAGAGAAATCAATAGCGACAGCGAACTAAAAAAGGCTTTTTTTCAAGCAGTTTCTAATTCAAGTTGGGCAAATTATGGTTATTTAGTTGCTTTTGAGTTCAGCGATAGCTTGAATGAAGAAATGGCAAGACTTAATCAATCATTCGGAATTGGAATTATCGAATTAAACGCAAATCCTTATCAGAGTAAAGTGTTATTTCCAGCAGTTTACAGAGATTTGGACTTTAAAACGATTGACAAACTTTGTAAAATGAACAAGGAATTTGAAAAATTCATAGAACAGACAGAAAAACTAATGACTGCAAGCGAAAAATACGTTTCAGGAGCAGAAAAAGAACTTGACGAATTTTGTGATAGTTATTTTGCCAACGACACAGAAGTTGAAAACTATTGTAGAGAAAAACATATACCGACAAACGAAGAATGACAAAAACCACTGGCTATAACAGGCGTTTGGCTCAATGGCGGGTGACGTGGTTAATTGAACATTATACCTCGCATCAACTTTTGTGGTGCATTGACAGTTTTGTGCTCCGAAATCCGCCACTGCGCCAAGCGCCAAAACGTTAGCGGTCAGGTTAGGACGACCCACCAAAAAGACAACGAATTATGACAAACGACTATTTAGACAGCGTAAGAAAACAGTTTGAGTATTACAAAATGCTTGGGGACAAAACATTTTCGCAAGTGCAGGACGACAAATTGTTTTGGCAATACAATGACGACAGCAACAGCATTGCGACAATCGTAAAACACCTTTGGGGAAATATGCTTTCACGTTGGACAGACTTTCTGACTTCGGACGGAGAAAAAGAATTTCGCAACAGAGATGCTGAATTTGAAAACGACATAAAAAGTAGAGAAGAACTTTTAGACAAATGGAACGAAGGTTGGACTTGTCTTTTCAACGCAATCAACTCGTTGACAACAGACGACCTTGACAAAACTATTTACATACGAAATCAAGGACATACTGTAACCGAAGCCATTAACAGACAACTTGCACATTATCCGTATCACATTGGACAAATTGTATTTTTAGGGAAAATGTTTGCAGAAAACGGTTGGACTTCGTTGTCAATTCCAAAAGGAAATTCACAAGCATATAACAAAGACAAATTTTCAAAACCAAATCAAAAGGGACACTTTACAGACGAATTTTTAAATGACAAAAAAGAATAAAAGCCCGAACCGCTAACATCGTATTGGCAATAGGCGGGCTGAACGGCTTCGTATCAACGGAAGTGCAAAATTCAACTTTTGTTCTTAGATTAAAGTTCAGTGGTAAAATCCCGCCCATCGCCAATACGCGGCCCGTTATAGGGTATTTAACCGACCCACTTAAAATAACCGCTTGTATGTTCGACTTCTTTTGTTTGCTCAATCATCGCTTTAATTGAGTTTAAAATCATTTTTTCTGAATACTCTTTTGGGTTTTCAGAAAGTTCTATTTCACCTTTAATATTTTCAATCAAATCAGTTAACTGTTTTATTTTCTTGATTTGACATTTAACAAATGCCTCGCCTTGTGCATCATTTCCACCGTCGGGAGCGTTCATATATGAAGCAAACCATGCAGCGTGTTTGTGTATATTTCTAATTTCCATTTGACAAATAATAAAC
Organism: Olivibacter sitiensis DSM 17696; assembly: GCF_000427965.1. GTDB lineage: Bacteria > Bacteroidota > Bacteroidia > Sphingobacteriales > Sphingobacteriaceae > Olivibacter > Olivibacter sitiensis. The sequence goes on along the minus strand of NZ_ATZA01000031.1, from coordinate 5,376 downwards.
ACCCTATAACATACGCTATACAAAAGCAGGGGCGTACTGCTAAAGTGAGCGTTCGTGCATCTATTTATCATTTGTGGTAGGCTGAAAGGGAGTGCATCTTAACCCCTGCCTTCGTATAGCGTTTTACCGTTATGGGCAAGTATAACGAACAACACTCTTGAAAAAATGACCGTCTGAACAAAGTGTATTCGGACTGTAAAACAAAGTTGTACGACAAAATGCTTTCTAATTTTGTTCCAACAAAACATTTAAAATATGGGACAAACAAATTACAACGGAGCATTACAAAAACCAATAGGTTCAGGCTTCAACGCAACATCAACTTCAACAGAAGTAATCAAAGGTATTGACCTTACAGGAAAAATTGCAATCGTAACAGGTGGTTACGCAGGTATTGGCTTGGAAACAACCAAAACACTTTCAGAAGCAGGTGCAACAGTTATCGTTCCTGCACGAGATACCGAAAAAGCAAAGAAAAATTTAGCAGGAATTGCAAATGTAGAAATAGAAACTATGGATTTGATAAATCCAATTTCTATTAACAATTTTGCCGAAAAATTTTTGGTTTCAAGTCGCCCTTTGCATTTACTCATCAACAATGCAGGAATTATGTGGGTTCCGTTAATTCGTGATGAACGCGGATACGAAAGCCAACTTTCCACAAATCATTTAGGACATTTTCAACTTACAGCAAAACTTTGGGCTGCATTGAAAAAGGCAAATGGAGCAAGGGTTATCAATGTTTCATCGTGGGGGCATCATTTTTCGCCTTTCAATTTTGAAGACCCAAATTTTGAAAACAGAGAATATGAAACTTTGTTAGGTTACGGACAATCTAAAACAGCAAACATTTTGTTTTCTTTGGAATTAGATAATCGCGGAAAAGAATTTGGTGTTCGTGCGTATTCACTGCACCCGGGCGCTATTGTGGAAACCGACTTAAAACGCCATATGTCAGAAGAACAATTAAAATCGACAGGTGTTTTTGATGAAAACGGAAACATTATACGAGATGCTTCAAAAGGATTAAAAACGCTTCCGCAAGGTGCTTCTACTACAATTTTTGCAGCAACAAATCCGTTACTCAATAATATTGGCGGTGTGTATTGCGAAAATACAGAAGTAGCCGAATTGGATTTACAAGCCGATGACCCACGCCAAAGAATGCACGGTGTAACGCGGATTGAAGGTGTAATGCCTTACGCATTAGAAGAAGAAACAGCAAAAAGACTTTGGACTTTGAGCGAAGAACTGACAAGCATAAAATTTGAAATCTAATTTCTAATTTTCAATAGCTGGTGCTTGACAGCACCACGCTATTGATTTTTTGTAATTTTGCATTTGTATGGCTGATAAACAACAAAATGAATATGCCGAAATTGTTTTGGCGTGTATAGAAGAAAAATATTTCAAAGACGAAATTGTTTTGGAACATCATTCTTTTGTGCGGATAATTTCGGGCGAAATGAAAGTAGTTCAGGCAGACAGTTCCTATACTTTTGGTGCAGGCGATATGTTGTTATTTCCCCGAACCCAATTAAGTACACTTATTAAATATCCAAAAGACGGACGACCATATAAATCGGTTGTGATGACCTTAACTACTGAAAGATTAAAAGAATATTACGCCAAAAATCTGTTTCAACTTTCGCAACCACATACACACAAAATCAGAACTTTTGAAAAACACCCATTATTCGAAAGTTTCTTTGCTTCATTGCTACCTTATTTTGAAGTGGAAAGCGAGTTGCCCGAAAAACTAATTTCGATAAAAATTGAAGAAGCATTAACTATTTTGCGTTCTATTGACATAGACATTGACAATCTTTTAGCCGACTTTTCTGAACCTTACAAAATCAACCTTGCCGAGTTTATGGAAAATAATTTTATGTTTAATATGCCATTGGAAAAATTCAGCTATTTGACAGGACGAAGTTTGACAACTTTCAAAAGAGATTTCAAAAAAGCGTTTAATACAACACCACAAAAATGGCTGACACAAAAACGCTTAGAGCTTGCCCACTACCAACTGACGGAGAAAAACAGAAAACCTGTTGAAGTGTATTTAGAGACAGGTTTTGAAAACTTATCGCACTTCTCTTATGCTTTCAAGAAACATTTTGGACTAACACCGACACAACTTACTGGCCAAAAATAAATACCAGCCGCTAACAATGGCTATAAGTAATTGCTTGTTCTCGCCTGCTTCTGAAATTCCTGCGGAATTTCCAACTTGGTGTGTACTTTCAAAGTTAAGTGCTAACCCACGCAACTACTCATAGCCTAGACCGATGTAGCGAAATCCGCTTCGCTCCTTTCGCTACATCGTCCCGGCGGCTTGCACCGCCTGATGCGCTCGGTCGCTTCGCGGACTCTCGCACATCAGGCGGTTTTGCGCCATCCCTCACAGGGGCTACGCCCCGCTCGGGACGTGCGCAAAGCCGCCGGGACGTTACAGGCAAGCGTGGAAAAATGCACTAAAATCACAAAAACGCTTTTCACAGTAATTTAAATAAATCTAACAGTTTTATGTTTTTAAAAAATTAGACTGATGCAGTATAATGTCCCCAAACAAATTAAAGGTCTCACAACTGAGGAATTAAAAACCTCTCGAAAAAAATTTGGTTTCAATCAAATAGACGCTATTAAAAAAAATGCGTGGTATAGGATGTTGCTCGATATTTGGAAAGAACCAATGCTGCTTTTGCTTATTGCGGTAACAGTTATTTATATAATAGTTGGCAATTATTCCGAAGCTATTTTTATGTTGGGCGCTATTATTGTCGTTTCTGGCATTTCATTCTATCAAGACAATCGCAGTAAAAAAGCACTGGAAGCGTTGAAAAAATTGAACGAACCGTTAAGTACTGTTATCAGAGATTCAATCGTGATGCAAATTCCCACAAACGAAATTGCCGTTGGCGATTTATGCATTGTCGAAGAAGGAAAAATGATTAGTGCTGATGGCGAAATTGTGCACAGCAATGATTTTTCAGTTAATGAAGCCTCACTAACAGGTGAAAGTTTTTCAGTATTTAAAAGTCAAGAAACCGAAGATAGAAAAATATATAGCGGAACGCTGGTAGTATCTGGTTTGGCCATCTTTAATGTAGAGAAAATTGGAGCAGAAACCAAACTAGGGAAAATCAGTCAATCCATTCAAGATATCAAAGAAGTTCATTCGCCACTGCAAATTCAGATTACCAAATTTGTAAAGGGAATGGCGATTATTGGTGTTATCGTGTTTCTGATGGTTTGGGGATTTAGTTACTGGAAATCAGGAGATATCATACAAAGTTTACTCGCTGGATTAACCTTGGCCATGTCTGTGCTTCCAGAAGAAATCCCTGTAGCCTTTACTACTTTTATGGCTTTAGGTGCCTGGAAATTAATGAGTGAAGGTGTGATAATTAAACGTAGTAGTGTGGTCGAAACATTGGGCAGTACTACAGTGATCTGTACGGACAAAACGGGAACTATTACTGAAAACTCCATGCGACTGAAACTTTTATTTGATTACAAATCAAACAAGGTTTTTGAGGATACGCAATTCAATACACCTGAGCTTTCAGAGCTTATTCGTTTCGCTATGTGGAGTAGTGAACCCATTCCGTTTGATCCCATGGAAAAAACACTGCATCAAATTTATGAGCAAACACAATCCAATGATGAGCGGAAGAATTTTCAAATGATACACGAATATCCATTAGAAGGGAAACCTCCAATGATGACGCATCTTTTTGAAAATAGTTTAGGTGAAAGAATTATTGCAGCCAAAGGTGCGCCCGAAGCCATTCTTGCCGTTTCTAATCTTACGGAAAGCGAGAAGGACAATTTACGACAACATATCATCAATTTCGGAGCACAAGGGTACCGAGTACTGGGCGTGGCTAAATGTAATTTTGAAGGCAATCACTTTCCTGAAAAACAACAAGATTTTTCTTTTGACTTTTTAGGATTCACTGTTTTCTACGATCCACCGAAAGCGAACATTCAAGAAGTATTTAAAAAGATATATGCTGCAGGCATCAAGGTAAAAGTCATCACAGGAGACAATGCAGATACAACAAGGGCTATTGCGCATCAAGCAGGAATAATAAACGAAACAGCAGCAGTAAACGGAACCGATATCGTTCATCATACAGAAACCGAATTGATGGAACTTTCTAAAAGCACCACACTGTTTACGCGTATGTTCCCCGAGGCAAAATTGGCAATTGTAAACGCTCTTAAAAAGAACGATGAAGTGGTGGCCATGCTGGGAGATGGCGTGAATGATGCACCTGCTTTGAAAGCAGCTCATATTGGTGTAGCGATGGGAAATAAAGGAACAGAAATCGCAAAAGCAGCGGCAGCATTGGTTATTGCAAATGATGATTTAGACAAATTGATCACTGGAATAGCGGCTGGAAGAAGAATTTATTCCAATCTCAAAAAAGCCATTCAATATATTATATCCATTCATATTCCGATTATTCTAACGGTTTCTTTACCCTTGTTTTTGGGTTGGATATATCCGCATATTTTCACACCGGTACATGTTATTTTCTTGGAGCTAATAATGGGGCCAACCTGTTCTATTGTCTATGAAAATGAGCCGATGGAAAAAAATACAATGCTAGAGAAACCACGTAAAATGACCGAGACATTCTTGAGCTGGAAAGAATTAAGCATTAGTATTATTCAGGGATTGGCCATTACCGCAGGCGTTCTAACTGCATATCAGTATGCTGTACAAAACGGTAGTAATGAAGCAACTACACGTTCAATAGTTTTCACAACTTTAGTATTTGCAAATGTGTTTTTGAGTATGGTTAATCGCTCATTCATTTACAGTGTATTTGATAGTTTTAAAAATAAAAATAGATTGTTCCCATTAATACTTGGAGCATCTTTGGTTTTACTTATTGCAATACTCTATATTCCGCCATTCGCTTCTTTCTTTCAATTGAGTAGTATAAATTTCCAGCAATTCTTAATCTCAATTTTAATTGCTGCCGTGTCGGTGTTGTGGGTCGAAGTGTATAAATGGGTTAAAAGGTTGAAAATAAATAGCTAAAATTACACAGTTAACGAAAACGCCAGCCTGTAACATGGTATTGCCAAAAGCGGGGCTGAAGTTCTTCGATTGAGCATTTGTGCAAAGTTCAACATTCGTTCTTCGATTAAACTTTAGTACTAAAAATCCCCGCCTTCGGCAATACCCGAAGCGATGTAGCGAAATCCGCTTCGCTCCTTTCGCTACATCGTCCCGGCGGCTTGCACCGCCTGATGCGCTCGGTCGCTTCGCGGACTCTCGCACATCAGGCGGTTTTGCGCCATCCCTCACAGGGGCTACGCCCCGCTCGGGACGTGCGCAAAGCCGCCGGGACGTTA